>JBAMMJ010000128.1:0-5933 GCA_039793825.1 Verrucomicrobiota bacterium | reverse complement strand
CTGGAGAGATTGACCCCGACCATTCCGTCATAATCTTTCCTTTCACCGCTTCCCAGCCAAAAATAGTCGGTGAGCAGGAAAGAAAATAAATAGCCAATAACAGGGGGAAGGTTGAAATTTCGGTTATTTTAAAATGAACTCTCGGTAGAGTCACGAATCTGAATATTTCTATTTTCATATAATTTTTATGAAAGATTTATTTAATTATCTTGTGCGATTCAACTATTGACATAGTTTTTTATTGTATCAACCGGAAAAATGGTGCGACATTATTTGATTCTAAAACGGGCAAGGCTATCTTTTTCAGAAAATTCCACTTGCAAAATCTTAAAAATGCATTTTATATAATATTGAACGGGTGCGCATATGGCGGAATTGGCAGACGCGCTACTTTGAGGTGGTAGTGGGGTAACCCGTGCAGGTTCAAGTCCTGCTATGCGCACCATTAATTTTTTTGTGGATTTCAACGATAAGCATCACTTCTCTATCAGTAACCGCCGTTAACAGGGTTGATTTTTGTTGTAATAATCATTGGTTTAAAGTTAAATCTTTTTTTGTTATGAAAGCAATGAAGAGATTGAAGCCGAATCAGGTTTATTTGGTGGCAAGCGGCGATTTGCGTCTGGAGGCAAATCAGCAGTGTTGGGCTGAACAGGAGAAGATGGAAGCGGCGCTTGCCGATGCTTTGAAGAAAGAAGGCTACGAAATTGTTCGTGCTCACCCTTATGACAAAAAGAAGAGGCACGGATTTATTGATTCCCAGAAGATGGGGATTGAGGTGTTTCGCTCAATTGACCCGAACGCGCCTTTGATTGTGGCTGAAAGTGTATGGCAGTATAGCCATCACGTTTTGTCAGGGCTATGGACGCATCGCGGTCCGATTTTGACTGTTGCGAACTGGAGCGGCACGTGGCCCGGACTTGTAGGGATGCTCAATCTAAACGCTTCATTGACAAAAGCCGGAATCCGCTACAGCACATTATGGAGCGAGAATTTTAAAGATAAATATTTCTTAAACGGACTCCGACAGTGGTTAAAGGATGGAGTTGTTACTCACGACCAGAGTCATGTTAAAGATTTGAAACTTTTGAAACTTCCACCAGAAGACGAAAGCGCCGGACGAGAGTTTGCTCAGGAGTTTAGGCGGCAAAAGTCTATTATGGGGGTCTTTGATGAGGGGTGTATGGGGATGTATAACGCGATAATTCCGGATGAATTGTTGCACCAGACCGGCGTTTTCAAGGAAAGATTGAGTCAATCTACATTATACGCAAGAATGTTGACCATAAAGGATGAAGAAGCCCGCGAAACTTTAGATTGGCTATTGAAAAAAGGAATGAAATTTAATTGGGGCAAATCTGAAGAGACTGAGTTGACCGAAAATCAAACCCTCCAGCAATGCAAGATGTACATAGCGGCGTTACGAATTGCCGATGAATTTGGTTGCTCCACAATTGGAATTCAATATCAGCAGGGGTTGAAAGATTTGTGTCCGGCGAGCGACCTTGTTGAAGGATTATTAAATAATGTTGATAGACCGCCGGCAAAGTCAGAGTCGGGAAAAATTCTATATGAAAACGAGGCGTTGCCACACTTTAACGAAGTGGATGAATGCGCCGGGCTTGATGGATTGATTACTTATAAATTGTGGCGAAAACTTGGGCTCGATCCCGAAAATACACTCCACGATGTCCGCTGGGGCGAGCACTACAAGGGCGATGGAATAGACGACTATGTATGGGTGTTTTTGATCTCCGGCGCGGCGCCACCGGCGCATTTCATAGGTGGATACAAAGGCGCAATAAGCGAACGGCAACCGCCTATGTATTTCAAACTGGGCGGCGGAACTTTGAAGGGGATTTCTAAACCCGGCTGGATTGTCTGGAGCAGGATTTTTGTTATGGATAACCGACTCCATTGCGATATTGGGGTTGCCGAAGTCGTAAAATTGCCGCAGGAAGAGACCGAGCGACGCTGGCGTGAAACCACACCGCAATGGCCTATTATGCACGCTGTGTTAAAGGGGATCACACGCGACCAGATGATGGCGCGCCACAAGGCAAATCATATTCAGGTTGTTTACGCGCCGAATAAGAAGGCGGCTCATCGCGCCTGCAGGATAAAAGCCGCCGCGCTCGCTGAATTAGGAATTGAAACCCACCTCTGCGGCGAGGTTGAACTGGAATAAAGCGCAATTAACAATGAGTTTCACCCCAAAGGTGTATTAAACCTTTGGGGTGTTTTATTGAACATAAAATGTTCAAATTAAGCGCGGAGAAAAAAGAAAGGTCCGGGTTAAATTACAAGACCAGGAGCGCATGTGAATGTTTTTTTACTTTTAGCGTCTAAATAAATAGAAAGGCAACGAGCCTTGATATATGAAAAATTTAATAAATTTGATTGCTGTTGCGATGCTGGCGCTGCCAGCGAAAGCGCAGATTTTTTCAAATGAATCTTTAACAGGCGCGTTATTAGGTGGAGTTGTCGGAGGAATTATCGGGAATAACCATCACCATCAAACCGCCGAAGGGATTGCAATCGGTGCCGCAAGCGGGCTTGTGCTTGGTTCAATTGTTCACAATGAGCGGGAGCGCGCCCGCTATATGGCTACTCAGGTTCCCGTACCAGCCACAGTATCAACGGTTTACGCGCCTGCACCAAATGTTGTTTATGCCCCGGCATATACAACAACCTATGTAACTCAACCGTCGCGTCCGAACTATGCTGTTGGTGGTGCCATACTTGGCGGCATTGTGGGGGGTGTTATCGGACACAATCATCATCGGCAAACTGCCGAAGGAATAGCGATAGGCGCCGCAAGCGGGCTTGTTCTGGGAACGATTGCCGAACAGAATGCGCGATTAAGGGAACAGCGTGCAGTAGTTGTGCAACCAGCCACCACGGTTTATTATCCTGTTGCGCAACAGGTTCAGCAATCAGCCCCACAACAGCAATCCAGCCAGAGGACTTTACAACCGGTTTCGCAACCACTGCCTGACTATCACCCCGCTTCATCCAGCCCGATGGCGCCTGCAAATAGTTTGTTTGGACGGTAATATTTGGTATATTACGAGAGGTAATTAATATTTTAAAACAAGGATTTATATGAAAAAGAGCGGAACAATTTTAAATTTAGGAATTATTGTCGGAACTATACTGATTGGGGCCGGGTGCGCGAGCACGGTAAAAAATCCCTCCGGCGTGCCTGTAACGGTTATGAGACCTGACGAACAGGGATTTGTAGCAGGCACCGGGATTGAATCGCAGGATTTAGTTGCCGTAACGGACAAGATGGCGCGAGGCATTCTGTCCTGTCCGGAAATTATGCGTGCGCAGGGGACGCCGCGAATAGTGCTTGACCCGATCATTAATGAAACCCGCTTTCCGATCAACAAAGACATCTTCCTTGAAAGAATCCGCGCCCAGCTAAATGAAAAAGCCGCTGGCAAAGTCAGGTTTCTGGCACGCGATAGAATGAACACGTTGCAGCGGGAACGAACATTGAAACAAACCGGTCAGGTGACATCAAGTTCTGATCCGAATGTGGTAGAATTCAAAGGTGCTGATTTCTTTTTGACAGGAAAACTCTCAAGCCTTACGACCAGAACATCGCAAGGCACCAGCGATTATGTGCTTTACACATTTCAGTTAATTGATGCCCGCACAAGCGAAATAATCTGGGAGGGTTCAGCAGAGATCAAGAAACAAGGACTTGAAGACGCTTCTTATAGATAAAGCGAAGAGGTTGTTGTTTGAAATAACGGGCTAATGTAAATGTGGCAAAAGATATATCTATACTTTTTTATTATAGCCGTGTTGGTCTTTAGCGGTTGCGAAACAACTACAACGCAGGTTTATCAGCAACGGTTTCAACAGCCAGCGGCAAGTTCGGACCCGGTGGCTGCTGGAATGGAAATGGTTCAAAGATCGCCGCTTAAAGACAAAGTGCTCTGGCAATACCGAACTGCGCTCACGGCGATGCGCTATGGTAGATTTACAGAGGCAAAACAGTTGCTTGACGACGCATTACTAACGCTCAATGCTATGATGAGTCCTGATAAAAATGCGCGAAAGGCGCGCGGAATTTTTGGGAAGGAAGAACAAAAGGTTTTTATTGGTGAACCTTACGAGCGCGCAATGGCGTATTATTACAGAGGGATTCTCTACTGGATGGACGGAGAACCTGATAATGCCCGCGCCTGTTTCCGAAGCGCCCAATTGATGGATAGCGACACGCAAAATAAAACATACGCGAACGACTGGGTTTTGTTTGATTATCTGGACGGGCTTGCAACGGTAAAACTTGGCGGCGACGGTTCAGATGCCTTAAAACGCGCGCGACAATCGGCAAAAAACTTTACCCCACCAGATTATGATCCACAGGCGAATGTGTTGTTTTTTGTTGAGTTTGGTCCGGGTCCAACAAAATACGCAACCGGGCAATACGGAGAGCAGTTGCGGTTTCGCACTTATCAATCGCCTGTGAAATCTGCGGCTATAAAGATAGCCGATGCAACTATAAGAATCTATCCTTATGATGATTTAAATTTCCAGGCTACAACGCGCGGCGGCAGGGTTATGGATTACATTCTGGCAAATAAAGCGGTTTTTAAAGAAACGACTGATAATGTTGGAAATGTGGCAATCATTGGTGGCGCGGTTCTTGCCTCACGGAGAGAGACTCAAGAAGCCGGACTTGCAACACTCGGAGTCGGAATATTGAGCAAGGTTATTTCAGCTGCGACAACTCCAGCCGCAGACACCCGAGATTGGAACAATCTGCCGCAATATCTCGGATTTGCCGCTGCGCGGATGCAGCCGGGAAGATATACAATCAACGTTGAGTTTTATAATCAGTTCTCAACGTTAGATGGGCGTTTTAACAAAACAATAAGTTTTACCGTCTATCCGCCGCCACGGGATACAGTGGTCTTTATTAGCGATCAATCAATAACTCCAATGAACTTATGAAAAACAAAACTGCAATTATTTCAGCGTGCGTGCTCGGCTTGAGCCTTGCGTTGCAAACCGGTTGCGAAACTGGCGCATATCCGCCAAAAAACACGCGTCAGTTTGATATAGAAAACCGCGAGCCGTTTGTGCTTCTGGACAAGGCTACTCAAAACTCTGTAACCTGTTCCGGAATCCAGCAGCGGACTCTTGAGGATGGCAGACTTGAAGTTACGGCAAACGTCCGCAACCGTATCAAAAAGCGGATTCAGGTGCAGATTAATTGCGTCTTTAAAGACGAACAGGGATTTTCCACTGGCGATGAAACACCATGGGTGAACCTGATTCTGGATGAAAACGCCCAGGAAAGCGTCAAGTTTGTTTCTATGAACGATAAGGCGAAAAAATTTACCATCCGCGTCCGACAGGCGCGGTGAATTAAACATTTTGCCTGACGTCTAATAATAGAGAGGAGATATGAAAACTATAAAAATAATTTTGATTGCCGGACTTGCAACGCCGTTATTGGCAGACTTAATACCGGCGCCACAGAGTAAGCCAGGACCGCCGCCACCAATCTATTTCGCCACCGACAAAAAGCAGGAAAAGAAGGAAATAACGGCAGGGACGAATGTGTATGACCAAAAACCTGCGCCGCCTCCCCCGATGTTGATAACCCCTGAACAGGCAAAAGGCGTTATTGACAGGTTCAAAGAGGGATACCCCAAATTGGGTAGCCCGAGGTTTTTAATTTATATAAACCGCGAACTGATTGATACCCGTTCAGGCGTACTTGCTTCTGTGGCTTCGGCAAAAACCCAAAGGGCAACGACGCAGATTGATTCCACCGTGAAGGATTCAAAGGCTGTGGCGGCAGCGTTGGGGATAACTAACACAGTAGAATTGCCGCCGGGAAAATATACAAAACAAACCGAAAATGTGACGATAAATCAGACCTTGAAACAGAAAGACAAACCCGAGCC
>JBAMMJ010000127.1:40269-41068 GCA_039793825.1 Verrucomicrobiota bacterium | reverse complement strand
ATGCATTTAAGCATAGACCGAAATGGCAATTTTTGTGTGAACTGAGCGGTATAATCGGCACACTACCATATAGATTAAACTTGTCGTCTCTAAAAATGTGGTTAGCATTTTGTTTGCCCACATAAATTATGAAAGAAAAGGACAAAAACAGTCTTAAATCGCCGGCGTCGCGTCCGCCACTGGAAAGAATGATAAAAATTCATCAAGCAATTGCCTCTGGAAGATATCCGAATGCGACCAGGCTTTCGCTTGAACTTGAAGTCTCAACGAAATCTATCTACCGCGACATAGAATTTATGCGCGACAGGATGGGGCTTCCGATTGAATTTGACAACGTTAAAAATGGCTATTACTACACGGAACCTGTTGAAAATTTCCCTGCCATCCAGATAAGCGAGGGCGAGTTTTTTGCACTGCTCGTGGCGGAAAAAGCGCTCCAACAATACAGAGGGACAAATTTTGAAAAACCCCTCATCAGCGCCTTCAAAAAAATGGCTTCCGCGTTGCCAGAAGAAATATCCCTTCATATCTCGGATTGGGAACAAGCAATATCATTCCAGCTCCGACAAACGCCGGTTATAAACCTGGAAATCTTTGAAAAAATCGCCTCCGCGGTCTCTTCAAAAAAACAATTGGAAATCCTCTACAAAAAGCCCGGTCAAATCACCCCAGAAACCCGAGTAATTGAACCTTATCATCTTGCAAATATCAATGGAGAATGGTTCTTATTCGCATACGACAAACTTAGAAAAGACATCCGCACATTTGTTCCTGCAAGAATACAATCAGCAAGGTTCAC
>JBAMMJ010000127.1:39135-40259 GCA_039793825.1 Verrucomicrobiota bacterium | reverse complement strand
GGTGAATCATTTGTAAAGAAACTAAAATTTTCAGTCCAAAAATTTTTACGCGACAGTTTCGGGGTTCACTGCGGTTCAGGAAATTATTCAATCGTCATACGATTTAACGAAAATGTGGCTGATTACATCCGAGAAAAAAAGTGGCACGAATCGCAGCAATTAATTGAGCTTCCTGATGGCGGCGTTGAGATGCGGTTGACATTGTCAAGTCTTGTGGAGATTCAACGCTGGATATTAAGTTGGGGTGGTAATGCAGTTGTTCTGGAACCGCCTGAACTCGCCAGTAGCGTCAAAGAAGCAGCCGAAAGAATCCTCCAGGTTTATAGTAATCAAACTAAACAATTTGATTAAATAACACCAATCTGATATTAAAATTCTATTTAATCCCTTTAACAGATAAACAGATAATGGTTGCGTGTTATGAATCAAACATATCTTTATTTATATGGCTGAGAATGCTGAAAAAACTAATATAGAGCCGCTGTTTAACCTCATTAAAAAGGCAAAGATTCTGGATAGAACCGGGGCAGTTATTGGTCTATTATTTGTGTTTTTGTTATTTGCTTTCATTGCACCAGAAAGTTTTCGTTCGGTTAGAAATCTTGAAACGATAGCCCGCCAGACAACAATAGTTGGAATCGGCGCGCTTGGTATGACTCTTGTCATAATTATGGGCGGAATTGACCTTTCCATCGGTTCAATGGTCGCCCTTGGCACAGTTGTTATTGCTGTCGTATTAAAGGCTTTTGACACGCCGCAGCCGCTTCTTGCCGCAATTTCGGCTGTGGTCGTTTGCAGTATTTGCGGAAGCATCAACGGCATTATTATCACAAGACTGCGGGTAGTTCCATTTATCGTAACGTTGGGTATGATGCTACTTGTGCGCGGAGCAGCAAAAGGACTTTCAAAAGAACAAAAAGTGGACGCGCCAGAGACCTGGTTAAACGAACTTCTTGCCTCGCTTTCCCCAGAAAACAGATGGATGCTCGTGCCCGTTGGCGTATGGATTCTTGTAATTATGGCTATTATCGTTGCTGTAATCCTCAGATATACAAAACTTGGAAGACATACAGTGGCAATTGGTTCTAATGAACAAACAGCAATGCTTTGCGGTGTTATGGTGG
>JBAMMJ010000127.1:36015-39125 GCA_039793825.1 Verrucomicrobiota bacterium | reverse complement strand
TGGAACGGGTTAAGGTCTATATCTACACCATCTGCGGGCTTTTTGCCGGGCTTGCCGGAGTTATGCAATTTTCCAGATTAACCGTTGGAGACCCCACTGTTGCAGTTGGACTTGAGCTTGATGTAATAGCGGCGGTTGTGATCGGCGGCGGCAGCCTGTCCGGCGGAGAAGGTTCCGTGCTTGGAAGCATCGTCGGCGCGCTCATTATGTCGGTCATCCGCTCGGGTTGTTCCCAGATGGGTTTGCCAAATTGGGTTCAGGAAATATTGACCGGCTTAATCATCATTGCCGCCGTTGCCCTGGATAGATTGAGACAGAAATCAAAAAGGTAATTTGTCTTCATTCTCACTAGACTAAAAATCATAATTAATGGATAAAAAAGATTTTTTCATATTTTTCAAATAAACACATTAATACGTCCGCCTGATTGGGCGGCGTACCGCAGCGCGAATGGCATTAAATTTTGGTCAGTTAATACCCGAATTTAATGGTGATTATTTATCAATCAATACTACGCCTGCCACGTGTAACCACACTTCTGACAGGTTGTCGGTTTTCTGCCTGCCAGAAGACTTAGCAGCCCGATTGGGAAAAAGATGATTGAGACTACATATTGCCACCATTGGTATCCACCGCGCTTGGTGAGTTCATTACATTTTGGACAGCTGATTTGCGACATAAGATATGGTTTTGAATGTTTTTACATTTACACAAATACGCCCGCGATTTTAAAAAAGCAACAAAAAAATTCAAATGCTCAAGGAGCATCAGCCGTGTTTAAAACGTTTTTACCAGTTTAAACGTT
Source organism: Verrucomicrobiota bacterium (assembly GCA_039793825.1). Classification (GTDB taxonomy): domain Bacteria; phylum Verrucomicrobiota; class Verrucomicrobiia; order Limisphaerales; family JAKPVM01; genus JAKPVM01. The sequence continues at coordinate 38,320 of JBAMMJ010000127.1, read as the reverse complement.
AAGTGAGGGAGTAAAATTATAAATTTGTGCAGTTTTAGTTTCTTAATATAAAATTTTGTCTCAAGAAACTTCACAGGATAGGATGTTTTTATAGTCTTTAAGAATTGATAGGAACATTATCTGCCAATTCAATTAAAAATTCTTGAGTGCAATTTGGTAATTTTTGAGTTATTATAATTTTCAATATGTCTCATTTTGTGCAAATAAAAACGATTATAAAAGAACGCGAACTGTTGATAGAAGCAATTAAAGACCTTAATCTTGAATATCAGACCGGCGACAACCTTTTTGTTGAAAGCTACGAAAACACGCAGGTTAAAGTAGATATTAAAATCATAACAGGCAGTAAATACGAAATCGGTTTCAGAAAAACTGAAAACGGCTACGATATCGTAGCTGATTGGTGGGCAATAGAAACATTTACACGGATACGTGAAAAAGATTTCATTCAAAAAATAACCAAACAATATTCATACAACGTTATCAAAGACCAGATTCACCAACAAAATATGGTAATTGAACGAGAAGAAACACTTGAAAATGGCGATACCGTTCTCATTGTTTCCGAACGAAGTTGACCTATGAAAAAAATGAGAATAACTCTTCATAAAGATGGAACACAAACCATTGAGGTTTTTGGCGCAAAGGGTTCAGACTGTATTGAATTCTCTAAATATCTTGAAGAACGGCTCGGCACGCCTGTAGGAGAAAGAACTTTAAAACCCGAATATTATCAGGAAGAAACCGAACGAATGGAGAATAATTTTGAATCCGAAAAAGAATAATATTTCCCGTACCACTTCGTAAAGAAACAGTAAGAACTATAAGACATCAAGCCCTCCTGACAGCCTGCTGAGCGGATATCCATTCTTACGCAATCATATAATCAATAAAAACATCCTGATTTAATTCCTTGTTTTTTCACTAAATAGGCTTATCAAATTGAGATTATGAAAAAAATAGAGGCACTATTTGTTATTACTTCATTATTAATTCAGACTCATTATGCAAAACCTGCTGAATCAGCCGCCTCTTCTTCAACAAACAACATCTGTTATGTCCTCAGTTATGACCACGGCGGTGTTGTGTTGTGGGGGTATGAACATTTCATACAAAATTTCAGAACCCTCCTTGAATGGTTTGACAGGCATCCGAAGTTAAAAATGGGGCTTGATAACGAGGCATGGATGTATGATTGGCTTGCGGAGAACCAGCCTGCTATCCTGGCAGAGATAAAAAATGCACTTCAAAAATATAAAGGCCGCCTTGCAATTGGAAGTTGCAACTATGGCCAGCCGCTTGCAGCCTTTATCCTTGACGAAAGCAACATCCGCCAAATCTTATATGCGGTTGAGACTGTTAAAAAACAACTTGATTACGATGTCAAATACTACTCCTGGTCTGAACATGCGGGTTTTCCGCAACTTGCGCAAATTCTTACATCGGCGGGTTTTAAAGGGGTTCTTATGCGAACACATTTTATGATGTATGGCTATTGTCCGGGATATGACCTGCCAATTGTCTTATGGCAAGCGCCTGATGGCTCAGCAATACCGTGCGTGCCGACATACGTTAATCAAGAACGGCAAATCCCAAATTACAGCGCGCAACCGCCCGGTCCTTATGGTTTAACCACCGAAGACACCTGGATTTTAACCCGATACCCCAGCAAAGAATCCCCTGCTCCACTGGATTCTTTTAGAGCCAGATTTAAGCATATTACCCCAGTCGTCGCTTCGCGCATTGACGACACCGGACTCAAAAAGGAGCAACTTGTGGCTGAGTTGGATACCAGACCAGATTATCAATGGGTCACGTTAGAGGATTTATTTAAAAAAATGCCGCGCCCAACCAACTATATCTCCCCAAAATGCGATGACTTTGGTTACCGTATGCCATGGGGTTATCGCGGCAATGAATTATTCAACCTCTGTCGTAAAACTGAATTGACTGTGTTAACTGCCGAGAGGTTATTCGCAAAAGCACTGCGGGACGCCAAACTTAATAACTCCGTTAAACTGCCCCAATACAAGATTGAATATTATGAAAATGAACTCGCAAGCGCCTGGAAAAATCTCCTTGTCGCTCAGCATCACGACATCCAGATCACACAACCGCCGGGGACCGTAGGACGTGAGTTTTTAATAACCTCTCTGACGCGCTCGCGTTCGGTGATTAGCGATATACTAAATTTATACTCTACAAAAAAAGAGGCTGAAAAAGGCTACTTTTGCGCGTTCAACCCACTACCCTGGGCAAGAGAGGAATTCATTGCTGAGTCACCTGATGGACATTTAATTCAAGG
>JBAMMJ010000127.1:17498-36005 GCA_039793825.1 Verrucomicrobiota bacterium | reverse complement strand
CAAGGGAAAATATCCGTCCCGTCACTTGGATTTGCAACATTCAAGACACCAAATACCGCTGCGCAAATCTTATCAAACCTGTCGTTCTCTACCAGATATTATAAGGTAGAAGTTTCAGAAACAGGGGGCATCACAAGTTTAACAACTGCAGGCGGAAAACCAATCTTTAAGATTAATGGAAATTCGGGCAGGCTTGAAGCCGTGATAAACGGAACAAACTACACAAGTCAGGGAAGAGTAACGATTAAGAGAATTGATACGGGATACAGTGTGGAAGAGCGCGGAAATATAGGCACAATTCGCTACACTATTCAATGGTTCTTCCCAACCGAAAGCCGCAGGATTGAATGTCGTATAAAAGCGCGGTTTTCAGGCGAAAAAATTGGTCAGCCCGCTCAAAATCCGCGCGATAGCAAATCCTGTTTCACCCACGAGAAAAAACTTAGACTAATCATCAACCACACTATTAACAATGAGAATCTTATTGGCATCAGGGATTTTCCTTTTTGTGTTGAAACCACAACGCGAAAATACATTGAAGGAAATTACTGGACTGCCATTGCAGACGGTAGCGGCGGAATTGCCGTGGCAAACAAAGGAACAATGTGCAGTGTCAATGAAGGCAACGGCATATTATCAATCCCGCTTGCGTTTTCAACAGAATATATATGGGGAACCGAAATCCTGAACGGTGAACGGGAGTGGTCTCTGGCAATTATACCATTTGAAGGCGACTGGAAAAAAGCCGAGATTCATCGCCGCGCATTAGAATTTTCATTCCCTGTTATTGCAGTGCCGGGAAGAAGCGCATTGAATAATAAGGATTTTCTTGAAATTCAAACTCCGGATATTTTTCTTACTGCGATGTATGTCAACAACGGCAACATCTACGCTCGTTTTTTTAACTGCAGCGATGAAGCGAAAACAATTCAATTCAGCGGCAAAACTACGGATAAACTTGAAACAGTTGACCTCTGGCACAATCCAATTAAAGAAAAATCAAACCCTCTTTATTTAAATAAATGGCAATTCAAAACTTATCGGTTTCATTAAGCAATAATCTTTACCTCTTAAACATCATTTTTTAAATTTAAACCAGGTAGCACACAGATTTCTCGGAACAGACCATTGTGCCTGCGGTTACAGTTTGTTTGGCGCTTTTTGCGTCTATTTTATAAGCGACCACTCTATCCTGTGTTTCATCAATCAATTCTAGTATCTGCGTCCACAGATTTATGAATTGCCACTCGTTTAGGTGGCATTCAAATACGCTGTACTGGACGCGCGTTCCGTAGTCTTCACAGACTTTAGCGACTTTTGCGAGTCGGCGATTGTCGCTAATATCATACGCAACAACTATTAGCATATTCGGCTCCTTTGGAGGCGATTTTTCATAAGGCACAATCGGGAATGCCCGAAACCACCAATCATCCATAGCAATTTAGTTTATCAAAAACGGTTCAAACTTTTTTACATCGTCAAAAGAAGATTTAAACATAATTGCCTGATTTTCCAGTTGTTGACGCAATGTTGTGCGATGCCCTGCAGTCTCTGACATAAACTGTCTCTCCATACGACGTTCATACCGGAAGAGTAATTTTTTCCTCCCCTCATCGGTCAAATAGACACCACCTTCTCTGCTTTCAAAATGACTATTATTCAGGATTTTATGAGAAAAAAGATCAAGCGTAAGCGCTTCTACAATTGCTGGTCTAAACGGTTCCATTAAATCAAGAGCCAGCGAAAGCCTTTCATCATCGGTGGTATGCAAAACCCCAATGGCAGGGTCAAGCCCATGCGCGCTAACAAATGCCGCGCATTCGCCGTAAACAATAGTTGCCGCAAATGAAATACAGGCATTAACAGGATTTAGCGGCGGACGCGTTGATCGTTGTTCAAACGGAAACTCAGCAGGCAGAAACATTGACCATGCCTGAAAATATTTAGCCGTTGCCGCGCCTTCATACCCCCTGATTTCATCTATTGAACCGCAATTTGTTATCTCGCTAAAGTATCCACCAAGCTGGTCAATCGCCTTTTTAACAACATCTTCCCAGTTGATTTTCTTGTTTATTGAAAAATTTGATTCATCCAAATCTGCGCACCCATCATCGTCTGAAAAACCTGAACCGTTCCCTGTTTTGCTCGCTAAAAGCCGCTGGAGAACTCTGCGTTGGTTATAAATTTTTGCCTTAACTATCTTCTGCGCAATTTTGATTTGAAAATCTTTGTCAATAGATACCTTATATTGCCTGAGTCTGTCATATCCAAACCGATTTTGCGCCGGCATAAACCCACCAAGATATCTCCCGCTCCATGAAAATATCAGAATCGGGATCTGGCGAGTTAAAAGTTCCGATATTACAGGCGAGGTGAAATAGACAGACTCATGGGCTACAACCCGTTCAATATCAAAAAGCGGGATTTCCCGCACAAGTATATCTTCACCTCTTTCGCTGTCTCGTTCGTATACTTCAAGACGTTCGCTCACGAGCGATACCTTCAAATACGGTTTGTTTAAACAGGCTGTTGGCATAGTCGCTGCAGTTTATTATTTAACTTATTTATGAAGAGATGGGCGGGTTGCGCTCACCCCTCCTTGGCGAAGACGAGCGCTTTATCCAATGAGCGGAGGATTCATTGGACACCCGCCCAATCTCGCCGTAAATTTACTATCATCTCAAAAACCAATCCACTTCCCAGACGTCAATTTACGTCAGCCTGATCTTAATCATTTTATAAAAATCATTGAGCCGGGGATTTCCAAACCGAACCTGCCTTTCTCCGGCAAAACCATCGCAAGACTTGCCGCTTCGCCGCCAATTCTTCTGGCTTTTTCTTTTAATGAATAGATATGTTTGCGAAGGTCATCCTCGTCGTATTTATTTTTTAAAGATTGGCTAAATCGCCAGTCTGCAGGGTTGTTTTTTGGCGCGGTTTCAATGAGCTGCTCTCTATATTGATTCAGCGGGTCAATTGCCTCTTTATAAGACGGAAAATTAGGTTCACCCTCTTTTGCTCTGTTGGAGAGAAACAACATTAAACAATGTTCCTTTGCGGTTGGTTTAATAATTGTTCCATTGATTTCAATCTCACGCTCACGGCTGTTAACTGTTAATCTGATTCGCTCGCCAATCTGCTTTTTAATATTTGATGTGCAGGTATCAACAAGCCGCATAAAACCGCCAGCCGGGCGACCTAATTCGCGCTGGAATAAATATCTCAATGGAACAAAAGGAATTTCCGCAAGTTGAATCTTTGCGTCGGCAGGATTGAATTTTCCACCATCGCGATGAGTAATTACAGCACCGGGTTGTGATGGAAAGAAGAAATCGCGAAGTTGTTCAAAGGGCTCGTTGACGAGGACGTGGGTTAAACGGTCGCAGTCGCGTCCGATCAAGCAAAAACAGGCATACAACAACGCACTCATTGTTTTGCGCCCGCCAGCGATTGAACCAATAACAATTTTGTCCGGGTCCTCCACAAAGGCGCGGAGGCTTTCTAAGATAAAATCTGCTGCTGCCTCGTTGTCCTCCGGTGTGCGAATATCGTCCAGCTCGTAGTTCTGATTATTCCTCGGTTCAGGCTTTGTAAAGACGCGGATGTCATCGCCGGTTGTGCCAAACAGCAATCTATCTTTCACATCAAAGCCTTCTTTTGCTAATTGTTCTCGCAAAGACTCCCAGACGGTTTTATCGCCAAACAAAGGTGATTTTGTGAATAATGCCTTGATTATTTCTTCTCTGCCTCTGGAGGTTGTAATAACAACAACGCGGTGCGGAATTATTGGAGAATTGTCAGGATCAGGGACTGGATGAGCAAGCGCCCAGATGGTTTCTGTCAGGACAGCCGGAGACATTCCCGTCACTGCAAGAAGAACAACCTCCCGATTGTCTTGAAATGTTTTATTTTTGACCAGTTCCACTTTTTGAGCAGCCAATTTTGTCTGTTTTTTCTTTTTCATTTTAACTTATTAAAATTTTGACAATTCTTAACCCGGTTTTTCTTAAATCTTCTACCAATAACCTTAAACAATGCTGAATGTTGTTAAAAGTGTTGTAACGTCCAACGACGTCATAGAATCTACGCCTGTTAATTAACGGCATAAAACTGACTCAAGTCCGCCGTATAAATCTTTGGCGCTTATCACATAAATACCGTTTCTTTTAGCATATTGAACTATCTCTTCATTCAAATTGCTTTTCCTAACACAGATAACGCTACCGTAAAGTCCGCCAACCTCCCTGGCTGTGACAATGTCATCTTTTAAAATTTTGAAATGGCTCTTTGACACGATATCTTTAATCCTCTCCCAGAGCTCTTTTGCGTCGCCGGACATATTGCGAATTTTTTGATAGAACTTATTGCAAAGGGTTTCTTCGCTCATCCTGTCCTTGCAATCCACAATCCAGAGGCGTCCGTTCCAGATAAAAAGCAGGTCAATCTCGGTATGCGGCATAGTTGAAGAGACGCCTTCGTCTGTGTTCGGCTTAAGTTGAACGCCCCGCCGGATTTGACAAATCCCGAGTTTTAATAAAGCGGCGGCAGTCCTTAATTCAAGATGGTCCCCATCCTTCTTTTCCTCAATCAACTCACCTTCACGCTTTAGCCACTTTGGATCGTAATTGCCATTTTTTAGCATTTTCAAATATTTCTCTTCCGATTCGCTCATTCCATCGTCGCTTAATGAAATTAGTTCGCCTTCTCTTTCCACAACCGAACTCAAAAGTTGACAGCGTAACACTTCAAGCGGATTAAGGGAATCGGCGATATGGGCGTCTAAATTTTCGGTTTCGGTCTTTACCTCGCCATCACAGGGATTAAACCAGAAAATCTTGTTGCCTTTTTCAAGATAGAACGAACGGACAGACCGTTTTGCAGCCCAGCGGAATGCGGCGGCTGCCATTAACTTGTTTCCGCCGGTGAAATTTAACACAATTGAATCCAGCGATATCTGATGTTCAGTCTGAACATTGTCAAACGATTCTTCAACCTTGCTAAAATCATCGTGTGGAATTGGGCATAGTTTTGTGTTGCCCTTCGGCACGATTTCCGATTTGTCAAAAAATTTTTTTAGATGCTGCGCTGGCTTTTTTGACTCTACTTCGTCGTCGCTGTGGAAGAGAAAGACTTTCTCCGGTTTAAGATGCAGCACTGCGAGCACCTGTGGCCAGATTTGCTTTGACGCTATTGTGTATATAACCATTTTGTGTTCGGGTTTAATTTAGTTTTTACTACTGTATACATAGGATTTCATTCCACCGCCTACCAGAGGCGGATAATACCACTGCATTAAAAATTTTAAGTCAATACTGACTATATAAACCAGTTTTCATCCATTGGCGGAATCGGATTAGCTTCTTTTTCCAGATCAAAACCGAATAACTCGCTGGCGCGATTCTTGATTGAATTAAAACCGTCTTCCGTAACGGGACGAAGTCCATGGGCGAGGATGGAAGAGTTTCGTAGTTCAATGGCGCCGTACCAGTTTGACTTTTCGCCCCGTTGATTCATATCTTCAATGATCTTCTCCACCCGTTTATCGCCAAGCGCATTGAGAGCAAGAATGCAGTTTGTTAAAGCAAGTTTTATCTGGTTTTTACGGTCTGGTTTGCAAAACTCCTGGTTTTTCAACGGTTCGGGGAGTTTAGAAATATCTTCCGTAAATCGCCCACTTTTGAATGCCCCATCCGTTTTTTCTTTTAACCAGATTTGAACCTGCAATTCCATCGCCCGGTAGATTCTTGCCGTGGCATCATCATAACGCCCCTGCTTTGCCGTGCGCAGGCTATTATCAAGTAGTTCGCGTAAAACCACATATTCATTCCTATTGCTGCACTCCTGGCAAATCTGAAGCGAATTTTTCACAAAATCAATTAAGCCAAAATCATTTCTGTCATAGAATAATGATGGCAACTTGCTATTTGCTGCCTTAAAATGTTTTATAGCCTTATTAAAATTAAAACGGTTTCTCTCTTCAGTCCCGGTTACAAACTCAGCGATTGCTTCGAACCTTAGTTTAGCTGGGACTTTTTTGGAGATATCCCAAAGTATTTTCGCCGCTGCCTCAAACAGATAGTTATTCCACAGATAAATCGCCCGTTCTATATCGCGGATTGCAAACTCTTGCCAGGGGTTTTGCTGATAAATCCATCTTTCTTTTCCGTCAATGACAACTCCCAGTCCGTTATTTAACCGTTCTTTGCCGCCTACATAACTAAAATTATAAAATCTTTCCATTGCCGCGAGGACGAGGGCGGCGCTCATTGTTTTTGTTCCGCCTGTGTAATCAACCAGCACTTCTTCGGGGTTGACCCTGTGTTCTTTTAAAAGCTCGGGGATTTTCTTCCTGAGCTCTAAATAACACGGACCGAGGGTCTCAAATTGTTCAACTTCAATGAAACGCACGTTTGGAAAATAATCGTTGTCCTTCTTAACCTCCTTCAGAATGTCCTCAACTATTTTACGTGAATCATAAGAGCAAAAGAACCACAGATGTTCAGGTTTATGCTGATGAATAATGTGGATTATTGGCGCCGGTGAACCACCAACAGATGTTAGTATGGCTTTGTAATTCCGATCGGCATTCATTATCCGAGTTTTTCTATCTGATTATATAATTCCATTTTCCTAATCCTCTCCAGCGCGCGGGATCTGGCTTCATATTTAATAGTCTTTCTGCTTCTTCTAATATGAGTCTCTGTTTTCCGTCATTACAATATACGGTCTCTTTTGGCGCAAGCGCGAGCAAATAAAGTCCATCTTCTAATTCTATTACCTTAAATTTTGTTGGAGATGGTTTGCGAGGGGATATAGAACCAAAAATGTTAGAATGAGCTCTATTGCGGATTGTGTCCGAAGCAGTCTCGCGTAATGTCTCACTATCATTATTTGATTTCTTTCCAATAAGCGCAATTGAATATGCTTTTAATCCCAACTGGTTAATTTGGTTTGTCAATTCATCTTTATTTTTCGGCGTCCAATTTTCTACAGGCCAGACACTTCCTGCAGCGCGATTTGATCTCAAGCCGAGCGAACCCAATAATAACCATAACTTTGTTGCATTTTGAGCCTTTCGCCAGTTGTCGTCGGAACATCCGACAAGCCGTTGAAGTTCAAATTCAAATTCTTCTCCGCGAGGTATGGCATTGCCAGTTCCCTTTCCTTTGTCTTTATGCGGCAAAATAGAAAATTTTTTTTCTGAAATAGTGCCATCATTAAACAACCTTACTGCCACTTTGCTTGCGTTGCCAGTCTCGCCACTCGCGCTGCCCCATACCTCATTGCAACTTTCAGCACTATATAAAACTCTATGCCAGAAGCGGATGTGTCCTCGTATTGGCGGAACGCGCATCTCAGCGCCTCCGTGTTTGCCCATCGCAGTGCCGCTAAAACAGGGTGTCAAAAGCTTAAACCTGAATGAAACTGTTTGGATGTTCATTGTATCCACTCCTTTGGAAACCAGTCTTTTTCTTTAAGTTTTTTACGCATCTCTTTGTTTTTTGCCAAATACTCTTTTAACTTTTGTAGCCACTTTGAATTTTCAGGCTTTTTGAGTTTTTCTATTTCTTTTTTAAGAGCCTCAAAACTTGATGATTCAAGATTTTTTATTATAAGGTTTTTGAAAAATTGTTCATTTGGATAATCGCCTGTCAAATCAGGTGGCGGAGTAGGAGGCTGTGGAGGTGAATGCGGTTTTGGTCCTGGTGCAGTTCCAGTGGGTGGAACCTTTGGGTTTTCTATATTCTTCCAAAATCTTTCAAGGTTTCGCCTGTCCTCGTCTTCAACCTCTCTAAACCTTCCGTATCCTGCCGCGGTTTTTGCGCCGATGCCTGTTTGTGTTAAACAATCTTTTAGCCATCTCTCTGTCTGGTCTAAAAGTTGTTTATAGTCATTAGCGCCCGGGCGCGCAAAAAACACAAACTTCCAGATCGTTCCCGGCTCCACACAAAGGAAGGTATTAGGAGTTAGTTTTTCCTTGTCATTTCCTTTCTCATCATAATGCGGATTAACAATGTCTATCCCGAGTTCGGGCGGCAAGGCGGGAAAACCGCCAACAAAAACAATGTTACCGCTGCCTTGCGAGCCGTTTTCTGAATTATCACCAAAGATTCGTTCAGCCAGGTTATCTAATTTTTTCCTTTCTTTAAAATGGTTTTTCTCCTTTCCAGCTTTATCCTCATAAAGAATGCCGTGTTTATCAAATGCTTCCCAGAATGCCAGCGTGCTTAATGCGCCTTTTAAAGAAGTCCCGGGAATTATGGGGAGCCCGGTAATCCGCTCTGCATAAAGCCCCACATTTTCCAGCACATTTGAACGCGCCAGATGAAGCATCAGTTTTGAATCGTTTACAAGTTCAACAACCCTTAATCTATCGCCGTGGAAATTTCTCAGTCGTTCTATGAAGGCGAGTTTATTTTTACAGGCTTCTGCAAGTTTTTCTGGTTTTGCCAGATTTGCTGTGAAGATCAAGGCGCTCGTTTTCCTTGCTGGAAGCTCTTTTTGTAAATTTTTATCTTTGCTGTACCTCCAGTCATAGGAATATTTATCAAGCCATAATAGCCATAAAGCGTTGTGGTGCTCTCGGGGGATATAATTTTTAATTTTATTTATTAGTTCTTCATTATTTTTGAACATAATCATCTCCCTGCAAAACGTTTCATATAGTTCAACAAAGCCAGCGCCTCTGCTGTTGCGCGTCTCAACAGGGCAGCGTTTCCACTTGCAAGTTCGTCTATTAATTCATCTACCTTCTTAGATTTCGCTATATTTACCCTTTCATCACTCAGGTGTTCGACAATTAACTCCGCGGCTTTCAGATGACCGCCTCCTTTATCCAGACAGAACGCAAGTGTTGCCAGCAATCCATTATTCTGAATCAAAGCAGGCAATTTGCTTATCACCTCACCGCCTGCCTGCCCTCCATATTCCACTCCTCTACACTTTAACGCATTTGTTGCTCTTACCTGGGATAGTGTCTTCATATTTTACCTCCGTTCAGGATAATTTTATCTTTTTAATTTCGCATAAACCGAAGCCTGTGGTTTCATCGCCACCAATCTGGAGTATAAGCGGTTGCGGATTAAACAGTTCATCTAATAGCGCTTCAGGATTTTCATTTTTCTTCTCTCCGCGCGGTGGCAGTATATGCAAAACGCTGTAAAACACGGATTCACTCGGCACATTTTCCTGATTGAACAACGCACCCGACGTGTTTGTTCTCGATGCAGGATCAATTGCAATTCTGGTGTTTACTTCTGTGCAGGTGGTTACGAAATGCTGAAAGTTCTCGTCGTGGACGATGGCAAGCCTGCCTGTTAGTTTGCTTTTCCACACAGGGTCATCTACAATGTCAAGCATCTTATTAGCAACATCACCTGCCTTAATATTTATGCCGTTCTGAACACCAAGCGCGTATTCCTCCAACACCACCTGATTGTTCGTGATTATCTCGCTGCCTGCAATTGCCTTGTCTTTTTCAACATTGGGAATTGGTATGTTTTTGCCTGTGTCGCGGTTAAACCGTTCTAACACGGTCGGACAGGTTATCCACGCAAAACATCCGGCAAGCGACCGAACCGGAAATGCAAGAATCTTTCCCTCCATAATCTGAACGCACCCGGCGGCGCTGATTTGTTCTTCTTCATTACCCTTGTTAATCTTTTTGGAATATCCAAAAATAATTTCAGACTTTTCAGGTATCGCTTCTTTTCGGGCGTCTCCCCACTTTTCCCTTGACCATTGAAGTAAAACACCTTTAAGGCTTGTACTTGGGATGACCGGGAATGCCGTTATTCGCTCGCGCATTATCGGCAAATCCACAATGTCAACTGAACTACCACTGCCGACGTGTATCGGCGACCTTGCATATATGGTTAATAACTGTTTATTCATATTTCTCCTTTAGTTTATTGTTTAAAGACATGATTTGCTAATTCTGTGACGCTCCCCGACGTCTGGTGCATCCGAACATCAAAACTGACAAATCCGTAACCGCAGCCTTTTTCTCCGTAATAATCCGAACGCGGTGTCCAGTGCAGTTTTTTAGCCAGTTCGTTTGCCGCATCCCTATTCTCGCACAGAAAGTAATAGACCGAACCTGCCGGCACTCCCAGCAACGTGTCCTTTGCCTTCCAATCAACAACGTCAAATCCCGAAAAGGTAATCGGTCTGCCGATACACCACGAGATAAGGGCGCACCTGCCTTTTAAATCCAGCGCTACATACCCGGGCGGCAGGTTTTTGCCCTTATTTTCAATACACCAACCCGGCAGACTTCCGTGTGCAAAGATTGCTGGCGTAACAAGAACCCATTTGAGCAAAATCGGTCCATCCACCTGTGGCGCTTGAGGGGCTTTGAACAAATCATCGGCAAACGGATTTGAAGAATCGGCATTAACCAATCTTGCCAACCTGTGCTCTCCGCCAAACAATAACCAGTTAAGGTTATCCAGCGCCTCAGCCTCGCCGTTGCGTGGGTCTTTTAATCTTAACTGACAGGCAAATCGGAATTTACCTTGCGGTCTCAAATATGTGGCGGCGTAGATTTGTCCCTTCACAGAAGCAAATGTCTCGGGGTTAATCTGAACGCCGATGCGGTATTCAGGTTGCCAGAAGTCGGACTCCTTTTTTGGGCTTAATATCGGTTCGGTTGAGCCAGAAAGATATTTTTTATATTGTTCTATTGAAAAGTAACCCCTTAATTCTGACTCTTTAGACGGTGGACACGTGGAAACGGGGAGGCATCGCAGAATTGAGTCGTGATTCTTGTCCCTGTTGAAAGCCAGCTCTTTATCCCAGAGCAATTCCAACCTGTGAATGGTTATGAATTTTTTCTTTCCTTCTTCTGTTTCTTCACATCTATCATTTTCTTTCTCTTTCGCAGCTGCTACATCCATCGGGACTGGCAGGAACAATCCATCGCCGTCTAAATAGGGAAATGGACCAACTGTGCATAATGAGCGAAACTCGCGGGCGGCGATTTTAACCGGCGAATCTTTCACCTCGTCGTGCCAGTTGCCTTTGCGAACAACTTCTCTCGGCCGACCGGGTATTGTCTTTGCGGATACCACTTTTCCAGTATTTATGAGTAGACTTGCCCTGAATGCCTCGTGCAATGTTGTCGGAAATGGAAGCCGCGCGCCTTCTCCTTTACCGACTCCGGCGCCCATCGGAATCGCATCGCGGAAAAACAGTACATCAATTGGCTCAATCAATTTTGTTTTAATGATTTCCTTCGTATTCATTATTTCTCATCCTCCTTAGATTTAGAAATTCTGTTTAAAAATGCGAAGCATAGCCAGAAATGGAGATAATCTCTCGGAGTTAACCCGGTCTTCCCATCCGCTATGAGTTTTTCACACCAATTTTTTGCGAGTTTTTCAGCCTTTGCCCTTTGAAAACCGCCCTGACGAACCAGCGAATACGCAAGTTCAAGTTCTACTGTCTGACGCAGGAAGTCATCATTTGTTTTATCATCCGCCCATTTTTCCACATACTTTGCCCCTTCGGCAGAACCGCCAATAATAACAAGGTCTTTTACCCGCGACGCATATTTATGCGCAAAACCCTCGCTAAGATTATGTTTTCCGAAAAACAGTTCGCTCCATACCGACGGAACCCCGGACTCCCAATTTGCTCGGAAAGAAACCGTTTCGCCCGAACGTTTTATAATTGATATTGCAAAATTGCCTTTCTTGTGATTTTCCTTCCTGTTGAGGTCCTTTGCCATTTTCTCAGCATCTCGCGCCGCCTGAATTGTATCCTGCATCGGGTCGTGGACGTGACCAATTGCGATGCCTGCGGAAATCGTTGCACGCGGTCCCATAACCATAAGCGGATAATTCGGCTTTAGATGTTCTTTTTTCCCAACCCCTTCTTGCTTCAAATTTAAAACCACGAATCCATCAATATGTTCTCTATAATCGTTTTTGTAATAGAACAATTCTTTCAGAACTCGCTTCACTTCTTCGGACGCGTGGTATTTAGGATCATCTGGATGAAGTCCACGGAATGCAATCTGCAACGCCTGGGCGCAATCAAGCGCCGTTTTTGCCGGAAGAATTGCAAGAACATCGTCGCCGCCAGAGTAAATCAACTGTCCATTGAATTTCTCCACTATTACGCCGGCGCAATACAGGCTAAAATTAGATAGCGCTTCGGACAAAGCCGCATGATAGCCCGGAGACAATGGTCGCAAAACATTTTCAAATTTTGGCAGCCCAAAAGATTTTTCCCTTTTCTCCCAGTTCTTTTCGAAATAATGCCTTGCTTTTTCAGCGAGCAAATGGTGCAGTTGTGGCGCGTTCACCCCGGAAACCCATTTACCCATTTCATCGCCATCCATCGTCAGAACAGCGTAGTAGATATTTTCCCCTTTGCGATCATTAGTTTTCGCTAATTTATCTGCTTTTTCTAATGCGTCAGCGATATCCTTAACCGACTCAAATTTAGGTCTGCTGTTATTCAAACCCAATTTATCCTTTAAATAGCTCTCAGCCCATAACCGTTTGATGATTGTAATTGCGCCATAAAGTTGAGAACCGGGAAAATCATATTGGAATTGATTGCGCATTTTTTCCCAGAACAAAGAATGATTCTCTCCTCCGATTACCTCGTTTTTTCCATCCAGATAATCCTTTGGAATACCTTTTTTCAATCCTTTGCCTGGACTCACCCATTGATCAAAAGCGCGCGCGTTCTTTCTCGCCGCAAATTTCCAGTCGGTTAGAGCGTAATGGAGCATCCAGGCAAATGCGGAATTGTGATGTGCGTCGTATTCTTCCCGTTCACCCTGCGGTATAACCTCCGTCGCCCACTTATAAGCGTGATAAAGCGGACAATTTTCCCATCCGCCTTCTATTGGCGGGGCGTTTTTTTCCTTTGCATTGTTAATTGCGGTTTCAACATCTGTCCACTCGTGTATTACCCAGTCAATTACTGGAAACTTTGAAACCTGGTTATCCCACGCCTCATCCCAGCCTTTGCATTCTTTTCCGACTTTATCGTTTATTAAATTTTTAACTGAATCGGCAATTCCTTCCCACGTCTTGCGAACCGCTTCTTCTGCTGCTTTAGCAATTTCTCTACCCTTTTCACCAGAAGGCACAAGCGCGAGGAATCTGTTCGGAAGGTTCGGGACAAACAATTCGTTTTCGTGTGAAGCCCGAAGCTTGCTCTGAATATAACCGCGATTATGCCAGTGCAGATCAATTAACGGCGTTCCGCGAACCTGCGGATAAATTATATTGTCCGGACCGAGTTCTTCTGCAACCGCTATAATTGCCTGGGAAATAAGATAGCTCAATATGTAACTTCCAGACCACAGGTCTTGAAGCTTGCGCGCCTGCTTTATAAAGTCCTGCACAGGTCCAATCTGAAACAGCAAAAATGCGGGCGTTTTATCTCCAAGCGCTTCAAACGCCGCAGCGAGCGCATTGTGCTGCCAGATCGTGTGGTCAGGAATTCGTGTGTCGGCAACAATGTATGCAAATTGAGGATTTTTCTCCCTTGCCCCGCGTTCTGGCCAGAGACGCCATACCCGAATGTATTTTAGTCTCCAGTCCTTTTCTTCCACGGTTATGCCATCCAGCGCGCTTATCAAAGCCTCCTCCATAACGGCAGATGTTGACGGGAATCTTTCGGGATTCAAGATATCGCCGCCAAGTGGATGACGAAATTCAAAGAAATTTTCTTTCCAGTCAACCTTAAGATCGCTACTTTCAGCATTCGGAAAAATTAATCTGTCTGCGGCAGCGGCTTGAAAATCGCAATACCTACTCAAACTTTTTAAATCTTCTTCTTCAAGTCCAAGACGAGTTAAGAATGACTTGCGCTCGTCTTCGTGTCCTTTTATATTCATTGGCTTATGTGGCGGGTCGTGAAGGAAAGCCACGAGTTTTTTCTTCCACATCAAATCACCTTTGTCATTTTTATTCATACGCAATTAAATTATTCGCGTTTTTTAAAAAAGGGAAAAAAATTGACGTGCGCCGACCTTATTATACTTGACAATTTTCCTCCCTGCGTTCTTAAGAACCCTAACCTTAAAATCTCCTATTATAATCATAACAATGTCAATAACTTAAAAATTAAATATAAATTCGTCAACACTATTTTTAAAACAATCGTTCAAACTCCTCACCGTGAGAAAGAAGATAACCAAAAAAACGATTATACATATGGAATGAACAATAAACGTTATAAGTTTTGTTTGGCAAACGCGAGCGGGAACCATACCGCTAATGGTTCTACTAATAATTCAACATTCACAAAAGCTCCAATGCTCTGGGACCTTATAAAAGCCGAGGAATTCCTGCTGCAATCAGAAAACGAAGGCAAGGTAGAAAACCGCCACTATCACATTTGCGTAATATATGCGCTGTTCAAACTCGCTTACAAAAACCGCTGCGGCAATTTCACAGCAACTATTTCGCTTATCTCGCATTTTAGCGGTCTATCGCGCCGAACCGTTATCCGAATCCTGCCAAAATTAGAAAAATTAGGCTTGATATCCATAATAAGACGCAATCCAAGATGGAAGCCAAATATCTTTTCTATAAATCCCGTGCTCCTGATAGATGATTCTGCCAATGAAAAATCCACTTGCGCTGACAACACCGTTTTAACCGACATAAAAGAGGAGAATGTGTGTTTAAATAATCATATCTCGCTATTAAAGAATTCAACGCATGGGGTTGAACCGCCTGCTTCTAACGAATCCTATATAACCAATAATCCAGAAAAGTTATTCACAGTCGGTTGTGAACAACTTTCCCCTGCTGTGATTCCAAGTCATATATCAGGTGACTGCCAGTCACCTAATATGTGTCTGCCAGTCACCGCTCTGGTGACTCCCAGTCACACACTAAAGAATAATATAATACAAAGATATTTTTATTCTAAAGATAGCAATAGAAGCGAAAAAGATATTAAAAAAGTTAATTCACCAATTATCAACACAACAAAACAAGACAATGAAACAGCTAATTTTTTAACCATAACTGGCGACCGAAAGTCCCAAAATCAGCCGGATACGAGAACCTTAATGGTTCAAATAACAATGTTAAGGAAAAAACTTGATGAGACCAGGACCGCAATGTCAGAGCTTATCCACGATGGCAGTTTTTACAACGATAAAGACAAACAAAAATATTACGAGTTAAAAACATTAAAAGGGAAAATCATTAAAAAATTAAATCAATTGTATGACAGTGTTGGACTTGAAGAATTGAAACTGCGAGAACCGTCTCGACCGACAACACAATAATCAGGATAAATTATTCAATGCATCCAGCAAAAGAACAACAATGTCAGAATAGAAGTTTTAGAAATATGCGCTGTAAAATTGAGCGGTGAGGTTAATTGTTTCGCGCCGAGCGGTTACTGTTGTTGATTATTGAGAAGTTTATTTAAAACGATATCTTCGTTTAAGGATCCAATTATGATTCAGTGTCGTGTAATTACCGATGATATGGCTGTGGCGTATTGAGCCTGTGATATAGTCTTTTGCGTATTTTATCGCCTTTTCTATTTTCAGGTTAAGGGCAAGACCTGCGGTAATAGCGGCGGAAAAACTGCATCCAGTTCCGTGTGTGTTTATATTTTTTACGCGTTGCGAGGAAAACAAAAGTTCCTGCCTGCCGTCATAAAAGAAATCAAAAGCCTTTGAAGCCTCTTTCAGGTGCCCCCCTTTTAGCAATATTGGGCGTCCATACCTTTCATATAATGCCTTTGCCGAATTGATAAAATCCTCAAGAGTTGTAATTCCCCTATTCAACAACACGGAAGCTTCATCAAGGTTTGGTGTGATTAGAGTTGCAACAGGAAATAGTTTTTTTTCAAGGGCGCTAATAGCCCTTTCTTTTAACAACCTTGCGCCACTTGTTGAAACCATTACAGGGTCCACCACGAGCGGGCAATTTTTAATGTTGCTCAGGTAATCTGAAACAACATCAATTATGCGATTTGAATAGAGCATACCTGTTTTTGCAGCCTTTGGTTTTAATACTTCAAAGACGGCTTCCAGCTGTTTAACAACAATTGCCGGATTAATTTCCTGCACAGCGCGAACTTCTTCTGGATTTTGGGCAGTGACGCAGGTAATTATTGTAGCGCCGTGCACCCCTAATGCGGTAAAGGTTTTTAAATCTGCCTGAATACCTGCGCCGCCACCGCTATCTGAGCCGGCTATCGTAGCCGCAACCGGTATTTGTTGATATTTAGCCATTTTCGTTTTATTGTCCAAAATTTTAATTGTATCTTGAAACAATCTCAAATGATAATAATCTAATAGATGTGATTGGATTAAGCGAAAAAAACAGTTTCTTGATTGCTGTTGTCCTTTTTGGGGTCAGCATTGTATATGGAATATTTTTAATGCGCGCTGGTTTCAAAAGGGATGACAGGATAAATTACCTTATTCTTTTTGCCGGATTTTGTTTTCAAACTCTGGCGATGATTCAGCGAGGTTTATCGTTTTCACATTGTCCGGTTCACAATCTTTATGAGGCAATTTTATTTGTTTCCTGGTCTATTTTGTTGGGATTTCTTGTCGTTGGGATACATCCAAAATTCAGGTTTCTTGGAGTTTACACCGCGCCAGTCGTATTTGCGCTCGGAATCTTTGCGCAAATGCCGGGAATGGACCAACAAACGCCAACGTTATTCGGGGACAATCCAAGATTCTGGGTGAATCTTCACGCAACAATAATCTTGCTTGCGTATGGTGCTTTTGGAATTGCCGGGTTGTGCGGGATGATGTATTTGAGCCGAATTCATAGTTTAAAATATGACAAGGTAGTGGCATTTTTTTCTCATCTACCCTCTGCTGAACGATTGGAGACAGTGCTATTTGAATCTATCATCGCAGGGGTAACATTGCTAACTGCTGGAATACTGGTCGGGTCTCTTGCACTGAAACCCCCGAATGGCTTAACTTATGCCTCCGACCCAAAAGTTCAATGGTCTATTTTTGTGTGGTTACTTTATATATTTTTAATAATAATGCATAAAATCTTCTCGTGGGGTGCCCGACGGCTTGCGTTTGGGGCAATAGGGAGTTTTGCATTTGTACTATTGACGTTCTGGGGAGTGAACCTTATGTCAAAAATTCATAATCCTTGATGCTGGGTTTTACGTATGGTTGGTGAAGAAAACGCAAAAACTAATTCCCTTATAAATCGTTGTTTAACAATTGATAATAATATAATCAATTTTTAAAAATGCCGATAATTGTAGTAGGTTTAAATCATCGTTCAGCCCCTGTGGAGATGCGGGAGAAATTCGCGTTTTCAGACGCAGAGTTGCCGCAGGCTCTCAATATTCTACGTTCTAACGGGGTTGTGAGCGAGGCAGTGATACTTTCAACCTGTAATCGTGTGGAAATATATGCCGCCGGAAACAAATCAGAACAGGAACACATTAAAGAGACACAATCGTTTTTATTATCTTCCCGGAACTATCATTTTTCTGAACTCAATAATGAAATATATGCGCTTGGCGAGCCAGAAAGTGTGATTCATTTGTTCAAGGTATCTTGCGGTCTTGATTCTATGGTTCTTGGCGAAACCGAAATCTTGGGGCAATTAAAGAAAGCGTATGATATCGCATTATCTGGAAAACACACTGGTAGCGCTTTAAATCGCGCTTTTCAAAGGGCTTTTAATGTTGCAAAAAAGATACGGTCAGAAACAAATATTCAAAAAGGGAGCGTTTCAGTTGCCTCTGTAGCGGTAGAACTCGCAGAAAGGATTTTTGAAACATTGAAAGGCAAAAAAATACTCGTCATCGGGGCTGGCGACACCGCGGAAAAATCCGCAAAGGCGCTTGTTTCGCGAGGGGCATCAGGATTAATTTTTACGAACCGTTCCATTGAAAAGGCTAACGCTCTTGCCAGCGAACTGGGTGGCACAGTTGTTCCGTATAATGAATTTTTCTATGTCATCGCCGATGTTGATATTGTAATAAGCAGCACTTCGGCACCGGATTATATCATTAACCGTCAGAAACTTATTCCATCAATGCAAAAACGAAAGCATCGTTTGCTTTTGATGATTGACCTTGCCGTGCCGCGCGATATTAACCCGGATGTTACAGGATTTGACGAAGTATTTCTTTATGATATAGACGATTTGCAGGAAATTGCTGATGACTATATGAGGCAACGACTTGAAGAAGTTCAGCGTTGTGAAAAAATAATCAGGCAGAAGGCGGAAGAACTAATCAAACAAATAGGTTTTACGCCAAACCAATCAGCAACTAAAGATTAGGAAAGAGTAAAAACGATCGGGAGATAAATTTGAAAACTCAACCAATAATAATAGCGACACGTGGCAGCGCGCTTGCTCTTGCCCAGACTGAGATTGTGCGGCAGCATTGCAGGGCATTCTTCCCAAAACTTGAATTTGAGGTCAAAATCATAAAAACTACAGGAGATAAAATTCAGCGCGCATCTGTTGCTCTGCAAGCAGAGGGACTTCCAAAAGGACTTTTTACAAAAGAGCTTGA
>JBAMMJ010000127.1:0-17488 GCA_039793825.1 Verrucomicrobiota bacterium | reverse complement strand
CAAACACAAAGCCGATATGGCGGTCCATAGTTTAAAAGACCTTCCTACGGATTTGCCGACAGGATTGAAACTTGGCGCTGTTTTAAAAAGAGCGGATGTAAGAGATACCTTGATATATCGGGAAAATGAATTTACAACAAACGACGGCGGCGCGCTGAAGATTGAGCATTTCCCACCCGGTTCAGTAATAGCCACAACAAGCACCCGCAGACGGTTTCAAATATTATCAAAAAATCCGTCGTTGAATGTGCAACCAATTCGCGGAAATGTCGTTACCCGATTGCAAAAACTCGCGGCGAATAAGGAATTATCGGCAATGATACTCGCCTGGGCTGGACTTGAACGGCTTAATTTCAAAATAGACGCAAACGGGAGGTTGACCGGCGATGCTGTTCCTGATGGGCTTATGGCAAGGAAATTAGAATTAGACGAAATGCTTCCTTGCGCCGGTCAGGCGGCAATCGGAATAGAAATTCGCGCCGATGATTTGAGACTTGAAGAAATCTGCCGTTTGCTGAACCACTATAACACCTATCAATGCGTAATCGCCGAAAGGGCTTTTTTGAAGGCTATGGGAGGCGGGTGTCAGGCTCCGGTAGCAGTATGCGCCGAACCTGCTGGCGAAACTATTGTTATGCGCGCAATTTCTTTTCATAACCAGCCGCCAAAATTTGCCAGAGAAAAAGGAGATATCCGCAATCCTATAGAACTGGGAGAAAGAGTGGCAAAAATGTTAAAATAGGCTGAATAATTATTAAGCCGGTCAGAATCTCTTTATTTAGTTAATATTCCTGAAAGAATGACTAATGCCTTTTTAGATATTGGTTCAAATTTGTTAACAGATGCGGTCGCCTTGCTTGATGGACATTTAAAATTAAACTTAAAATGATTGATATTATTCTCGTCCTTTTACCGAATTCGGGAAGAACGATATGTAAATTATACCGATCAGGGATATCCCATCAGTTCTTTCAACCCGTAAATTTGAATTGATGATTTAGGGATTTATTATTCTGTGAAACGGATTGTAACTGGTGTCAGATTTGTATACGTATTTTTACCGCCGTAAGCAGTACCGCCGCTATCAACTGCCTTTATCAGGAACGTAGTTTCGCCAGCAATTCCACGTCCCCTAAAACTGATAATACCCTGAGGGGAAACCGTTGGTGGAACAAGGAAAATACTCAAGTTATAGTTATTATAGTTATTTATTATCTGGAAGGTCACTGTCTGAGTATTTTCGTCAGACGGACCGGTTGAAATGTTGGTAATGACTTGATAACTCTTTGGCAGCGTGTCTATCTTTGGCAATTCAATCAAGTTCTGGGTTATATCAAATGAAGGCGGGTCATTGACTTTGCGAACCGTTATTCTGAACGTCTTTGTTGGGCTTGTGTCAACACCGCCGTTATCAGTTCCGCCATCATCCTGAACATAAACCGATACATTAGCATAACCGTTTGCGTTTTCTGCCGGTTCAAATGTTAAATCGCCTGTATTGGGGTCAACTGAAGGCAAAGTCGCGAACAAACTATCATTATCGGTAGTTACAACTATATTAATATTCTGTCCTGACTCGTTGGCGGGACCTGGTGTGATACCAGTTGCCCAGCCCGGGAAGTTTGTTGGACCGCAATCTTCATTCACAATCAAGTTCGGTCCAATTCTTATTGTTGGCGGATCGTTTACCTCTGCCACGTTAATAGAAAAGTATTTAGTTTCTGAATCCTGTCCGCCATTTGCGGTGCCACCACTATCCTTTAATTTCAATTCAACTGACGCAGACCCAAATTGATTTGCCTTTGGCATAAATCGCAATGTGCCATCTCTTGATACATACGGTTGTATGGTGAACAAATTTGAGTTGTCATTGGAGGTGTAAAAGTTATACGCTTGATTTGCCTCGTTGGCAGCCCCCAGAGATGTAACTTGAACAAAATTAAGGATGGTTACGACACCTGAATCTTCGTTTACATTTACTACACTTCCACTTAAATAATCAAAGCTCGGCGGGTCATTAACCGGAGTGATTGTGATATAGAATATTTTTGAGGCGCTTGTATCCTGCCCGCCATTTGCCGTTCCGCCATCGTCAACAAGCCTTACTGTAACAGCCGCGGTGCCAAAAGCGTCATCAGCCGGCGTAAAGGTCAAAGTGCCATTCGGCGCTATTGCTGGTTGGACTGCAAACAGTTCCGGTTTGCTAACATTAAGAATCTCAAAATTTAATGTTTGACTTGATTCATCAGCCCCCCCACCAGCAGAAATATTATAAGCCCAATTGTTTGATGTTACGGGTCCGCAATCTTCAAGCACCGTGACAGTCCTTCCAATATTAAATGAAGGCGGATCATTGACAGCAGTCACATTTATTGTGAATGTGTCGGTTGTTTCGTCAATTCCACCATTTGCCGTTCCACCGGTGTCTTTTAAAGTTACCGTGACGGTGGCTGTGCCATTGGCATTTTTAGACGGTTTAAAAATCAATCTGCCTGTAACTGTCATATATGGCTGAATCTGGAAAAGGCTCGGATTGTTATTGCTAAGTATGAACCTGAATCCTTGACTTGTTTCATTGTAAGCGCCCTTAGATATGCCCGTTGCCCAGTTATTGATAATTTGTTGTGGGGCATCTTCTAAAACGGTTATATCGCTTCCAGAAAGGGTGAAGGTCGGTGGATCATTAACCGGGGTCACAACAACCGTTACCGTCGCCGTCACTGAACCCTGCATATCAGCTGTAACATAAAACTTAAAGGTATCTATTCCGTAAAAATCAGGGTCGGGCGTGTAAGTAAGGTTTGGCTCTGTCCCGGAAAGCGAACCGTGGGCTGGATTTTGAGCAATCGTATAAACAAGTCCGCTGACATACGTAGCTTTCAGAGTCACGGTGATATCATTGTCCTCCAATCCTGTTGCTGAGGAATCCAGCGCCACCGGGGTTTCGTTTATCAATACAGACACATCACCTGAACCTTCATTTGCAACAAGCACATCAATAACTCCATCTCCATTCAAATCACCGGTGGCAATTGAAACCGGCGTTGTTCCAGCGGTAACTGACTCCCCTGAGGCAAATCCACTACCTGTGGACCTGAAGAATATAACATCTGTCCCGCTTGAATCTGAAACAACGAAATCATTTTTCTTATCGTAATCAAAATCTGCTACAAGAATATAAGATGGAGAAGTGACCGAAAGATTTGTTCCTGTGTTAAAACCACCGAAAGAGTTGTTAACAAGAATTGTTACAGTATTCGCAGAAAGATTGGCAACGATTATATCTTTATCGCCATCTCCGTCGGTATCAATAGCCCCGAGCGCGACAGGGTCATTGCCAGCATTATAGGTTTGCGGCGATGCGAAAGTCCCATCGTCATAACCGAGGAGGATTGAAACCGTATTATCGTTTTTGTTGGCTACCGCTAAGTCTTTTTTCCCGTCACCATTGAAATCGCTTGTAATAATGAAATATGGATTATTTCCAACCGCATAAGAAACAGAATTTGAAAAAGACTCATCAAACTGACCGAGCATAATTGTCACAGTATTATCACCGGGATTGACCGTTGCAATATCATTGGTGCCATCGTTATTAAAATCGGCAATTGCTATTGCGCGCGGATTTTTCCCAACGCCGGGCGAATAATCGCCGGCGACGAAAAACGTTCCGTCGCCATTTCCATAAACAATTGATACGGCGTTGTTATCTTCGTTTACAGCGGCAATATCAATATTTCCATCATTATTTAAATCTGCAACCGAAACAAAAGAAAATATACAGCCAAAATTAATAAGAGGGCCTGCAGTAAAAGTGCCGGCGCCGTTGCCAAACCAAATAGTTAATTCAGTAGCGCCGCTGAATGAATGGGCGACAACAAAATCCATCTTGCCGTCGTTGTTAAAATCTCCCATAGCGATAGATGACGGGGTATTGCCGCCAGTTATAGGCACCAAAATATCAATGGTCTTTGTAAAATTTAATTGGCTAAAGGCTGGAATTGCCAATATGCCAGCGAAAGCAAAAATTGAGACCAAAGTTATGGCAAACCTTTTTGGCAGTAATAGGTTTGAGGACACGCCTGAACGATTAAAAACCACCACATCTTTTTCGCTGATCTTTTTCATAACATTATTTCCGGTTGCGGTTTTGATTAAAAGGACTCTGATTAGCATTTCATCAGTGCCCTCATTTTCAATATTTTAGCCATAAATTTTGAAAATTTGCAAGAATATAATTACAATTCTTAATATTTTTCCTATTAAAAAGCGACTAAAAATTAAAATGCTGCTTGAATATATCTAATTAAATTTTTAAAATCGCCGAAAATGAAATTCAAACAGGTATCAAGAAAATTAATTTCCGATATTGTCCAGTTTAGCTTGAAGATAAGTATAATTGGGAAAATTATTGATTTTTTGGCATATGAAAGGTGGCGTCAAAGACGGCGTCTTGCCGAACAAAAGCTGAAATCGCTCGGTCTATACCCTTCTGAGGTTGTGAAAGGACCGTTTAAAGGGATGAAATATGATGAGCGATGGGCTTCTAATAAGTTTGAAAAGATTTTCGGGATTTACGAATCGTATCTTCATCCTGTGATAGAAAAGATATGTAACAAACCCTACTCAGAAATAATTAATGTTGGCTGCGCCGAAGGGTATTACGTAATCGGTTTTGCCCTCCGAATGCCGAACGCTATAATTTACGGATATGATATACAGGAGAATTTAATCAAAGATTGTCTTGAACTTGCAAAATTAAACAATGTTGCCGATCGCATAAAAACAGGCTTTTTTTGCTCGCCAGAAACGCTTCAATCAATCACGATTCGTTCAAACGCGCTGGTTTTTAGCGACTGCGAGGGATATGAACTTGAACTTCTTGATCCGGAAAAAGCGCCTATGTTAAAAGACGCGGATATACTGGTTGAAGTCCACTCATTTACTAACAGATCAATTCCAAAAATTTTGCAAGACCGATTTTCTAAAACTCATAATCTCACTGTTATTCAAACTGAAACGATTAAGTATGCCGATTATCCTGTTCTTAAAAACCTGAGTTTTCCCGAAATATATGCTCTTACCAATGAAGAACGGTGCGAAATAATGGAATGGTTTTATTTTGAGAAAAAAACTAAAGAATAATATTATTTGAAAGTGCCGTTATGCAAAAGCGAGAAACAATGACTTCGCGGGAACGGCTGTTAAAGGCGATAAATCACCAAGTTCCCGACAGAATACCGATTGACCTCGGCGGAAATCAAACCGGTATTCATAAAATCGCCTATGAGCGTCTGATACGCCATCTTGGTATAAAAGATGAAATAAAGATTATGGACGCCGTTCAGCAACTTGCGCAGCCCTGCGAGCAGGTTCTGGAAAGGTTCCACGTTGACACCAGATACATTTTCGCAAAACCCGCAAGTTCTTTTAAAGGGGAGGTAGTAAAAACGGTGAGAAATGGGGGGGTGTGGTATGACCTGGTAGATGAATTTGGGGTGCGCTGGTCAATGCCAGAAGATAGTCCTCTGTATATGGATATCACCTATCATCCGCTTGCTATCGCAACGATTGAGGATTTAAAGGAATATCCCTTTCCAAAGGGGGATGATCCGAGCAGATTTGAAGGCTTGCGCGAACAGGCGTTACTTTTAAAGAAAGAGACACCCTATGCGGTGGTAAGCGGGATTAGCGGCGTCGTTTATGAAATCTGCTGGTATATGCGAGGACTTGAACAATGGATGTGCGATCTTGTAATGCAACCTGAATTTTGCGAGGCGTTGCTTGATCAAACATTAAAATTCTGGATGGATTGGTTCAGGCTCTTTCTTGATGAAGTCGGCGATATTGTTGATGTAATAATGATTGGAGACGACTTAACAGGGCAAAAAGGTCCATTGTTTAATCCAGAAATCTATAGAAAAATAGTAAAACCGCGCCAGAAGAAACTTGTTCAATATATCCGTTCCCGAACAAAGGCAAAAATCTGGTATCACACCTGCGGCTCTTGCATTAATTACATACCAGATTTGATTGATAACGGCATAGATATCTTAAACCCCGTCCAGACAAGCGCCAAAGATATGGAGCCTAAAAAGTTAAAAGAATTATTTGGCAAACAATTAGTTTTTTGGGGCGGTGGATGCGACGCCCAACACGTTCTGCCCCGAGGTACACCGGAACAGGTCGCCGAAAATGTCCGCCATCATATTGAGGCTTTTAAACCGGGCGGTGGTTATGTTTTTAACAACGTTCATAATATTCAAGCCGATGTTCCACCTGAAAATATAATCGCTCTATTTGATACAGCTTACGAGTGTGGATTTTATGCAAATCATTAGAATGAATGGTTACGGCTATTACGTCGCCAGCGATAAAAAAGAATATATATCACTATTGTGGCATTGCAGATCAAGGCGAACTATCTTTAAGTGTATTTTATAAATTCCATTTCAGCCATAAATGCGTTTTCCCATTGGTGTAAGTAAAATGCAGGTTATGGAAATAACTAATTCTTCTGTTTGACATATAATCACTAAAGGAGTGATATAATATTTTTATATGGAAAGTTACGAATATGATTTTCTTGTAATCGGGAGTGGCATAGCAGGGCTGTTTTTTGCCCTAAAAGCAGCGCCACACGGAAAAGTGGCTATAATTACAAAAAAGGATAAGGCGGAATCAAATACGAACTACGCTCAAGGTGGTATCGCTGCTGTAATGAGCAAGGATGACTCTTTTGAACTACACGTTCGCGACACCCTGGTTGCCGGGGCGGGCTTGTGCAAAGAAGAGGTTGTCCGCCAGATCGTTCAAGACGGTCCTGAAAGGATAAAAGAACTGATTGATCTTGGAATCCAATTCAGTATTAGAGAGGCAAAAGAAAACGGAACTATTCAACTTGATTTAGGTCGTGAGGGGGGACATTCAAAAAGAAGAATTCTGCACGCAAAAGACATCACAGGGCGCGAAATAGAACGGGCATTGGTGGATGCTGTTTCAAAACATTCCAATATTCACATTTATGAAAACCATATTGCAGTTGACCTTATAACAACCAAAAAGCTCGGAATAGCGGGCAAAAATCGCTGCCTCGGCGCTTATGTATTAAACAAACAAACAGGAGAAGTCTTGACATTTTCTTCTCGCTCCACAGTCCTTGCGACCGGTGGTTGTGGAAAGGTTTATGTGTATACGACAAATCCAGATATCGCCACAGGCGACGGGGTGGCAATGGCTTACAGGGCAGGCGCAAAAATTGCAAATATGGAGTTTATACAATTTCATCCAACCTGTCTTTACCATCCGAAGGCAAAATCGTTTTTGATTTCTGAAGCAGTTCGCGGCGAAGGGGCGGTGTTAAAAACTATAGAAGGTGAAGAATTTATGGATAAGTATCATCCATTAAAATCCCTCGCGCCCCGCGACATTGTTGCCCGCGCAATTGATACCGAGATGAAAAAAAACGGCGCCGAATATGTTTTGCTTGATTGCACAAACCGCCCTGCCCCGTTTTTAATGAACAGGTTTCCCAATATATACCAGACCTGCCTCAAATACGGCATAGATATGACAAAAGAACCTATTCCCGTTGTACCTGCGGCTCACTATCAATGCGGCGGAGTTGTGACCGATATCAACGGCGTCACAAACATAGAAGGTTTATACGCAATTGGCGAAGTAGCCTGCACCGGATTGCACGGGGCAAATCGTCTTGCGAGCAATTCTTTGCTGGAAGCTGTTGTCTGCGCAAAAAGAGCGGCTGACCACGCAGTGCAAAACAGGCTCCCTGAAATCAAAGTCAAAATTCCCGAATGGCAATCAGGAAACGCGCAAAATCCAGATGAGCTGGTTGTTATTTCTCATAATTGGGACGAGATCAGACGTTTGATGTGGGATTATGTTGGAATTGTCAGAACCACAAAACGGTTGTTAAGGGCTCAAAAACGAATTGCAAATCTGCAGGAAGAGATTCAACAATATTATTGGGATTTCAAAGTAACAGGTGATCTGCTTGAACTGCGCAACATTGCCACAGTCGCAGAATTAATAATTAATTGCGCCCTTCAACGGAAAGAGAGTCGCGGACTGCATTATACACTTGATTACCCCAATCCAAGCGAGGAATGGGCTAATCGCGACACGATTGTTTGCAAAGACCCTGAGGTATTGGAGAAAGGATAAAACTGTTTTTATATCACCGCTATGACGTTGAACAATCAATAGACGGCACCATTAGCTCTTTTATTTTTAACTCTTAATAGCAAATGCCTCTTGGCAACAATTCTTATTTTCCCTCTTCTTTCTTTGGCGGAAACTCAAAAGTAATCTTCCCGGATTTATCCATTACAAGATAAGCCGAAAACGGTTTATTATATTTTGATATAAATCCGTTTAGCAAATCTGTCTTCTTCTCTTTCAACAATTTTTCCACCTGTTGCGGTGTTATC
Organism: Verrucomicrobiota bacterium; assembly: GCA_039793825.1. Lineage (GTDB taxonomy): Bacteria > Verrucomicrobiota > Verrucomicrobiia > Limisphaerales > JAKPVM01 > JAKPVM01. The sequence continues at coordinate 9,038 of JBAMMJ010000127.1, read as the reverse complement.
TCCTGATTTAAAATGAATCTATTAATCTTGAACTTACACGACTTTGGTTTCGCCTGACTATTCTGGCAGATATACGTCTCTTCAATTTGATACACTTTGCCACCGCATTTTGGACAATTGCCCAACGGTTGTTTTCCGGAAAAATCTACTTTTTCCTGTTCTTTTCTCTCTGAAACAGTTTTTCTCTTTTCCCCTTTCTTTTTCTCTTCAAATTCAAACTCTACTCTTCCATCTTTTAATACGAGGCGAGCCTTGAAATTTCTGCGACGTTTTTTTGATAAAAACTTTTCAAACACATCCGTTTTACCAGTCTCAAGCAATTTTACCATCTGTTCCCGATTAATCGGCTGGTTAAGGATTACCTTGCTTGTCTTGAAATTGCACTTTTTACTGCCAACATTTTCACAGTAGTAGGTTGTAGAATTTTCGTAGACGCCGGCGCCGCATTTAGGGCATTTCCCAAGCGATTCGCCCTGCGGTTGTTCAGGTTGCGTCTCGCTATCTATACCATTGCTATCGCCGTTTTTTACATCTGCTGAACTATTTCCAAAATCAAAAACAATTTTAAAATCAGAATTTAATTTAATAACCGCTGAGAAAGGTTTTCCAGTCCTGCTTCTGAAACCAACAAGTGGACCGATTTGACGTTTGCTTATCAATTCTTCAGCCTCAGCAATGCTGAATTGGCGTCCGGCTACAATTTTCCAGATTGAAAAATCGCATTTTGAGCATTGGAATTTTTTATAATTTTCAACTACTTCGCCGCCGCATTTTGGACAGGGAACATTTAATTTTCCGAAATCTCCCGGAACAGTGTCGCTTTCATATCGTTTTGCCTTTTCCACGATTGCCTTTGTCATTACAGCAATCTCCTTCATAAACTCATCCCGTTCCAATTTCCCAGCTTCCATTAATTTTAACTTATACTCCCAGTCGCCTGTTAGTTCCGGTGATGTCAATTCAGGGATATTAAGACCTTTTAACAGTGTTATGAGTGAAAATGCCTTTGGAGTTGGTATCAACTCGCGTCCAGATTTCTCAAGATATTTTTCCTGCAACAGACCGTCAATAATCGCGGCGCGCGTTGCCGGAGTGCCGAGCCCTTTTGCGCTCATTGCCTGGCGCAATTCCTCGTCTTCAATCAATTTGCCTGCCCCTTCCATAGCGGAGAGCAACGTGGCTTCGGTGAATCTTGGTGGCGGCTTTGTCTGGAGGGCTTTAATTTCAATATCCTGTGTATTGACTTTTTCATTCTTTTCAATTGGCGGTAGACCTGGCGCATCGCCATCCTGCTGGTCTTCCTTTCCATAAACCTCCAGCCATCCGGCAATGACCAAAACCTTGCCTTCGCTTTTGAAAGGCTCTCCTTCAACCCTCGTTATTCTTGTGGTTATCAGATATTCCGCTGGCGGGAAAAATACAGCCAGAAATCTTTTTACCACCATATCGTAGATGAGTTTTTCCTGTTGATTAAGATGTTTTGGCAGAACAGTTGTTGGAACAATGGCGAAGTGGTCGCTTATCCGGGCGTTGTTAAAGATTCTTTTATTCATTCGCACCCAACCAGAATCAAGAATCTTTGTGGCAAAACTTCCGAATTCAGAGCTGACAAGAGATTTCATTGTCTGTTTGACGGTGTTAACATAATCCTCAGGAAGTGCGCGGGAATCGGTTCTTGGATAGGTCAATACTTTATGACGTTCATAAAGCGCCTGTGCGATTTTCAATGTTGTTGAGGCGCTGAATCCATATTTATTATTAGCCTCTCTCTGAAGAGTGGTTAAATCATACAGCAGTGGAGGCAAAGAAGTGGACGGTTTGCTTTCTTCGGTAACCTCGCCGAGTTTTCCAATGCATTTTGATTTGATCTGTTCGGCGCGTTCCAACGACCACAATCTTTCGGGTTTTAATTCGCTATCATTGTTTTCTTTGTTTTTAACAAATGATTCATCAAACCATCTGCCAACGTAGGTGCCTGATTTTGCGGCAAATGTGGCGTGAACTTCCCAGTAATTGCGCGGAACAAAATTCCTGATTTTTTCTTCGCGTTCAACAACAATCGCCAATGTAGGCGTCTGGACTCTGCCAACAGTTGTTTTCTGAAACCCGCCACTTTTAGAATTAAACGCCGTCATTGCCCGGGTGCCGTTTATGCCAACGAGCCAATCGGCTTCAGACCTTGAGAATGCGGCTTTAGCCAGCGGTTGCAACTCTTCATCGCTGCGAAGATTTTTAAATCCTTCCCGTATTGCGTCAGGGGTCATTGATTGTAACCATAACCGTTTAATCGGTTTATCTGTGCCAGAATATTTTATTATATGGCGGAATATCAGTTCGCCCTCTCGCCCGGCATCGCAGGCGTTGATTATAAGGTCAACATCCTTTCTATTTATCAACTTAATCAGCAGTTTTAACCTCTGTTCGGCTCCCTCAATGGGTTGCAAATCAAAATATGCAGGGATGACCGGAAGATGTTCAAAACTCCACTTGCCTCTTGTAACTCTGAACTCTTGCGGTTCGCAAATCTCCAGCAAATGTCCAACGGCGGACGAAACAATGTATTGATCATTTTCGTAATAATCGCCCTTGCGACTAAAACCACCAAGCGCCCTCGCTATATCAGCCGCGACAGATGGCTTTTCCGCTATTACCAGCGCCTTTCCCATTTCAAATTCTCCGTAATTACCAATTTCCAAAATCTTAATATGTTAGTGAAAATGGCTTAATTTGGGTCTGTTGTCAAAGGTATATTGTTTTTGTCACTTTTCAAATGGCATTGCAATATAATAATTTGAATTCGGTTTTAACCTGCTCAAACAACTTTACACACAATTTAAATTTTTCAAAAATCGGAATTAAATTGAAAAGTAGTTTAAAAACATTCCCGCCTATTTGTTTAAATATTTTTCTTTAATCTGTGTCAGTTCTGGAAAATACTTTATATATAATAGGATTTAATGGCAACTGGATAGTTATGGAATTATTAATAGACAATGAAATTGAACAACTGATTGAAAAGGCGCTCGCCGAGGACATTGGAAAAGGCGATGCCACTACCGAAGCTATTATACCAAATTACTCCCTTTCAAGGGCGCTGTTAACCGCTCGCGAAGATATTGTTTTAAGTGGTATTAATCTCGCAAGCGCGGTTTTTAAAAAACTTGACTCTTCTATTTACTTTGAGCCTTTGCATCCTGATGGCGATAAAATTAGCCGCGGCAAAACTATCGCTGTTGTAAAAGGCAGGACAAAACCAATCCTGACCTGTGAACGGGTTGCTTTAAACTTTCTTCAAAGGCTATGCGGAATTGCAACCTTAACAAATACCTTTGTAGAAAAGATAAACGGAACGAACGCGAAAATCCTTGACACGCGCAAAACCACGCCCGGTTTTAGAAAGCTGGAAAAATACGCAGTTCGCTGTGGCGGCGGTTTTAATCATAGAATGGGACTCTACGACCAAATTCTAATTAAGGACAATCACCTTGCGGCATTAAAGGATGAAAAACCGAATGCCATTTTTGCCGCTGTCAAACGGGCGCGACAATATTATCCCTCGCTGGTTGTTGAAGTTGAAGCCGACACGCTTGAACAAGTGGAACAGGCGCTTCAGGCAGGCGCCGACATTGTGCTTCTTGATAATATGGACGTTGATAAAATCAAACAGGCTGTAAAAATAGTTAATGGAAAAATAAAAACCGAAGTTAGCGGCGGGGTTAATTTGCAAAACGTGCGGGCTATCGCAGAGACAGGCGTTGATTATATTTCAATCGGTGCGCTAACCCACTCTGCAAGGGCTGTGGATATAGCGCTGGATTTTGTCTCCTAAAACCGAGTCACTATGACAACTGATGCAAAAATATTGCGTGCTCTTCGGGAAAATCCGCATTCGTATGTATCCGGAGCCGAACTAGCCGCAAAACTACAAATAAGCAGAGCCGCCATCTGGTCAAGAATTGAAGAACTCCGAAAACTCGGCTACGACATAGAGGCAAGTCCGCATCTTGGATACAGATTAAAAAATTCACCCAATATTTTGCTCGGAGACGACATCGTTTCAAGGCTTGAACGAATAAACATAATCGGTCGCGAAATCAATGTTTTTAAACAAACCACTTCTACAAACGATGTAATTGAAAAAATGGCTGTGGATGGCGTTCCTGAAGGGGTAGTTGTATTTGCCGATTCACAAACCAAAGGCCGCGGAAGGCTCGGGCGAGAGTGGCATTCATTGCCAGAAAAAGGACTCTGGTTCTCCATCCTTTTAAGACCACACCTGCATCCAAAAATGGCAATGCAACTCACAATAGCGGCAGCAACGGCAGTCAGACGCGCAATTGACAGATTAACAGGGACGCCAGTGCAAATAAAATGGCCTAATGACGTTATAATCGGCGGCAAAAAAGTTGCAGGTATCCTGACTGAAATTAATGCAGAAGTAGATAGAATAAAATATGCTATCCTCGGAATTGGCATTAACGTAAATCACGATCACGATGATTTTCCGCCAGGATTGCGCGCAATTGCAACATCAATAAAAATTTGTTCAGGCAAAGAATTAAATCGTTCTGAACTCGCATCAGCCGTTTTATCCGCGCTGGATGACGATTATGAAAAAATATTAAAAGGAAACTTTAATCAAATTGCCGATGAATGGATGCGCTGGTGTGAAACCGTTGGGAAGCAGGTGACAATTCGCGCCGCTGACCGAATAATTCAGGGCAGAGCCGAATCTCTGGACGCAGATGGTTGTTTGATAGTTCGCAAAACTCACGGACATCTTGAACGCGTTATTGGGGGAGATGTGACAGTTGAAAAATAAAATGATGATACTAATTGACATCGGAAATACGCATACGCACATCGGATTTTCTAATGAGAAAAGAATCCTTCGCTGCCTTGATATCCCCACAGATTTATTCTCACAACGGGATAAAAGTAATCGCCTATTTGAAAAAACTATCAAACCAGTAGCCAGAACTGTTCACGGAGCCGTAATAGCAAGTGTATCTCCAAAAACAACGCCAGTCCTGAAATCTTTGATTAAAAAATATTACAGCATCAATCCAGTAATATTAAATCACTCCAACGCGCCATTAACAGGATTCAATTATCCAAAACCAGAAACGTTAGGAGCGGATAGAATCGCAAACGCAGTCGCCGCTTTCCATATTTATGGAGCACCTGCTATTGTGGTTGATTTTGGAACAGCTATCACCGTAGATATACTGAATTCAAAAGGATTCTTTGAAGGCGGCGTTATTTTGCCCGGGATCAACCTGATGACCTCCTATCTTTATGAAAAAACCGCGCTGTTGCCGCAGATTCAATTCAGCCGTTTTCTAAAGCCGTATGGCAAAAACACAAAAGAAGCGATACTCGCTGGGATTAATTATGGCGTTGCAGGAATGATTTCTCACATTGTTCAATGCATAATAAAAGAATTGAACCTTAAAAAGCCGACAGTTATTGCAACAGGCGGTTATGGAGAAATAATGGCAAAACGAATACCATTATTCACAGAGATAGATAAAAATCTTACCTTGAAAGGCTTGTTGATTACTTATAAAAATTTGAAAAATAAAGGGAATTGGTAATGAATAGAATTGATAAAAAATTCAACGAACTAAAATCTCATAATCAAAAAGGGCTTATAGTTTATATTGGAGCCGGCGATCCTGATCTTGAACATACCGAAAAACTTGCCGTTGCGTTTGATAAAATTGGCGTGGATATCCTTGAACTCGGGGTGCCGTTTAGCGACCCTCTCGCCGATGGGCTTGTTAATCAACTTGCTGCGCAACGCGGTTTACAATCCGGGACAACCCCGGCAGGAGTTTTAAAAACTGTTGAACAAATCAGGAAAAGCTCCCAGATACCAATCGTTTTATATATCTATTACAATCTAATATTAAGATATGGGTTGGAGAAATTTATAGATGACGCCGCGCGCTCGGGGGTAGATGGTTTTCTGGTTCTGGACTTGCCACCGGATGAAGCAAATGAATATCAAAAACTTATGAAAAACGCCGGGCTTGTTCCCATTTACCTGGTTGCCCCAACAACGCCCGAAGAACGGATTAAATTCATAGTCAGCCACGCCTCGGGCTTTGTTTATTACGTTTCACGAGAAGGTGTAACCGGGATGCGCAGCGGGGTTCCCAAATCATTGCCGACTATGGTATCAAAAATTAAAAAATATACCGCGCTCCCGGTAGCGGTCGGCTTTGGAATTTCAACTCCTGAACAGGCAAAAACAGTGGCAAATTATGCCGACGCCGTTGTGGTGGGTAGCGCTGTTGTGGATAGGATTGGAAGGCTCGGTAGAACAGACGGTATGGTTGAACAGGTTTCGGATTTTGTTAAATCGCTCGTTGATGCAATAAAAAACACAACGCATTATGAAAACCGATAACAAAGATTGGTATGCCATTATAATGGCTGGTGGAAGCGGAGAGCGATTCTGGCCTATAAGCAGGCGAAAACGCCCAAAACAATTATTAAAACTATTAGGAAAAGAATCATTCCTTCAGCAAGCGGTTCGCCGTGTATCTGCAATCGTTGAACCGAGCAACATCTTTGTTATTACAAACATTGAACAGGCTCGCGAAGTCCGCAAACAGTTGCCGCGCCTACCAAAAAGCAATATTATCGCAGAACCTTGCGGAAAAGATACCTGCGCCGCTGTAACGCTGGGAGCCGCGCTTGTTGGTTGTCGTTCAACCTCTGCAACAATGGCTGTGTTGCCAGCAGACCATATTATCATTGATGAAAAAACATTTTCCGATGTCTTAAATGATTCATTCAAAATCGCATCAAGCGAAAATTTTATTGTTACAATCGGGATTAAACCGACAGAGCCTCATACAGGCTTTGGTTATATCCGTGTCGGCGATCGTTTAAAACTTCCCGACAATATGAAAAATATTAAGACCGTTTTTCATAACGCGGAACAATTTGTTGAAAAACCAAATTACGAAACAGCCGTAGAATATCTAAACAGTGGCAAATACAGATGGAACGCCGGAATGTTTATTTGGTCCTTTTCAACAATTCTTGGGGGACTTAAACAATACGCCACAGAATTTTACGATGTCTGCCAGCGCTGGATGCGTGTTGCAAAAAATGCCACTATTCTTAAGAAACAGATCCAAAATGATTATCAAAATCTCAAACGCATTTCAATTGACTATGCGTTAATGGAAAAGGCTCAAAATGTAGTCGTTGCCGACGGCGATTTTGGCTGGGACGACCTTGGAAGCTGGTCCGCTCTAATTAAACATTTGCCACAGGACGAAAATGGCAACTGCGTTGTCGGCGAAGCAATATACGTTGATGCCAAGGGAAACCTGGTGTTTGACGCGCGAACAAAAAATAAAACGTTGATCGCAAACGTCGGGCTGAATGATTCAATCCTCGTTTTGACTGATGACGCCGTTCTTATCGCCAATAAATATCAGAGTCAAAAGGTAAAAGAGCTGGTTAAAAAACTCGGCGAAAACTCTAAATTTAAAAAACTGTTGTAATCAGGTAAAATCGGTAGTTTGTAAATAGTTTAATGCGGGTGGCGGTTCTCAAGAACAATTTTAATTCTGTTAGCGAGAAATCAGTATTTTAGTTATAATACAAACTATCTACGCCTAACCACCCGCATCAATGAACCTGCTGGGCTTTAAGAGCACTACGTGTTATTTCTTCTTTTTCTTATAATCCCCGACCTCTGGCGCATCTGGGTTAACATCCGGACCGAAATATCTTAAAACAACCAGTGGCTCAACCTCGGATGTGTTCTCAAAAACCACACCAGCCTTTGCGGCGTCTTCGGTGCAAAAGACCTCGTCCTCTGTCATCTCAACGAACCTGATCATTTTCGGGCAATCAAGGTTCAATTTGTTCATTTTGCCCTTACCTTGAACCACGATCAATCCATAAGCGCCATTGTCTTTAATTGTGCATTTGACGCCCGGCATTACAGTAAGTTCTTTTGCGGTGAAATATTGTTTCCCGTTTATCTTGCCGTAAACAATCCATTTATCAATGTAGCCTTCGCTTAAAGTATCCGCTACCGGTATAGGTTCAAGGTAATGATTTTCTTTAAAATACGGATCAACATTTGCCTCCCAATCAAGTTCACTAACAATAAAATCAAGGTCGTTGTGTTTTTCCGGAGGCATATCTTTGACAAGCAATGACCAGGGCACTTCTCTACCTTCAACCAAATTCTGATACATTCCAAATACATCCGAACCCCACTGCGGCTCGTAGGTGCAGAGCGAACCGGGGGCGTGTAAAATGCCTGGCCCAACCAGCCAGCCTGTGCCGGGTTTTAACCTGTATGCCTGCGACAAATCAAGTATTCCATTATCGCCTTTGTTCCAGTTCTCAAGGCATCTTCTTACCTGTTCCTTTGTTGTGCCCGGCGTTAGACCAAAAAATGTGTACGGAAAATTATTACCAACATAATTATGTTGTGGCGGGAAATAATAAGACTCCGGCTTCCCCTCCTGTCCGACGAGTTTTGCGTGTTTGTGAGATTGATGCATATGGTGCGGAATTGGTCCCATATTGTCAAAAAATTTGGAATAGACGGGCCATCTCTTATATTTGTTCCACATTTTTTTGCCGATTAACAGCGGTCCGCATTCCGCAACCGCCTGCTGCAAAGTGAAACGTTGATTGCCAACGACTACGTAGCTCAGTCCTTCGTCAGGAGTCCGATTTTCATTTGCAGCCGGTGTAGTTGAGGCAAACCACCGTTCATCAATTCCTCCGCGATTAAGCCCAAAGGCATAAAGATCGTCAGGATGAAGTTTTAATCTTCTACCCGGATGTAAAAATGAGCGTGGAACCCAACAGGGCGCAAGTCTCAGTAAACCACCACTATCTTGAAGAGCTCCTTCAACAAATGAAGCTACGTTCTTTTCAACAACTTTTAATGACGTGACTGTTTTCATACTAAAACATTCAACTTATTTTGTTTAGTTTTGCAAGCATAAAATTCCTAAAACTGTTATTGTTGATGATAGTGCCAACCTCGT
>JBAMMJ010000126.1:16316-41389 GCA_039793825.1 Verrucomicrobiota bacterium | reverse complement strand
GCTTTAATTCGCGAAAAAGCGGCGCGGGAGGCGTGCGTGAACGTTTTTGTTACCGGTGCAATTTCCAAAGGCATCGCTGGCGAAGAACTTTCTCCGATAGGTTCATTGAAACAGGCTGGCGTTGTGGCGATTACCGATGATGGGCATTGCATTCAGAATAATGAGTTGATGAGACGCGCCCTTGAATATTCAAAAATGTTTGACCTTCCTGTGTTGGATCATTGTCAGGATTATTCGCTTGTTACCGACGGCGTAATGAACGAGGGTTATTGGAGCGTTGCCCTTGGATTGCGCGGCTGGCCTGCGGTTGGCGAGGAGATGATTGTTATGCGAAATATTATGCTTTCAGAGCTAACAGGCGCCCGTGTTCACTGCCAGCATATCACTTCAAAAAAGAGCGTTCAAATTATCCGCGAGGCTAAAAAGCGTGGTATTAACATAACTGCCGAAGCCTGTCCACATCATTTTACTTTGACCGACAACGCGATCGCTGGAAGCGATAAATTCTGGGAAAATGATGGTAAAGAGCTGGTCAATTCAGGGGCTGGTTTTACAAACTCTGTTTTCTGGCATTCGTATGACACAAATTTCAAAGTTAATCCGCCGCTTCGTTCCGCAGAAGACAGAGCGGCAATAATTGAAGGTATTGTTGATGGAACTCTGGATACGATTGCGTCCGACCACGCTCCCCACTGCATATTTGAAAAGGAGGTTGAATTTGATCAAGCGCCGTTTGGAATGACTGGACTGGAGACATCGCTTGCGCTTTCACTTATGCGCCTTTATCGCACTGGAAAGCTAAATCTAATGGGACTAATTGCCCGGATGACTGTTAATCCAGCCCGGATATTTAACATTGATAGAGGAACTCTTGGAATTGGAAAGATCGCAGATGTTACGGTGATTGACCCTGAGGCGGAATGGACGTTTGACCTTGAACAATCGGCAAGTAAATCCAGGAATAGCCCATTTGGTGGATGGAATCTAAAAGGGCGCGCTATTATTACGATTGTTGCCGGCAGGATAGTTCATCATTTATAAATAAATTGACATTGAAACATCCCACTTGCTTTAACACGAGTTATGAATAACATTACCAGACGGATTTTGAGAAATGAAAAAGGCAATACTTGCTCTTGAAGATGGGACTGTGTATCACGGCTATGCGGTGGGAGCCACTGGCAGCGCTTGCGGAGAGGTTTGTTTTAATACTTCAATGACCGGATATCAGGAGATTCTTACCGATCCTTCATATAAAGCTCAAATCGTTACAATGACCTATCCGCATATTGGAAACTATGGCGTCAACTCGCTTGATGTTGAATCGTTTCAACCGCATGTTTCAGGATTTGTAATCAGAGAACTCTCGCCGTTGGTAAGCAACTGGAGGGCTGAAAAATCGCTTGATGAATATCTAAAACACTACAATATACCGGCTATTCAAGGTATAGATACGCGGGCTCTCACAAAGAAATTGAGAGTGCGCGGCGCTATGAATGGCTTTATTTCAACCGAAGATGTCAGCGATTCTGAAGCAATTGAGAAAGCCCGCTCCTGGCACGGTCTTATCGGATTTGATTATGTGAAAGACGTTACTCATAAAGAGCCTTTTGATTGGGACCCGAATGATGAATGGAGCAGGAATTTCAGGCTGGTTTGCGGCAATCAACAACCAGAACCTGCTAATATGTTTGACCCGTTGCCAGCGGCTGATATTCCAATCGTTGCATACGATTTTGGAATCAAATATAACATCTTGAGAAGGTTGCGCCAGCACGGTTTTAAAATCCATGTTGTGCCGGCTTTTACCTCTGCCGAATATGTTTTAAGCAGAAAGCCGGCTGGCGTTTTTCTTTCTAACGGACCGGGTGATCCAGCGGCGCTTGTCTATGCGGTTAAGGCAATATCGGAATTAATTAATTCAGGAATACCGATCTTCGGGATTTGCCTCGGTCATCAGATTTTAGGGCTTGCATTTGGTGGAAAGACATTCAAGTTGAAATTTGGGCATCGCGGCGCAAATCAACCGGTTAAAGACCTTCATTCCGGAAAAGTGGAAATAACCTCACAAAATCACGGTTTTGCCGTTGACCCGGCGTCTTTGCCGAAGGAAGTGGAAGTTGACAGAATAAATTTAAACGATGGCACAGTTGAGGGGATGAGGCATAAAAAGAAACCGGTGTTTTGCGTTCAATATCACCCGGAAGCCTCACCCGGGCCTCACGACTCAACGCCTTTATTCGCGCAGTTCAGAAGATTAATTGAAACTGGGAAGTTAGAATAAAAAACTGGAGCCAGCAGTCGGGATCGAACCGACGACCTATTGTTTACGAAACAATTGCTCTACCGCTGAGCTATGCTGGCTCACATCGGCAATTAATAAAATATAGATTTTTTAAAATTCGTCAATGATGGAGTAGAAACAAATTAGTAAATTTATGATGGTTAAATTTCTTCCAGTTTGCGCGCTGGCATTTTTGGTTTTGTCTCAGGAATGTTTGCTTAATGCGGCAAGGGAGGAGGTTAAGCCGAATATTCTTTTGATTCTTGCCGATGACCTTGGGTGGTCTGACCTTGGTTGTTACGGAGGCGAAATAAAAACACCAAACATTGATAATCTTGCAAGGTCTGGATTGCGATTTACTCAATTTTATAATTCTGCGCGGTGTTGTCCGAGCCGGGCATCATTGTTGACCGGTCTGTATCCTCATCAAGCCGGTGTTGGCGGGATGAATAATGACAGAGGGGCGCAACATCCGGGCTACAGAGGAACGTTACAACCTAACACAGTTACCATAGCTGAAGTTTTGCGTGACGTCGGTTACCGAACCTATATGGTCGGAAAATGGCATCTGCACAATCAACAGGATATAAAGCCAACCGATAGGGGATTTGATGAGTTTTATGGTATGCTTGGTGGATTTAATTCTTGCTGGGAAGAAGAACCTTACTACACAAGACTTCCCGCAAATAGAGAGAAACGGCTCTACACCTCCGCTAAAAATGGTCAGCCAGGCACATTTTATTCAACCGATGTTTTTGCGGATTATGCGATTGATTTTATTAATGACGCAGCGAATCAGAAAAAGCCGTTCTTCTTGTATCTTGCTTTTAACGCCCCTCATTTTCCGCTGCATGCGTATGAACAGGACATTGAAAAATACGAGCCAATCTATTTTGAAAAAGGCTGGGACAGGTTGCGTCAGGAACGGTTTGAACGGCAGAAACAATTGGGATTAATTGAGAAAGATATTGCGCTGCCGCCGCGCAGTTATGTGCCTCCCAAATTACACTCCAGAGAATCGCCGTTTGCTGGAAAAGAAAATCCAGAATGGAGTTCATTACCAGAAGATAGACGCCGCGACCTGGCGCGGCGAATGGCAGTTTACGCGGCTATGGTTGAGAGACTTGATCAGGCTGTCGGCAGGGTAATATCGGAACTCAAAAAATCGGGTCAGTATGAGAACACATTGATTATTTTCTTAAGCGACAATGGCGCCTGCTGGGAATGGGACCCGTATGGATTTGATATTTCAAGCGGTCCAAAGAACATCCTTCACACCGGAGATGATTTGAAAAAGGTCGGTTTGCCTGGAAGTTATGTCAGTTATGGCAGCGCCTGGGCAAATTTATGCAACATGCCATTTAAGATGTATAAACATTTTTGCTATGAGGGTGGAATAAGAACCCCGTTTATAATCAATTGGCAGGGGAAAATAAAGACTCCGGGAGAGTTGCGTCAACAGGCTGGGCATATCATTGATATTATGCCAACAATACTTGAAGCCGTCGGCGCGAAATATCCAGCAGAGAGAAACGGCGTTAAGATTCAGAAATTGGAGGGTGTCAGCCTATTGCCGGCGATAAATAACAAGCCATTAAAAAGAAAAGCGCCTTTATTTTTTGAACACGAAGGTAGCCGCGCAGTGATAGATGGCGATTTAAAGCTTGTATCGTTAACCGGCGATTTTTGGGAATTATATAATATAAAGCAGGACCCGACAGAAACCACAGACTTGAGCCGACGATTCAAATCCGAGGTTGATGAACTATCAAAAAAGTGGGAATTATGGGCGCGACGTTGCAACGTGGAACTGCTTGGATTTGAATGGGTAATAGAATCCCCTCAAATTGCAAACAAACAAATTAAAATAGAATGTAATGTTGAGCCAGAATCGGATTCAGGAGTTATACTCGCTCAGGGCGGTGATAAAAACGGTTATGCGCTTTATCTGGAAAAAGATAAAGTTCATTTTGCGGTGAGGATTGATGGCAAACTGTTTACGATCAATTCCGCCGTGATGCCGCGACGAGGTTTTAGTCTTAGGGCAACACTTGAAAAGGACGGGACTATGGCGCTGTCAATTAATGGCAATATATCAGTTAAAGGTAGGGCGCCGGGATTAATCCTTGTTCAGCCTAAAGATGAATTGGACATTGGATACGATTCTAAAAGCGCCGTTGGCAATTATAAACCGCCATTTGCGTTGCACGGTAAAGTTAATAACATCAATATTGTTACCGAATGAGTTTAAGTTATTTTATTGTATTAGCTGGATATAGTGGTAAATTTTATTAATGAATTGTAGTATTATGGTTAGCGAAGATAAAAGTAATTGTAAAGGTTTTGATAAGTTGCAGCATTCTGCGCTGTATCGCGAGTTTGAGGCTGAACGAGAAGAAATACTGAAGCACAAATGGATTGAGTCCGAAAAAGCCGGCTACGATGTTGGGTTTGAGTGGGCATTGACCGATTGGATAATTAAATATCGCCCAAATTGGCTCAAATGGCGCAAGGAACAGATGGCTAAACAGGCAAAACAGGATAGAGAAAATCCGGATAAAACCTAATTTTTAATCCTACTCCTCCTCAAATTTATATTAATTAAATCAGATTTAACCTGTTAATAGAAAAATGAAAACGGAAGTGTTATTTGACGAGAAAGCGCTAAACACAATAATTGAAAAACTGGCATCTGATATTGCCAGCGAATACGCGGATGGTAAGGATGTGGTAATCGTAGGAGTCCAACGGGGAGGCGTGTATCTGGCTGAAAGGATTAAACATCATTTAAAACGAATCTGGGGCTGCGATATTTCTTCAGGGGCTATAGATATAGGAATGTATCGCGACGATTTAAATCAGCATTTTCCACCAAGCATTCATCCGAGCAATATACCGGTTGACATAAACGACAAAAAGGTGATTCTGGTGGACGATGTTCTATTTAGCGGGCGGACAACCCGAGCGGCTCTGGACGCCTTGAATGATTTTGGCAGACCGGCGCGCGTTCAACTGGCTGTGTTAATTGATAGAGGACACCGAGAGTTGCCAATTAAAGCCGATTTTGTCGGGGCTCAAATACAAACCGCAAAGGAAGATAAGGTTGTCGTTCAGTTTAAAGAATCCGACGGTGAAGACAGAATCATAATTGAACGTAACGGGTAAAGTCTAAAATTGCTTCATAATTTGATTGACGCATTTAGAAAAGAATTTTGTAATCGTTTAAAGTAAAAAATGAACTGGAATCGTAGACATCTTCTTGACATAGAATCGCTAAGCGCCGAAGAAATTAATTTAATTTTAGATACGGCTCGGGCTTTTAAAGCGGTTTCTGCGCGACCAATCAAAAAAGTGCCGGCATTGCGCGGCAAAACTGTTGTCAATTTGTTTATTGAACCTTCTACCCGCACGCGCACAAGTTTTGAACTTGCGGCAATTCGGTTAAGCGCCGACGTTATTAATTTCAACGCCGAGGTTTCATCGTTTAAAAAAGGGGAGTCGCTAAAAGACACAGTCCGGAATCTTGAAGCGCTCAACGCGGATATATTTGTGGTTCGTCATAGCGCCGCAGGAGCCCCACATTTCATCTCCCGCTTTATAAAAGGAAGCGTTGTGAATGCCGGCGACGGCGCTCACGAGCATCCAACTCAAGCATTGCTTGATGTCTTCACCATCCTGGAGAAAAAAGGACGCATTGAAGGCATAAACGTGACCATTTTGGGCGATATCCTTTATAGCCGTGTGGCACGGTCAAATATCTGGGCTCTTACCAAGCTCGGCGCAAAAGTAACGCTGTGTGGTCCCAGCACCCTTGTGCCACGGGAGTTTGAAAAGATGGGATGTAAAGTTACTTACAACATTGAAGAGGCAATAAGAGAGGCTGATGTGATAAACTTATTAAGAATCCAGCACGAACGCCAGCGTAAAACAATGTTCCCCGGTACAGGCGAATATTCAAATCTTTTTGGGCTAAATTACGCCCGATTTGCGCTAACAAAGCCCGATGCTCTTATTATGCACCCTGGACCGATTAACCGCGGCGTAGAAATAATAAGCGAGATTGCAGATTGCAACCGTTCGGTAATCCTTGAACAGGTGACTAACGGACTGGCAGTCAGAATGGCTGTGTTATTTCTCGTAAGCGGTGGCAAAGGACCAAAAGAAGTTCTTCAATAAATCTCGCCTGTTATGAGAGACAGATTTCCAGAACCAAATTCCCTTATTCGTTCTCAGGTTCGCGCTTTAAATCCGTATGTTCCCGGAGAGCAGCCGTTGATACCCGGATTGATAAAATTGAACACAAATGAAAATCCATATCCCCCAGCCCCCGCAGTTTTAGCTGCGGTGAAAGAAGCGGCAGACGCGCGATTGCGATTATATCCAAATCCATCGGCTCAAAAACTAAGGGAACGTCTGGCTCTGTTTCACAATTGTTCTCCAGAAAATATAATCGTTGGAAATGGTTCTGATGAACTTCTTGCGCTCGCCACGCGAGCCTTTGTGGAACCAGCCTCAGCGGTTTCTGAGACAAAAAAATATCGCGCTGTCGTTCAATATTTTTATCCAGGTTATTCGCTTTACCCCGTTCTTGCGGATATTCACGGGGCTATAAAGAATCCTGTCAAACTAACTCCAGATTTTAAATTTCCTGATTTGAATGTTTTAAGGAAAAATAAAAAATGGATTTATAATGCGGCACTGACATACATAACAACGCCTAACGCGCCAAGCGGACGCGGTTATGCAACCGAAGAATTAGAACAAATATGTATGGCTCATCGCGGGGTTGTTATTCTTGACGAGGCTTATGTTGATTTCGCTCAGGACAACGCGCTTTCGCTCGCCTTGAAATATCCGCATATTATTGTCTCACGCACCTTTTCAAAAGCCTATTCACTCTGTTTTTTGCGCGTCGGCTACTTCATCGGCAATCCGACTCTTATCGCTGCAATGCATAAAATCCGCGATTCTTATAATGTTAATGGGTTGGGACAAATTGCGGCTCTTGTCACATTAGATAATATTGATTATTACAAAAATAACTTTGAAAAGATTAAAACCGCCCGCACAATTTTAAGCAACGAATTGACAGAATTAGGATTTAAGGTCTTTCCGAGTCAAACCAATTTCATATTAGCAAAACCGCCGATCTATCCAGCCAATATATGGTTGGAGAAGTTGAGGGAGAAGAAAATCCTTGTCCGCTGGTTCAACCAGCCCGAAATAAAAGAATATCTTCGTATAACTATCGGAAAATTGGATGAGGTCAACGCGTTAATTGCCGCCGCAAAATCAATTATAAATGGGAAGTAAAATATTTTTTGCTGAATTATTCTGGCGCTGCGTTGATCAATTAACTTCAGAGATTTTTTACTTATTTATGGTTTCATCCTTTCAATCGGATACAACTTATTATGTATTAGTAAAGAGGTGGTCAGGTTCCGATGACAACGGCAGTAACCTACCTTTTTCGTAATATTTCTCCCAATTTCCGTTTTTCCATAATCTTAATCTGTAAAGAACCGAGAAAATGAAGTCTGGGGCAGCTGCGCCCTGACCACCCACAATTTCCGCGCCGCGCCGCGTGTTATCAATAAGCCAGGCAGGAAAACTTAAATGGTATGGGTTTCGTTGTACCTCGCCGATGTGAAATGTGAGAGCGGTAAGAATGTCTGAGGCGTAATGTTCGTCAATCTCAACCATTAAATTTGGATTCGCCATTGCGCCCCAATACTCGGTCTCAACCGTAAAACAGGAGAAGTCGTCTGGCATATTTTTCAAAGCGTCAATAACAAGAAAATGGGTGCCAATATGTGTTGAGTTCCAATCAGTGTCGTGTGGGAAGAATATCAGTTGCGGTTTTTCCTCAGTTAATATACGAACCACCTTATCCACCATTTCATTCCAGAGGGCAGGGGATTGGCTTCTTGTCATACAATTGACTTTTTCAAGTCCGTTTGTCGTGATTTCTTTAATTTCAAAACCGAGATATCTGCAACAATTTCTTAGCTCATTAAGCCTTTCTTGTTGACGCGCTTTGTTGCTTCCGAGTGTGACGGGAACATCAATTATCCGATATTTTGACTGCCGTAAAAGACGCAGGGCAAGCGCTCCAGTGATTGTTTCATCGTCAGGATGCGGCGCAAATATGAGCGCTTTGGGGGCGTTTTCAGGAAGTTTTGGATGTTGCGGAAACGGAAATTTGCCGAGCGGATAATTTTTCCCTTCTCGCGCAAATCTTGCGTATTCGGATACGAAAACTTTATACGGATTCATAGTATTGTAGCAGTTTTAAATTTATTCTATCACCGGGAGACTCGCCGCGGCAACAGCCTGACCGTGCCGCTTCTCTTTTTCTCCCGGAAGGTGAAGTGTCACTTTTTCAGCAAGTTCTGGAAATTCGCATTCTAAAGCTCTCTTTGCATTTTTTAAAATAATCTCGCCGCCTTCGCCAGAGGTAACTCTTCCAAGAATCAAAATATGTTTAAACTGGTAAAAATCGGCATAATGAGCCAGCGCGTAACCTAAATATACCCCGATTGTTTCAAAAATCTTGATTGCGCGTTCGTCATTTTTTGAAACCAGACTTTGAACGTATTTTAATATTTCCGGCAAGGTCATTTTTGGGTCTAATTCTATTCCCGCCTTTTTAGCGAGTCTGCCGACTGCTTGTTGAGAAAAATATTGGGCGCCGCAGCCTATATCGCCTGACCATTCGTCCACAGGCGCCTTTGGATTGTAGTCAACTGGCGCAAATGCAAGTTCGTTTAACCAGGTTGTAATGTTGCCTTCGGGCGTGACATAACCTGCCGCCTGGCTTGAGCCCATTGCTATACCCAGCACCGCGTTATCGTTTATTGACATTGAACCGGCAAGCGCGGTAACTTCGCCATCGTTGGCAACTTCTAACGGAACACCACCCCAGGCGTCTTTAATTTCAAAAAATAATTTTTTCACCCGTTTATTGAACAAATCCTCAGGGACGGAGCGGAAAAGGGATGCTACCTTAACGGTGTTGTTAACGTAAATTCCGGCCGCGCTTCCGCCAATTGCGTCAACACGCGGCAGGTGAGCGGCTGCCTGTCTGATTGAATCCATAATACCATCAAAGTGATATTGCGGGTCTGTTTGAACTGATGGATTCCATACTGTTTCATTGGTGAATACAACTTTACCATCAATAACGGCTGCAGTCTTTCTGTCGCTTGCTCCAAGGTCAAAACCAACCCGGCATCCCTCCCAGTGTCTGCCAAGCGGTTTTGACCTTATCTTCTCCTGTGGAATTTCTTCTAAAGGGGTGTGTATCACAGTAATCGGATGCTCGTAAACCTTTTCGCCGATCAAATTTGAATCAAACTTACCCGTAGGCGATTTTTCATAATGTCCCTGCAATCTGACGGCGAGTTCTTTTGGTCCGCTAAAATATATTTTATGACCACCCCGCGACCATAGCAGAAACTTTATTAATCTTTCAGTATAGTAAAAATTGCTGTCGCAAAGAGGCGTACCGCCGCAGGCGATCTCTGTTTCATAGCGAGAAATCAATCCATCGGATTGTTCAAGCGCGATAACGATTTTTTGGGCGCAGTTTGAATTCTTGATAAATTCGCGGAACTCTCTATTAGCAAGCGCTGCAGGTTTGTATTCCGGGTCTAATGGTGGTAATACTTTTGGTTCAAAACTCATAAAGCTAATGCAATAGTCTTAAAATCTTTCTTTGATTTATAAGTATCTTTAAACTTTACTGCTTGTCAAGTAAAATAGTGCAATTTTACGGAAACTATTTTATAAATTTACCTGAAATGATGAATTTAATAGAATATAGATATGTGGTGTGAACCTCCCAGAGTTTATCCCGTCGGCGAGCGGATTTTAGATTTTCTCTATGGTTATAAAAAGCCGCGTCATCGTCTATTGCGTTTGATATGCGAGAGAATAAAATACGCTGCGGAAATAATTAATTTAACTAAAGAAGAAATTAATTTGATATTCGGTAATTTAACAATTTTCTCAGCCGGCTCATGTATTGAACAGGATGGCAAAAATTATAATTTTATCATATTCCAGGCGTGGCACGAGGTTTATGGAAAAGTCGGCAAAGGAGCATTAAAGTTAATTTTTCCACAAGACTTGCCGCAAGAATGCGAAGAACCAAACCATATTATTGAAGAGTCTCCAAATGTTATAAAGATCGTCTCCGACAGTACGGGTAACAAACTGAATAGTCTTTTAGAGGGACGTGAGTTTGTAAGAGGGTTTTTAGAAGAGTGGGTTGTTGGTGAAACTCTTAGTATGGATTTAAAATGTATGGCTACAGGGACGCCATTTTCGGGAAGCGAAGGCGTAATTATTTGCGCTGAAGAACAATTTGATAAAGAATCTGGCGCGTATTATTTGAAATCCTGTCCGTTGGACAATGAGAATAACATAACTTCATTTCGGGAATTATTGAATGGAATAATGAACAAAACTTCTGAAATTCTTACCGATTATAACAGAATTGCGCACGACAAAGTAGTTCATGCGGCTGAAACTAACAGTACAATCACAGCCAGATATGGTCTTGAACTGCCAACAAACGTCGTAGAAGGACACTTAAGGAGTTTATTATCCCGAGATGTTAATTTGATAATCGGCGACGAGGATATGACCCGCCGACTCAGAACCATTTTGACTGGCTCCGATTATAAAGCGACCGATTGCCGACTTGCTAAAGACGCCGCGAGGATTGAAATGGAACATTCTATTATCAGTTTGGCATCTCGCGAACGATTAAGAAATCTTCTGTTAAAACTGCCACAGGAAGGGTATCCAAAACCGGAACAGTTTTATGAATTAACAGATATATTTTTTGGCACAGGTGAAATTCAACAGACCGAAGACCAACTGTTCAATCATAGAGGAAAGATATTGCAAGAACTTGCAAATATCTTTTCTATAAACTCATTGGAGTCTTCTGAAAATTCAAATGTTTTAATAATGTTTCTTCGCATCCTTTTGGATAACCAGGAGAAAATGATGAAAGACATTCTAATAAAAAATTTGCAACCTGGTGAAACACTCCTGATAAATTGGTTTAGAGAATATCCGCTTTTTGAGGAAGACGACGAAAAAGCGCTTCATTCACTAATTTTTGAACTTTTGAATAAACTCACAGACTGTAAAACCGCTTATAAACGAATACTGGACATTTTAACAAATGCGCGCCAAAGGATAGTGCGTTCAATTAATAATATCTATCAACAAGCCCGAATTCAGGTTATTGAAGAGGCGATATCAACCCTGGTTTCCGCAAGCAGGATTGTTCCTCCGGTGGAGCGAATAAGATTTTTTACCAGACCGTTTACATACGAATGTGTGACGCCAAAGCTTGGTGTTGTTACAAGGAAAC
The DNA here is from genome assembly GCA_039793825.1 of Verrucomicrobiota bacterium. Lineage (GTDB taxonomy): Bacteria > Verrucomicrobiota > Verrucomicrobiia > Limisphaerales > JAKPVM01 > JAKPVM01. The sequence continues at coordinate 29,714 of JBAMMJ010000126.1, read as the reverse complement.
CGACTGAAATATTTGGTTCTGAACTCAGACCAGAAGCAATGGCGTATGCCGCAATGTATTCAATCAAGCATTATTTACAAAAATTTTACGGCACAAAGGAAAAACCGTTTAAATCAATGAAAGTGGCAATTCAAGGTCTGGGCAATGCCGGCAAGGTTTTTGTTTCGCTTATGATAAATAACAATGCGAATGTTGTGGGGATTAGCGATAGCAGTGGAGCTTTGATTGCCGCGGCAGGTTTTACTCCCGAAGAGATAGAATCAATCATTAACCACAAAAATTCAGGAAAACGTCTGAGTTCGTATCCAATCCCGGAAGAGTATATTAAAACTGGAGCAATTGTTTTCCATAATGACCCTGATGTTTTACTGGGTCTTAAAGCCGATTTGCTCGTTTTAACTGCCAAAGCAGGTTCTATAAATGGAACAAACGTAAATTTGGTAAAGTCAAAAATCATTTGCGAATTGACTGGAGGCGCAATTTCGTTAGATGCCAAAAAGGTTCTCAATCAAATTGGTTGTGCTATTATTCCCGACAACCTCGCAAGTTCAGGAGGTCTGCTGGTTTCTTTGTTTGAAATGTTGCAAAACAGCGCAGGCCAACATTGGGAAAGAAGATTAGAAGAGACGTTGCTAAACGATGAAATCTATAAAAGTTTAATCCATATAAATAAAACTTCGGAAAAATGGAGAGCCACCTTTTCAGATGCCTCTGATATTTTGGCTCTGCAAAGATTGCTTGAAAATGCAATATATGAAAATAATTTAAAAATAGCCGCCGAAAAGATAAGAAGAAAATTGGTGGATATTGAGGAAAATGAAGTTATCATCCTTGCCTGCGACAACGATGAAGATGGTGTGGCTTCCAGCGCGATTATGCACAATATAATTACCTATTTGAACCCGCGTTGCGAAAAACAAATAATGCATCTGGTGGAATCTCTGAGGTCCGTAGTAATTTTAAAAATAATTGAAAAATTGGAAAACGAAGGCAAAATAATTAAAAGCGTTTTCTTCCTTGATCGCGCATTGCCCTCAACGCAGTATGGAATTGGAGTTGTAGAGTCTCTTGTCAAGAAATGTAATCTTATCATTATCAACAACCACGAAATCCCGAAATTAGAGCCTCAGTTAAATAAATATATTATGAGATTAGACCAGAGCAAACCAGAAGAGGACCAGCGATTGCTGCTTATTTCTCCCCAGACATTGAAGTCTCCAGTTCCTGCAAAGCGAATTACTTCTTCTCTTGTGATGAAAGAGCTTGCAAGTGTAATCGTCAAAGATTCCCACAAAAGGCTAAAGATCGACTGGTTAGCAGGGATAGGAAGTTGTCTGGATATTTCACAAGAATCTAACAATGAATGGAGTTTGTTTTACGCCCAGTTCAATCCCGACCAGATGATTGAAGCCGCTAAGGCTGTAAGGATGGTCTCTCGCGCCAGAAGCATCAGAATTGCAATTGATGCATTGCTAAGCATAGAAAATCCAGACAGATTAGAGCTTAGCAAAGAATGGGAGACATTTATGAATTTGTATAACAAATTAGAAACTCATATAAAACTGTTAGTGGAAATCATAACCCTTGAGAACGTCGGCAAGCCGTATGTTTCACATTTCTTTACGGATTTTGAACTGATTCCAAATGAACTTCCATTAAATGAAGAAAATGAACGCTTAGACCTGTATCATTGGATTTCGGAATATCTTACAAAACGAAGCGATTTTTCCGAAAAGCCTATAATAGTCGGACAGATCGTTAAACCGACCTATGAAAATCCATATCTTGCAATTAGGATTAGAAGCCCAAAAAACGTGGATTTAACTGACGTTGGACTCCCTGAGAATTTTAAAACCGGAGGTTTGCCAAATACAGCGATAGGGATATTTGCGCTTTCTCCAGCTCAAGAACCAATTGATCAATTTAATAAAATTGTGGAGGAAATATGGTGGAAAACCGTCAGCCCAACAGTCAGGGTTAAAGCGCGTAATACAAAGAGTTTTTAGCAGCCAATTATGAAATCGCTACGGTGTTTGATTTAACAAATATTTCACGCCGGATTATGCTGGTATTCTGGATAAAATTTTGAAATCTGGAAAAATAATCAAGCCTGAAGGTGATCGTTTTAAACTTCAAAAAAAAATCGTCTGGCAAAAAAAAATTAAACCTATATTCTTAACTAAAGTTTCATATTATCGGTTTGGTGCAATGACTATTGAATTATTTGTTTTAAAATGTTGGAAAAACGCTCAGATAAATATCCGCCGCAAATTAAATACATCATAGGGAATGAAGCGTGCGAGAGATTCAGTTTCTACGGGATGAGGACGATTCTCGTGGTATTTATGACAGAATATTTGAGGAACCGAAGCGGTGCGCTTGCCCCTATGAGCGATGAAGAGGCTAAGACCTGGTTTCATTTTTTTGTGTCGGCGGTTTATTTTCTCCCAATTTTTGGGGCTATCATTTCAGACGCTTTATGGGGGAAGTATAAAACGATTCTCTATCTTTCTATCGTTTATTGTTTTGGGCATCTATCCCTTGCGCTGGACGATACCAGGTTCGGTCTGGCTGTCGGTCTTGCATTAATTGCTATCGGTTCAGGGGGGATTAAACCCTGTGTTTCGGCAAATGTCGGCGACCAGTTTGATTCCTCTAATCGTCATCTTTTGCCAAAGGTGTTCGGATGGTTTTATTTTTCAATAAACTTCGGTTCGTTTTTTTCAACGATTTTAACCCCTTATCTATTGGAAAAATATGGACCTCGTGTCGCCTTTGGAGTTCCGGGAATCTTTATGTTTCTTGCCACCGTGATTTTCTGGCTTGGACGAAAAAGATATGTGAATACTCCGCCTGCCGGGATTGAATTTGTGAAGGGACTTTTTAGAAGAGACAACCTGGTGGTAATCCTGCGATTGATTCCGATATATCTTTCGGTTGCGATATTCTGGTCGCTGTGGGACCAAACTGGTTCTGCCTGGGTTATTCAAGCAAAGCATATGGACAGGAACATATTCGGAGTTGAGATTTTGCCTTCGCAGGTTCAAGCGGTAAATCCTCTTTTGATTATGTTATTAATTCCATTGTTTAACTATGTGATTTATCCTCTCATTGATAAGATATGGAAGTTGACACCGTTAAGGAAGATAGGTCTGGGATTCTTTGTAACAGTGCCAACATTTTTGATAAATTCGTATGTGGAGCACCAGGTCGCTCTTGGTTATCATCCTACCATCTGGTGGCATTTAGTTGCCTTTGTCATAATATCAGCCGCAGAGATTATGGTTTCGGTAACCTGCCTTGAATTTTCATATACACAGGCACCGCCGCAGATGAAGTCGTTTATAATGTCGTTTTATCTGTTGTCAATTTCAGCAGGCAACGCGTTCACAGCGGCTATAAATTATTTCATACAAAATCCGGATGGTTCTTCAAAACTTGCAGGGGCAAGTTACTACAACTTCTTCGCGTTTCTAATGCTTGCTACATCGGTTATTTTCATCTTTATAGCAATTTTTTACAAAGAATCTAAATACGCGCAGTCAAACGGGGAATAGAATATTCCAATTATTATGGAATCGCAAAAAAAACTGGTAGAGCCGACGGTTGTGGAATATGAACGGGAACCAGTTCCTGAACAGGCAAGGCTTGGAATAAAGAGTTTTCTTGGACAGTATGCCGGCGAGCATATTGCTGGCACTGAATTGATGATTGGTCCGCTATTCGTTGTTCACGGGGTAAGCGCAAAAGATGTTATCTTTGGACTTTTAGTTGGAAACTTGCTTGCGGTTTTAAGTTGGACTTTTATGACCGCTCCAATTGCCACGCGCATCAGGTTAACCCTTTATTATTATTTAGAAAAAATCTGCGGTCGCTCGCTGGTAACAATTTATGACATTGCCAACGGAGCAATGTTTACCTTACTTGCCGGGGCAATGATTGCGGTTTCCACAACGGCTCTTGGTGTCTGGTTGAATTTACCAATGCCCGGACTTTATGACATATATCCAAACAGCATCGGATGGGTCCTTGGTGTCGCTGTAGTAGGGGCTCTTTTTTCTATAATTGCCGCATACGGCTATAAATCGCTGGCAAGGTTCGCAAATATCGCGGCGCCCTGGATGATTTTGATCTTTCTTGCTTTCGGTATAATTGGATTGCGCCTGTTAGGAATGAAATCATTCGGAGATTTCTGGCAGTTTGCGCAGACGGTTGTATGGAAAGGCGGAGACCCATTGCCCGGTCAATCAAAATTCACATTCTGGCACGTAATGTTTTTTGCCTGGTTTTGCAATATGGCATGGCATATAGGGATGGCTGACCTTTCGGTATTCAGGTATGCGAAAAAGTGGTGGTATGGACTTGCGTCGGCTTCAGGTATGTATATTGGACATTTTATGGCCTGGTTATCCGCCGGTATCCTTTATGCCTATCAGTTGAAACAAGACCCTTCAAATATTGATGTATTGCCCGGACCACTTGCCGAACGCGTTTGCGGAATCGCAGGACTCCTTTGTGTAATAATTGCCGGCTGGACAACGGCAAATCCAACCCTATACCGCGCCGGGCTCGCGTTTCAGGCTATATTCCCAAAATCTTCACGATTTAAAGTAACATTACTGACCGGCGCTATTGCTACTGTTGCCGGTATGTTTCCGGGCATTGTTATGCGATTGCTGGACTTTGTAGCCCTCTGGGGGATGATTCTTATGCCGATGGGTGCTGTGATTTTTATAGATTTCTGGATATTCCCGAAAATTGGATTGCGCGGTTGTTTTGCCGAATCGGCAGGGGTCAGGTTCAATCCTGCACCTGCAATAGCATGGGGCGTTACTGTAATTGTTTCAAGTGTTTTTGTTTTAACCGGCAAAATTGAAATATTTTTCGTAAGCCTGCCTGGCTGGTTTTTAACAGGGTTGTTGTATACGTTCGCAAGCTATGTAGTTCAGAGAAACGCAAATAAACTTACCGCAGCAAAAGTTTTATGAGAATTGTTCTGCAAATTGTTTCAGCACTGGCGGTTGTCGGGCTTTTGTCCGCACCGATATTATTTTTCAATGATCTGCTGACCAGAGACCGCGTTAATACTCTTCTATTAATCTGCACATTGCTCTGGTTCATCTCTGCTCCGTTCTGGATGGAACGCAAAGAAAATAACGGGTAAAAACTTTTTCAGGGCTTCTTCGGAATAGGTGGCGGTTCTCTTCTTTCATCTAATAGGTGTAAAACTGTAAGAATAGGATTCGTCCATAATAACTTTGGACCGGCATATCTCATAACTTCTTTTATTTTCATTCTTTTCTCTGGACTGTAACAATGAATGGGACATTTTGCGCAGGTCGGTTTATCTCCTTGAAATGGACATTTTAGGAGCCGAGCCTTTGCGTAATCCAGCAGCTGGGCGCATTCTTCGCATAAAACCCCATCAGAGGTTTTATGAAGGTCTCGGCAATAACGTTCAATCATTAACCTGATAGTCTTGAACTCGCGATTTAATCGTGCATCTTTAAACTCCATATTGATTAATTGAAACTCAATCTTGTAATTTCAGGCGCAGTTGAGGCAAATGAAATTGTCTCCCCATCCTTACCCATATATCCGCCCCAACCAATCCGAATTTCCTCAATTTTATCAACATCAAGGATACCGTTTTCATCTTTTGACCATCCGGCGAGTCTGAACTTTTTCAATGGAACAAACAGAGTCTTTTTTCCCGATTCATCTAAAAACGAGCCTGTTTCAGCGATAAAATCGCCTCCGTTCTTTTCCTTTATTATTACAAGAATTTGATTGTGGATTTTCTGTCCCTGCGGAATCCGAATTTTGAACGATACCAGATTATCCAATTTTATTTGAGATGCATCATCTATTCTAAAACTCAAAAATAGCCACGTATCAACATCGCTCTTTGTCAATGTTGCCATACTATTCCAAAGGATAATATTATCTTCTATGACTTCTTTATTTATAACGGATTTAACAAATTCGCCTTTGCCAACTGTTGGTGGTTTGCTCTTTAGCCCTTCTGTTTTAATTGAAAAGATGCCTGGCTTCATTTTTGCACCGATACCCGTCTCGTAAACATCTTTTTTGAATCTAAAAAACCTCGCCCCATACGATTCAATATGCAGATTAGAGAATCTATTTCCACTGGCTGGGATTATTGTTCCATCGGACGGATTCCAGATTTCTCCTTGGCTACATCCGACAAATTCTATGCTGCCGTTCCAATCTGTATCGCTATCATTGATTATAAAAAACAATGAATCGTTTTCGATTTTTCGTTTTGATATTCTCAAGTTATTGTGAAAGCCAACAGCTTTAACCTGTTTGGAAGATTCCAGTAAATCAGCTGCCACAGACTCAAGACCGACCGGAAGAAAATTTACAACACCTTTTCCAAAACTGCGAGACAGCGGACGCGATTGTGCAACCGCATCATCTAACACGTCATTCCGAGTATTAAACCACGACTGCGCTAATTTTATTACCTCAGGTGCGGGGAATTTTTGATCGCTGTTTTTTGGTAGATTTCCAAGTATAAATAACGTTCCGCCTGATTTGACGAATTCGGATAAGTTCCGCCACGATTTTAAAGATAGAGTGTCGGCGCCGGGAAGTATTATTACGTTGAAATTAAGTCCATTGCAGCTCAAGGTCCCATTTTTAATAAACCCTTTTTCAATTGTTTTGCTGTCAATTATTAGAAAGTCGCGCTGCGAGAAAAACAAACCATCAATAACGCTTTTGTATATGGACTCAATCCTTGCAGCCTTTGTGGCTTCGCGGGTCCATAAATGCGACGGGGTGAATCTTATCCAGATACTTTCAACCGGATATAAAACGGCGATCTGAGGAGCGGCAGTTGATGATTCAACCATTAGCGCGCAGCGTCCAGTCCATTGATTTAACCGCTCAATCTGTTCATCGGCAAGTTGCGAAAAGCTATAATAACTTGTGATTCTATTAACGCCGTTAATGAACAGCCTATTCAACGTGCCGCGGATTTCGCTTTCGGTAACGACCCGTTTTGGCCTCTGGTCGCCTTTTGGTCGGTAAACCTGAATGTGATCTGATGTCTCGCACATTACAATTTTGCGCCCTTGAAGTTGAGCGGCGCTCTGGGCGAGTTTTGCAATATACCACGGGACTTCTGCGGGGATACTCGTCAAACAATCAATTCCGGGGGCGTCAAGCGTCTGAATGCATTTAAAAAAATCGCCATACAACGGCACGTGATGAACAATGTTTTCTTCCGCAAGCAGATGACCACCAGATTCAATATTGTGTTTACGACACCACTCGCGAATTTGTCCAAAAAAATTCTCCGAAACAAGTTCGCCTATTGTAAGCCAGAAATCGTATCTATGTTTTTCGTAATTTTCATCAAGTTCAGAAAATAGGTAAGGGATCGTTTTCATTATATCGTAGCCGCGACGGCGCTTGAACTCCGTCGGCAGATTATCTGACCACGGGAGAACAGACCACGGCATCTGACGGAGATAAAGACTCATCAACGACGGCTCATCGGTAAATGTTGCTTCAAAATATTGTCCAAGATTTTCTCCAAGTCTTTGTGCATATTGTTTATGGGTAAGTTTTAAAAATCTTTCGGTAGGCTCCTTTTGCAATAAATTTATATATGGAATTTTTTGCCAGAGATTTAATTCGGCGTGAGTGCCTTCATAAAGATTGCTTTCTACAACTACGAAAACTCTATATTCGCCAGGCGGGACATTCCACTCAAGCTCTTTATCGTTAATGTTCTTATTTAGTTCAAAAGACTTTTTCTGGTCTATTTCGCCAGAACTATTTTGCTGAAAGGCTTTTGCGTAAAACAATTTCCCCATCGGGATATTCAATTTTACAGTTTTGCCCCCTGTGACGTTTGTTGTCATCACAAGCAACCCACGCGCCTCCCATTCAGGATGACCTTTTAATACGAGCCCGCCTGCGTTTCCAGATGGGTAGCCACGCTCGTCGTATAACCACATTGAAAACCCCATTTCTCTGGCTGTTTTAACTCCGTTTATAAAAGAGCTCCATTTTGATTCATCCGTAAGATAACCATCAAATGAGACATTGCAAACAATGCCGCCGAAACCCTGCGCTTTTAGCTTATTGAATAGCGCCTTTTGCGCATCGTCTGAATCTGGGAGCGAATGAACGATTTTATAGATTTTTGTTCTTTGTGGCGGAGTTTTAAAGGCTGATTGTAAATCATCTGAATATGACTTTGATAAGGACCCGAGCAGTGCCAACGACAAAATTAAGCTCAACGTTATCTTTAATCTATTCATTGGATTAAATATTTAGCAAAATTACGAAGATTACAAACGTCAAATGATTAGATGAACGGTTTTATTTGATATTTATCAAATCGGAACAAAAAAGTGATTCGGGCACCGAGGTGAATGAGGAGTTTGGGAAGGAATCCCAAGGAGGGAAGAGAGACCCCTGGCGCCCGAATCAAAGATCAAAAAAATTGAATGTTTGAATTAGCCATTTAACTCCTGTTATTTTATCCTGCCTCTTCATTTCTTGTTCCCTTCTTTTTATGGGTTCAAGAAAATATTATTATCAAAAAGATTATACGTCAATAAATATTTTTAATTTGATAAAAAAATTCTTTCCGATTTACGAAAATGAGTATTGACAGTTTGCGGTTTCAATATGTGACTGAGTATAAAAATCCTAAGAACTATCTTTTCAAATTAGACTTTTATAATTCTTTGTGTTAAAAATTTTTGCGTGAGCGAACCGAGTTTACTTTTATTAATACCTGCTTATAACGAAGAGAAACGGATTGAGCCCGTGCTCAGGGATTACGCAGAATTTTTTACTAAGAATTATATCGGTAAATTCAAACTTGTAGTTGTTCTAAATGGGTGTAGAGACAACACATTAGGCGTTGTTCAGAAAGTTCAAAAACAATACCAGTGCATAGATTATTTAAATATTCCTGAGCCGGTTGGAAAAGGCGGAGCGTTAATAGAGGGTTTAAAACTTGCCCCGGAGTGCGACCTTGTAGGTTATGTTGACGCTGACGGAGCGACAAAGGCAGACGCATTTTATGAACTTGTAAAAAGATGCAACGAGGCGGATTGCGTGATTGGTTCGCGCTGGATTGAAGGTGCCGTCTTGCATCAGGCGCAAAACCGCAGAAGACAGTTCGCCAGCAGAGTATTTCACCTGATTGTTGAATTACTATTTAGAATGAAGATCAAAGATACGCAATGCGGCGCAAAAGTAATGAGGAAAGAGGCTGTTCAAAAAATACATCCTTACCTGACAATAGCCGATATGGCTTTTGATATTAACCTGTTATACGTCTTAAAACGGGAAGGCTATAAAATCCTTGAAGTGCCAACTGTTTGGACGGATGTAACAGGCTCAAAGGTGCATCTGTTCAGGACAAGTCTTGTAATGTTACTTTCTGTAATCAGATTAAGATTAATCTATTCACCTTTCTATAAATGGCTCACTCCGTTCAGACCGTTGGAAATATGGATTTACACAAAATTGCGCGCCCCGGTTCCAAAAGAGCACAATCCAGAAAAGAATAAACTTAACCAATAGAAGCCAGCGGTTTTATCTCCTGTGAGAAATTGGATTCGGAAAATTTAGTAAAGATCGCAAGGATAATGAGATAAATCAGGTTGAATATTCCAAGAATTTGAATAACGCGAATGAATGAGGTGCCGAATACAATTTGCGCTGTTGCATAAGCGCAAACTACAACAAGAAGCCAGGGGACTGCCCGATATTCTTGTTTTGCCAGGAGGTTATTCAATAACACGTTTGCCAGCGACAACGGCAACATACACCAGACAAACCAGGGTATCATCTTTGCCACAGGTAAAACCGCTTCCTGATGTTGAATTAAAAAATTCAAAATCTTGCCCGGTATGTAGGTTTTAACTAATTCAGGATTGTTGATAGAATAAGAGGCAATTTTGCAAACGACAGTGCAGAGTGTAGCGGCAATTATTCCAAGAATTGCTGTGGAAAGGAACGTCAAAAAGAGAAAATTGGATTTCTTTTTTTGGACTGTGCTTTGAACAATTTTGGGAAACATAACAGCCGCAAGCGGCGCTGTGAACATAACAAGTCCGCGACCAATCATTCCTGAAAACGAGTAATAGCCGGTCTGATGTTCCCCAAAAATTGCCCTGACGATTATCATATCAACGCTAAAGATGAATTGACTTGTCCCTAATCCGATTGTGAGAGGGATTACCCTACCGAGCCATTTTCTCCAATCAAAAGGATGTCTCTCTTTAGCCAGCAACACATCGCGGATTTGATAAAGACCAAGTGATATGGCGCTTGCAATGCCAATTAACGCACCGGCGATTGCTCCGGTGGCTTTTCCTCCGAGCAAAACTACTATTATCGCGACGGCAATCAATCTCCCCGCGCCATTGGTTATTAATACCCAGCCAAGCCACAAAAAATTTTGTTTACCCTGCAGTACGCCCTGAATTATCGGCTGCCACAAAAGGCCGAGTCCAATTATCACGACCAGCCAGAGCGCAACTGGATTTGAAATTGTTAATGTGGATAGAAAATGGTTCTTGAATATTCCAATGAAAACTGCCAGTACCAGCCATAGCACAAAAGTCCAGAACAGAACCCCGCGAACGGTTCCAGAAAAACGCGCTCTGTCCTCAGGCGTCAATGCCGCTGCGCCTTCTTGCGCTAGGGTGGTTTGCAAACCGAGCGAGGGTCTCATCATAACGTTCATCATAGCCAGCAAAGTGCCGAGCAAACCATATTCAGTATCACCAAGAAAAGGCGCAAAAAAGTGGACGGCAAACATACACGCGCCACCCAAGAAAGTGCTTATTACCATCCAGCCGCTCTGGCGGAAAAACCTTGCTTTTTGTGAATCTGAACTGTTCATCTAAATTTTTATCAAATCACAATTGATTATTTTTCGCGCAATAGCTCTCAAAAATTAATCTTCTTTAAATTAATTGGTTTCTTTATTACACTAAAAATTGTATTATTCAAATTCTAAAACTTGCATTTTGGCAGAATTTAAACCAGTTTTAACTTATGTCGTCATCGGATGTTGTAATATTAACGGCTGAACAGGTCAGAGAATTGAATGAAAAACTCGCTAATATGAGGCATTCAGTCAATAATTCCCTTTCTCTGATTGTGGCTGCTGCAGAGGTTGCCCGGATAAATCCATCGGCACTCCAACGTATGTTGCCAACATTCAAAGAACAGCCCGAAAAGATTATGAACGAGATTCGGCTTTTCTCAAAGGAATTTGAAAGAACCCTCGGTTTGAACCCCGACATTCAGAAAAAAGATTCAAATAGCCAGTAATATTAAATACTGCCTGTAACCTGTTTATTGGTTTGAACGTCATTCTTAATTGAAAGCAATTGTTGGAAATTGTGTTGCCGACAATATGGCGCTAAAAGAAAAAATGTTTAAGTATTGTTACATACGGTTGTTGATTGTTGCGATATCTTCGGCGGTAATGGCGCTAACGGTTATCGGGTCGGAGAAGGAAGCGACAAACTGTCCCTCAGACCTCCGTCGGACCACTCAATCCATTAACAGTAAGAGAACGAATGACTGGAAAAATCTAACGCCAGAGCAAAAGTTCCAGAAAATGAGGGAGTGGCGAATTAAATTAGAACAGGGGCTTGGAAATTTAAAGAAGAAACGGGAAGATGGCACAATTACCGACGAAGAGAAATGCAAATTAGAACGTATGGAACAGATGTTAAAACGGTTGGATGACCGACTATCAGCGGTCACAAATACCATTTCGGCGTCGGATAAATCGGCAAACACAACCACAAATAACCCAACAGAAGGCAAAGTTTATGAAAATCAGAAAAAATAAATGCTGTGTTTCACTGACTGCAGTATTGAACGCTGGTTTGTTGAGCGCGCTAATACCGTTGTCTGCTCAACAAGACCAGAATCCGCAGCCACAACCGCCTCCACCAAATCAGCCAGCGCCGCCACAAGCCGGTCCCGGCGGACCTCAAGGACAACAACCCGGAGGTCCCGGGCGGTTTGGGCGTTTCTTCGGCAATTTTGATGATAAACAAAGGCAATTGCTGATGGATGCTATGCAGGCAAACGCCCCACAGATGCGGGAACTGCAGGATAAATTGCAGGCTGCCCAGCAGGAACTTGTAAAAGCCGTCATCGCGGAAAAATATGACGAACAGGTTGTGCGGCAGAAAGCTGAGGCGGTTGCCAAACTTCAGGTGGAGCTTACTATGCTCAGGGCAAAAGCCGTTTCGGCAGTGACTCCAACGTTAACACCGGAACAAAAACAGGAAATTGAGAACTCCCCATTTATTGGGATGTTGTTAATGGGGGGCGGATTTGGTGGTAGAGGTGGATTCGGCGGACCTGGAGGCTTTGGCGGTCCGGGTGGTCCCGGATTTGGTCCGGGTGGACCCGGCGGCTTTGGCGGACCTGGCGCTCCCGGTGCTGGCTTTGGTCAGGGTAGACGCGGCGGTTTCGGCGGACCTGGAGGGGCAGCCCCGGGCGGCGGCGGCAACCAACAGCAGAGGGGTGGCCGCGGTCAACGTGGCGGCGGCAATCAGCCAAACCAATGACCCATTTTATCGTTTCTATTCTAATAAAAGCCACTGTGTATATCAGTGGCTTTTATTTTTATATTCTTTGTTATTGTTGATTCTGATAAAATATCAGCAATGGAACAGGGCGACGCCGAACTTATCCAGAAAGTTTTAAATGGCGATACGGCAAGTTTTGAACCCTTAATAAAAAAATATCAGGGACGAATCTTTGCCATCGCAAGGCGTTACGCAAATAACGAGAGCGATGTTGAGGACATAGTTCAGGAGGTCTGGATAAAGGCTTTTAATAAGTTGAATTCATACAGAGGCGAAGCCCCGTTTGAACACTGGTTAACCCGTATCGCTGTGCGGGTTTGTTATGACTTTTTAAGACATAAAAAACGAACCCCTGAAACAAATTTCTCTGAACTTGGAGATGGAGAAACAGATTGGTTGGAGCGGTTTAAATCAGACCCCGACTCTGCAAAAGACGATGAAGATGCGGCAAAAGCTTTGATTCAAAGGCTGTTAAATGAATTATCGCCGGCGTCTCGGCTTGTGATAACATTGCTGGAAATAGAAGATAAATCTGTTAAAGAAGTTGCCGAGTTGACAGGATGGAGCCCTACATTGGTTAAAGTAAGGGCATTCAGGGCAAGGGCAGAGATGAAAAAATGTTTGTCAAAAATTTTAAAAGGTAAATATTTGTAACTAAATAAACAACTTAGACGTCTAAATTATTGATGAGATGAATAGAGACTTGTTATTAAAGAAGCTCCTAAATGCGGCAAAGCTTCATAGACCAGCCGATACTGTGCCATACGCCTTTGAAAAG
>JBAMMJ010000126.1:15750-16306 GCA_039793825.1 Verrucomicrobiota bacterium | reverse complement strand
ATGGCGCGGATAGAAAGCGCGCAGGTCTATGAAACAACCCTTTTCTGGGCACAGAATCTATGGAGAGCCGCAAAACCCTGTATAGCAATAATGATAATCGTATGTCTATGGGCTCTGTTTGCCCATAATCAGGTAGCTATTGATAATCCCCAGGAGGCGTTTGAAACAGCAGTTTTAGCTGGATTAAACCAAATTGGGACAAGCTGGTGAAAGCCTGGAAAATAATTCTTGCCGCTGCGATTATATTTGTTGCGGGCGCTGTTACGGGAACCGTCGTCTATACCCAGCTTATTCAAAAGAAAGTCCAACAGCAGCGTCCTGTTAATAGCCCTTCTTCTTTTCCACGACCGGATTTCTGGAAATGGATGGGCGATAGACTTGAACTCTCACAAGACCAAAGAGATAAAATCAACCAAATTGTAACTGATAGCCACGAAAGATTAAAACCACTTAGAGAACTAATTGACCCAATAATGCAGGAAGAATTAAAAAGAGTTAACGATGAAATTTTAAAGGTTTTAACTCCTGAACAAAAGAAAAAATATGAAGAGTTTTT
>JBAMMJ010000126.1:14704-15740 GCA_039793825.1 Verrucomicrobiota bacterium | reverse complement strand
GACCCGGACGTCGCCCGGAAGGGCCGCCTCCCGGTGGGTTTGGACCACCCGGTGACAGACCACCACGGGGTATGCAACCAGATGGCAAACCGCAGTTTCAGGACCGTAGATTTCAATCTCAATCAAACAGGTGGATGGCACCGCCCTCTTTGCCACCACAATTTCGCGAACGTCATTCTACAAATCAATAGAAAAACCCTCCTTTGTGTTTTGAGTTGTTATTCACTCAATCTTGTTTGTTATTAAAAAACCATACTGCTATAATTTATTGTTGCAGATGAGCAATTTTACAAAACATAAAGAATTCAGGGAAATTGGCGAAAAGATTGTTGATTTTATGAGATATTCGTTGTCTCAGAATGCTAATACACACGTAATCAACAATTTATGGAATAATATTGCAATAGAGCTTTTTAATTTACAATATCAATATATCCTGCCATATAAAAATTTTTGTGATTTTAGATTAAAAGACATTACCGATGTGAACGATTGGACTCATATTCCCTGTCTTCCTACCACTGCGTTCAAGGAATTTGATATCACGAGCCTGGATAAAGAGGAACGAACCGCGGTTTTTTATTCAAGCGGAACTACTTTTGATAGGTCCAGCCGCCATTTTCACAATAATTATTCATTACAGATTTATGAAGAGTCTTTATCGCTTTGGTTCCGAAATTGTTTGTTGAATAACAGGGATGAGCGAATGCAGTTAATTATTTTAACACCGTCTTCCGAATCCGCGCCGAATTCGTCCCTTGTTCATATGTTTTCAACGTTAAAAGCGCGATTTGGAACTGAAAATTCCGCTTTTTTTGGATTTGTAGAGGGAGAAAACGTTTGGAAAATTGACTATGAGCTTTTATTTGCGGCTTTAAGAGATTGCGAAAAAAGCGCTTCTCCTGTAATTGTGTTGGGGACAGCCTTCAATTATGTGCATCTGGTCGATTATATTGAACTTAAAAGGACAAGATTCGCGCTTCCCGATGGCTCGGTGGTCTTTGAGACCGGCGGATATAAAGGACGTTCCCGCGAG
>JBAMMJ010000126.1:1402-14694 GCA_039793825.1 Verrucomicrobiota bacterium | reverse complement strand
AGATTCCTAAAAACGAGCTTTATAAGATGGTCTCATTTTATCTTGGGATTGATGAATCAAATATTGTATCGGAGTATGGAATGAGCGAGATTAGTTCGCAGGCATACGACCGCATTTTAAATAGAGAAGCAAAAGACCATTCGCGCGCTTTCAAATTTCCGCCATGGGCTAAATATAGCATTGTTTCGCCAGAGACCAAAGAGCCGGTCAATATTGGAGAATTTGGAATTTTAAGGATTTACGACCTTGCCAATGTGTTTTCGGTAATGGCAATTCAAACCGATGATATTGCTCTTAAACTTAATGAAGGATTTACCATTGTGGGAAGGGCTGGACAGTCTGAGCCGCGTGGATGTTCAATTATGGCTGGATTTTAAATAAAGATTATACCGTCGCTATATCTGATTAAATTTTCGCTCTGCCCAGTTAAGTTCGTAATTTATTATGGAAAGCGCGCAAAGCGCCGCAGTTTCGACTCTGAGAACAAGTTTTCCAAGAGTTATTGGAAGGGCGCCTGAACTTTTAATTGCGGTCAATTCTTCTGGTGTAAAATCCCCCTCAGGACCAATCCAGATGCAGATTGAACGTGGATTCCTGTGATATTTCTTTCTGAACTCGTCAAAATGTGCGCGCGGATGGCTTGTTTCGCCAGTCAGGGCACAGACAAGATTCATTTCAAATTTTTCGTTCTTAGCAAGAAAGTCTTCTAATTTTGTCGGTTCATCAATCTGTGGAAGATAAGTTTGCCCACATTGTTTTATGGCGCCTATAATAATTTGATGCAATCGGTCTATTCTTTTTGTTTTATCAGAGTCTCCCCAATTTGGAACTACTCTTTTTGTTATTAATGGCACAATACGGTTAGAACCAAGTTCTATTGACTTTTCAATTATGTATTCAATTAGTCGCCCTTTAGGAATGGATTGAATAAGGACAATCTGTGTATCCTGCGGAGGATTCTTTTTGTATTCAATGACTTTTAACGCCAATTTGTTCTTTTTTATATGGTCGCATTTGCATAAGAATTCTTCGCCTCTTCCATTGAGCAAAATCAAAGCATCTCCGATACCGAGACGCAACACATTCAGCGCGTGATGAGCTTCATTCCCATCTAATATTATAAGTTCGTCGGTTTTTGCATTTATTTCGGAGATGTTTGGACAATAAAACCGATGCATTTAAAAGGTATTTAGCTGAATAGTTTTTTGACTTTATCAAGCCATTTTTGGACGCGCGGGTGAGTGTTTGAATCGCAAAGTTTTGCGAACTCTTCTAATTTTGCCCGTTGCGCACTTGTCAGATGCGTTGGCACTTCTACGTTTACCTTTACCAGTAAATCGCCGGTGCCATAGCCGTGTGGGTTTTGAAGTCCTTTGCCTTTTATTTTGAACACTGTTCCGGGTTGTGTCCCCGGTGGGATACGGATATGGGTTTTTCCTGTAAGCGTTGGCACTTCAACTTCGCCTCCAAGCGCTGCCTGGGCAAAACTTATCGGAACTTCACACAACAGGTCATCCTCGTTTCTTTGAAAGATTTCATGAGGTCGGACTTTTATAAACACATAGAGGTCTCCGTGAGGACCGCCAAGTGGTCCTGCCTCTCCGTTGCCTCGGGAACGCAATCTTGTGCCGGTATCTACCCCAGGAGGGATGTTAATTTTTACTTTTTTAGTAGTTTCTCTGCGACCGCTTCCCTGACAGGCGCGGCAGGGTTTATCAAGCACCTGTCCGGCGCCGCCGCAGCGTGGACAGGTTTGTTGAACTCTCAAAAATCCCCGGTCAGTGACAATCATTCCACGTCCGCGGCATAGATTGCAGGTGCGTCGTTGAGCCCCTGGTTCAGAGCCAGAACCATCGCATTCGGCGCAAGTTTCAAGTTTTCTGATTGATATCTCTTTTTCGCAACCAAGTGCCGCTTCCATAAAATCCAGTTCCAGCTCATACTGCAGGTCTGCTCCTCTTTGTGGTCTATTGGCGGTTTCGTATGCATCGCCAAAAATATCTCCGAATAATCCACTTCCTCCGAATACTTCTCTAAAGATATCAAACGGGTCGTGGAATCCGCCGAAACCTCCTGCTGAAGCGCCGCCTGCGGTCGCGCCAGCGCGTATGCGCGGGTCAAAAGCCGCGTGCCCATACTGGTCGTATGCAGCCCTTTTCTGAGGGTCGCTCAATACTTCATAGGCTTCCCCGATTTCCTTGAACTTTTCCTCAGCGCTTTTATCGCCGGGATTTCTATCAGGATGATATTTGAGCGCGAGTTTTCTATATGCCTTTTTAATATCTTCTTCTGAGGCATCTCGGGGAACACCTAAAACCTCGTAATAATCGCGTTTAGCCATTTGCTAATTTTTTATTTTTTCTTCATCGGATTTATGCGGTTCTTTCGCAACAATTACTGTAGCCGGGCGAATTAGTCTTGAATTAAGTTTGTATCCTTTTCTAATTTGGGCGACAACGTGACCCGGAGGAACATCCGTTGTTTCCTGTTCACTGACTGCTTCGTGAATTAGTGGATCAAAAGGTTTGTTAACAGCGTTAATTTCTTCAAGCCCGACTTCAGCTAGAATGTTTTTTAACTGGTTGTAAATCATCATTACGCCGGTCTTAAGAGATTCAACGGATGTGTTATTATTGCTGTTTGCAATGTTTAAAGCCGCTTCAAAGTTGTCCAATACAGGGAGTAATCTGGTTATGAGCGATTCGTTGGCAAACTTTACTATATCCTGACGCTCGCGAGCCATTCGTTTTCTATAGTTATCGTAATCGGCGCTAACCCTGAGCAATTTATCATAATACTCATCCGCCTTTGACGCCTTTTCTACAAGTGATTCTAATTCTTCTTTTGTTAATTCAGTTTTTTTCTCTTCCTGTTTTTTTTCTGACTCGGATTGTGTTTCTATTATTTCCGGATTTTCCATATTGTTAGTCGTCTTATCGCTATTGCTGTTTTGTTCTGATTTTGTCTGGTCATCAGCACTTGCTAAAATAACTTCCTCTGCATTGACAGTGTTGTTATTTTTCACTTCTTTATCTGTCATTGCAGCACCTCCATCATTTTTTTTGTTATTGCAAACGCTCATTAAATAAAAACCCTATGAGATAATAAAATATACCAACAATTGGAATATGGCAACTAATGATGAAAAATTCAACAGCTTGTTATTAACGCGGGGTGAAGATTTTCTCAAAATCTGGATTTCCTCTTAGCACGTTAAAACGCGCATCTTTTGAGACAGAATCGCGCAGATTATTTGCTTTTTTATCGGTTTTTAACCTTTCATCGCTTAAATTGATTGCGCGGTTTAAGGAGGAGATAGCATTTGAATGCTTACCTAACATAGCCTGAATACCCGCAAGGTCATACCAGGCTTCAGGGCTATTTGGTGTAACCTGGGTTAATCTTGAGAGTGCGTTTTCAAGTCGTTGAACCTGTTGGAATTGCAGATAAGCGTTTGCAACAGCGATAATTGTTGAAGCGTCTATACCTGGCTGTGTCAGGAGTTTATCAAGTGTTTCAAGAGCCCTGTTGGTGTCCTGTATGCTGACGTAAGCTTGAGCAAGTGCAAATGCCTTTGCGGCGTTTGAGGGTTCAGATATAAAGTCTTTTTGTAACTGGCTCAATTGCAACCGAGCCTTCTGGGAATTTACGGTGTCTTCTTTCCATTTCTGGAGTTTCTGAATCAAATCGTTTACCTGCGCGTTATACGGGTCAAGTTTTTTGCAGGTTTTTGCAATCAAAATTGCGTCATCAAATCGCGACGGATCATTCATTGTTAGAATCAGATTAACGTATCTGAATACAGCTTCGGGGCTGAATGGGCAGAAGGCAAAGGCTTGTTTGAATGCGAATTCGGCTTCTTTCAGGACACGTTTGCGTTCAGCCTCATTTCTTGGGTTCAGATAGCGCCAGGCATAAACTCCGCCGATAGCGCTACGGAGTTTTGAGAAGGCTTTCTGGGCGTTATCATCGCGGATGAATTTACGGTCGCCGGTAAATCCCGTATAATCGCGGTGCAAATAAACCCTTTCCGCGAACGCACAAATGTTGGAGATTGGCGTGTCGTAAGTAATCCAGTTGCCGATCAGTCTTTCAGAATATTCGCTCCAGAATTTATGGTCTCGTTCAACGATGTCGTCGGTGATTTCGGGCACAGGATTCCGATTAATCTTCATTATAATCCCGTAAGGCGTTAAATAAGGATACATCCACTCAAGCGGAAAACTTTCCTCCACGTAAAACTCGTGGTCGGGGTTTTTATCAAAAATGACTTTTGTAAGCAGCGCATTAATAGCCATAACCGCGACCTGACCTGAAACCTGAACGCGGCCGCCTTCAATCCGCACATCTTCCCCAGGACGTAGCTGTCCTGCCGCCAATCTCCGTTGAGCATCCTCAATATAATCTTGAAAAGCCTTTTGAGAATCAGCATTGCTCGGAGTGATGATTTCAAGGTCGGGGTAAACACCGCCTTTGCTTTTTGCTATTTCGGACGGGAACGCCTCTTCAAGCAAAATCCGATTCAATCTTATGCGGGTATGGCTTTGAGGGTTTTGAGCGATGAAACGTTGTGTCCTTTTTGAGAGGTTGATTCCGGCGAATCTGTTTGTGTCGTAAATAAGTTCTTTTTCAAGAAGTTTATTTAAATCTTTTGACAGCGCCTTTTTCAGTTCATCGTTTTGGTTTGAAGAGAGAAGATTTTTAGTATCGGGTGATAAATTGTCACGGATGTATTTTGATAATGGAGTTGAATCGTTGAGTTTCTTCTTCAAAGATTCTATATCAATGAAGTCTGAGGGGGTAAAATAGGATGTATATGTGCGCCTCCGTTTTTCTATCTTATCGCCGAGCGTCATAAAGATAGAATCCAGGAAACCGAGTGGTTTAAATAATTCAGAAAAGAATGGCGGGTCTTTTTGGGCGCTTCGGTTGTAATGTGCACGGATGTAATTCAGGTATGTGGCGTCGGCTAAAGCGTTTTGAGTTATTAAATAGACATCGCGCCTATCAAAGTCTGGGTCGCGCGGTTTCTTTGAAGGTGGAATAAAACTCTCGCAGAAAATCATATAGGTTGGATTGAATCGTCCGGGGTCGGTGCCGCCGAACAGCACTGTATCCTGTTCCATCTCAGGATAAATCTTTGCGCCTTTCTGAAGCAATTTCTGTCGTTCTTCAGAGGAATAACTCCATTCGCCTTTTTCGTTTTTGAAAGGCGGTCTGAACATATCGTGGCCAAACCAATAACCAAACAGGTGACCACGCTGTTCGTTGTCAGACCAGTGTGAAAGGATTGATTTGATGGGCATAAGGGCTAAAACGACCATAATAGCGGTTAGCGGCGCTCGTTTTCTTGCCAATACAAAGATTGAGGTTGAAAAGAGCGCAAGCAACGCGGCGTATAATGCGGTAAAGCGGATTAGCGGGTCTTTGCTTGGGATTAAGCCAAAGAGCGGTTCTTCTGTAGAGATATCAAATCCTTCGGGATTTGATCGAATCACAAAGAGTACATACAGCGCGATTGCAGAGGCTATAGCAGTTCCGATAAGCGTCGGGATTCTTATTTTTTGATATTGTGTGGCGATTGCCGCAATCGCAATAGTTAATCCGTAGCCAATAGCCATACAGACCAGCACGTGTGACGATGTGAAAAAGACGCGGGTTAATTCTCTGCTCTGACGGTCTGGAGAGGGATTGAGCATTATCAAAAGCAACACGGCAAGACAGAGGTAGATTGCAACAAGTCCAAAAATCCAGGCGCGTTCAACCCTTTGCAGATAATGATATGCAATCATCATCATAATCACGGACACAGCCATAAAGGCTGCTGTTGTTAAAAAGCCAAAAACAGGTAGCATTGGACTAAGAGGTGCGCTGTTCTGCGCTATGAGCATTAATGTGAATAGAAACAATGTTGCGCCGATTGCTATGAGCAGCCATATCATCTGCCGATGCGCGCCTTCGCGGTAGATTTTGTAACCTAAATAAAATATAGGTATTAAGCCGAGCATAAGATAAACCAAGGTGAATTCATCTACGGCGCCTTCCAGATACATTACAAGTTGTTGCCAGAATCGCGCCGGGTCATTGAAAAGATCGGTAGGATTTACTTTTTCATATTGTCCGCGTGTGAGTGCGTGTTTAAAGCCCTCAACGGTTCTTGGGTAGCCCCAGTTCATAGGGGGGTTGGTCATTGATGTAATGGGCATATAGAAGTAAAATCCAGCCCCAACGCAGTAGAGCACAATGCCTATGAGGATTGGTTTCCACTCGCTGAATATCTTTTTTGTTTTAACCGCAAGGAATCCGTAAGTTAGAATTGAGAAAATCCCAATAAAATTAAAGATGTAGAAAACCATTGACGGACGTGATGGATCGATAGGGTGTTTGAAAGAAGAGATAGCGCCTTTTGAGGCAAGGATCAATCCGCCGATATAACCGATACAATTTAACAAAAAAAGGTCTCTTCCCAATCTTGGATTTGCAATGGCTACCGCAATTTCAAGCCCTACGGCAGCGAGTAAAAGTGTTTGATGGGTTGTAAGGCATATGCCAAATGTGAAAAAGGCTAAATACAAATATTTCATCTTTGATGGCGAATACATCCATCTGAATAGGAAACAGAGCACAAGGGTTAAGGAGAGGACACTTAATGAATAGACTTCAACTATTACCGATTGACTCCACATAAAGCCGTTGAAGCCCATTAGCAATGACGCAACATAACCGGTAAAGAAGCAGATTAGATTTTCCCATTTTTTATCAATCCCTTTTAATTCATCAAACGCTTCAATTAGCAGACTGCTTCCGCGTGAAACCATCAGTCCTATCAAGCCGCAACCGAGAGCCCCGGCAAATGCGGACGCAATTGCGACTCTATATGCGATATTTGATATTGGGAGAAGAACCGTGAATAACCAGGTATAAATCGTCCAGACAGGATAACCAGGAGGGTGGGGGACGCCCGCGTAATATGACGCAACCGCAAGCTCGCCGCAGTCTTCAAGTGTGCAATCAGGAGCAAGGGTGTATAGATACCCGGCAAAAACCATTACCGTCGTCGCAATAAAAGTTATCCAGTCAATCTTTCTGAAAAATGGTTTATCCGCTTCAGACGTCGGGACCGCAGTCGCTGGCTGAACAGGTTTTGAAACAGGCACTTTTTGCGTCATACCCGCTACTGTCTTCTCTTTTTGTGGTTGATTTTTGTCCATAAATTAAATTCAAAATTTAATACTTTGTTTAATTTCAGTAAATTCTATAAGAATAAGTTAACGATTCAATTTGAGCCAGAATAATTTGTCCATCTTAATATTTGCGATGTAAGAAGATTATGTTCATTGTTTAAGTTTGGAACGTAGTAAGCTATGTTTGCGCTCTGGTTGCTTAATGCAACCAATTCAATAGCCGAAAAGTTAGTCTGTTTTATAATAGGAAATTCGCCCTTGTATGAGAACTTCATCATTGCTGAAGAATATATTAAAAGTCCGGTGACAAATATCAACGAGAGGATGTGAGATTGTCTGGTTAATAAAAATAAGAAAGGGTGTTCAATGGCGTATTCTGCGGCGCCATCGTCAATCTGGTTTTGATGTTTGGATATTCTCTCAAAAAGTTTTGTTTTAACCTTTTGTGACGGTGAGCGTGGACGCAAGGATTTTAGCCTCTCTTCCAATTGATTCAATTCTTTCATAGTCATATTCATCACAGTGGTTTAGTATTCTTTTTAATTTTTCAATCCCATAACGGTATCTGCCAGCAACTGTATTTGGCGAAAGATTTAATAGTTCGCCAATTTGTTCAAAAGTTAATTTATGCCAGATTTTCAAAGTGATAACTTCTCTTTGGTCTTGAGGAATTTTATTAAGGGCAATTGTCGCAAGTTCGGCGAAATTTCCGTCTGAATCTTCATTTTCAAACCAGTTCAAGGCTTCTAACTCACGTTTTATCCGCCGCCAGAAATTTCGTTTAAAATTGAGGGCAAGGTTTCGGTAGGTGCGCAGGCAGTAGTTCTCGGGATGTTCGGGCTGATGTGAGAGTTTGATTAAGGAGAGGAATGTATCCTGCAAAACATCTTCGGCTTCGGAATGTGAAAGTCCCAGAGCCCTGCCATATAAGACAAGGCGAGCCGCTTGAGCCTCATAGAGCAAGCGCACCCAATTCAGACTATCAACATTATTCAGCCCGCCATTCATTCATAATATTAGACACCGACCTGGAAAAATTTGTATAAAAATAACAAATTAATTGTTGTTTGTCATAATCAAGATGGGTAGCTAAGGTCTGATAAAGTATAATAATTTGCAGCGCTATACTACTTCCCAACCCTTTCTATAGGTTTCTTTAATGAATTGTTCGGCTTGCGGTGCATTTTTGGCACGCATATTTTCGTAATCCCAATAAATTTTCTTGCCTGTTCTTAAAGCCACGTTTCCGAGAAGGACGATCTCGGTCAATCTTGCGCCATATTCAAAGTTGCTACTTGGTTGTGGGCCGCCTTTACAGGCATCTAACCAGTCTCTATGATGTCCTTTTGAACGCGGGATTGTTTTTTGCGGACGTTTGAATTCATCCATTCGCGACTGTGGGAGGAGCACCGGAGTTCCTCCCCAGCCGGCGCACATAATTTTTCCTTTATCTCCGATAAAGAGAATACCATTTCCGCCGCCGCCAAGAACCTGGTCTTCTTCAAGTTCCTCCGGGCGTTCTGGACGCAGCCCACCATCATACCAGGTCACTTTTACCGGCGGCATATTTCCGCGCGCCGGGAAATTGTATCTGAAAATCGCGCATTGGCTAACTACTTCGCTATTAACACCGGGGGCGCACGCTTCAACGCTGATCGGTGCCTGGAGGTTGAGCGCCCAGACTGCCGGGTCAAGGTTGTGGCAAGCCATATCGCCGATGGCTCCGGTTCCGAATGCCCACCATCCGCGCCAGTTATACGGAGCATAAGCCGGGTGATATGGGCGAAATTCTCTTGGACCGAGCCAGAGGTCCCAATTAAACCCTTTGGGGACTGGCGGTGTTTCTTTTGGTCTACCCGGACCTTTTGCCCAGCCGCCTGCGTCAGTCCAGGCGTGAACTTCTCTAACTTCTCCGATAGCCCCAGCCCATATCCACTCGCAGGTCATTCGGATTCCTTCGCCGGAATGTCCCAGATTTCCCATTTGCGTCGCTACCTTTGTTTCCTTTGCGATTTTTGCAATCTGACGCGCCTCCCAGATGTTGTGGGTAAGCGGTTTTTCGCAATAGACATGTTTTCCAAGTCTCATCGCGGCGGCAGTAACTACGGCATGAACGTGGTCTGGAGTTGCAACAAGCACTGCGTCAATATTCTTTTCCTTTTCAAACATTACCCGAAAATCCTCATACTCATTGCACTTATATGCAGGATTTTGTTTGGTGTAATGTTCTTCAATTCGCGCTTTCACTGGGGCGCGTCCTGCTTTTCCGCCATAATAAAAACGGCTATAATCCGCTTCTTCATTTGGATCGCACACGGCGACGATTTGCGCGTCTGGTTCGCGGAAGAGCGCATGGGCGTTTGCCCTGCCCTGTCCACCGGCTCCAACTATTGCTATATAAACCTTCTGGCTCGGTGGAACAACGCCGGCTCCCCCCAATATCCATCTTGGGATAATTGTTATCGCGGCTGTGGTTGCGCCTACCTTCAGGAATTTTCTCCGATTAATTTTGGTTTTCATATTTCAATTTACATTATTTGATTTTTACTAAAGCCTCCGATGCCTCTTTTGGATATTTGTTCTGTATTGCAGCGGCAATTTTTTTGACAGCCTCAATCGCTTCGGATTTTAATGTCGGCTCTTTAACCAATTCTAATGCCAGATATAACGCCTCGGGATGATGACATCCGCTTAACGCCCCAAGAACCAATTTTTTATCACTATCACTTTTAGCCCCTTTAATAAGTCTTTCATATTTTGCCACAAGCTCGGCATCGGGTCTTATGTTTTCTTCTCCGAGAATCCGTGTTAACCCGCGCAGGGCAAGAACGCGGTGGGAATCCGAATCCGGATTCTCGTATATTTTGATTAAGCAGTCCCATGCAGATATATCCTGCCATTCACATATCGCGCGCAGCGCCGCTTCTTTTATGTTTGAATTAGAGTCGGAATATGCCAATTTTGCCATTTCAAACGCTTTTTTGCCGCCGCAAACAGGCAGCAAATTGATGAGAGAGACCTTTGCGTCAATATCTTTTATATTGGTTAATCTTTCGCAGACAATTGATTCGCATTGTTTTTTATTCTGCGATCTTTCTATAACTGCGGCAATCGCATTTTCTGCCTCGCCTCTTATCTGAGACGATTTCAAATTTATCAACCCATCAACGAGCGCCGGAATATGTCTATCCGAACACATTCTTGACAAAACTTTGAAGGCGGCGCGGGACACTGCCGTTTGAGACGATGCCGCTTCGCGCATAATTTGCGGTATAGTTGTGGTTGCATATCTTCTGCCGAGCACATTGATGATCCTCGCCTTTGTTTCAGGCGTGGATTTTTGCAAACCGCCTGCAATTGCGATATCAGTTTTTTCTCCGCCTTTTAGTGAAGCCAGAGCGGTTTCTATAACTCTGGATTCATCTGGAGAAGTTGTTTCAGATAATGCTTTTAAAAGTAGTCCAGCCTGTTTCTCATTGCCAATATTGCCCAGAGCGGTTATTGCGGCAAATTTGACTTCCGGGATGGAGGATATTGCGAGGTTCTGAATTGTTGAGAGGGCAATGTTATCGCCAATTCGCGCAAGCGCATCCACGAGCAACGCCTGTTCTGACGCCGACAATGATGGAAGAATATTTGAGAATTTTCTTGAGATGCCGCTCCCTTTTAACGTTGGAATAAGAGAGATGGCAACAGGTTTGAGACTGGAGTCTCTGTCTATTAAAGTCTTTTCAATACGGAGAATGCCACCGTCGGAGTCGGTTTTAACCAGTCCGAGAAACGCCGCGCGTTTTATATGGAGCGGACAGTTCGGAGAGTTAAAAATAATATCATAAATTTTTGAAGCTTCTTCGCGTCTATGTTCTGTCGCGGCTTTTTCTGCGCAGAGTAATAGAGCGTCTGCAACCGAAATACCGTAAATTTCGGGCTTGCTGCTATTGAACCGCAGGATTGCGTCGGTAGCCTCTCTGGTTCCAATTTTTCCCAGAGCAAACAGCGCAGATTCAATGATTTGCGTCTGATTTTCCGCGAGTATTTGCTTTAAAAAAGGGATGCTGGTTGGTTGTCTTAAATTGCCAATAGCATTGATAATTTGAATCTTTGCGGTCAGGTTTCCATCTCTATATGCCTGCGCAAGTATTTCTGAAGCCGCCTTAGGAGAGGGCGAATTTACAAGCGCCATACAGGCGAATCCCGAAGTTAACTCAACCGAAGCGAGTTTGCCGAGCGACTTTAGTGAATTGACCGCTCCGATGATTGCCAGTTGCTGGCAGGCAAACTTTTTAGCTTCAATTGTGGATAGCGGATTTATGATAATTTGTTCTAACGCAGATTCAACTTTATTTTTCAGAACAGGATTTCCTTTGCATTTTACCACAACAGCCTCTATTTCTCGCAGCGGCTCCATACTTGAGCCGGATTGGTAAGAAACGACTAATTTTACAGCCTGATTGAAGTTTTCAGGCAAATCGGTTTCCACCTTATGGCTTTCGCAATAGGCTTGAAAACCGATTGTTAAGGCTACACATATTGAAATCAGCGATTTTACCAGTTTTTTCATAAATCCTTTGACATTAAACTTTCCAGGGGGCTCTGGGTTCACGATAAAGCATTCGGTTTGCGTCTTCATCATCAAATTGTTCTTTGACAGGGTCCCATTTTAATTTTCTTCCAAGCCGGGCGCTAATTGTTAGAGCAAGACATATTGTATTCGCCCTGTGAGCGACTTCTGGATGACAGAGCGTCTGTTTGCGGCTTTTTATGCAATCCAGCAGGTTTTTTATATGGTCTGAGGCATTTGCCCAGCTTGAGCCGGTTGCGCTTTTTAGTGAAAGTATAGATTTTGGATGTGCTTTGATTTCGTCTGTTTCGTCATCAACCTGAATCCAGCCTTCGTCTCCGATATATTTGATGTATCTGTCTGTAAATCCGCGTCTTTGATAAATTATGCCTACGACACCGTTGGCATATTTGCACTTTCCGACGCCTGTAATCATCGTATCACTCATATATTTCTTTGGGTCAGGGAATTCGCCAGAGCACTCAAATTCAATCGGTCCGGTATCATCAGTTCCTAAAGCCCATTGCATCTGGTCGGTGTAATGGCAACCCATATCGGTCATTATTCCGTCGCCGGTATCAAAGAAGTAGGGCCAGTTGTTAACGCGCGCCGGGACGAATGGTTTCCACGGCGTTTGTCCAAGCCACATATCATAATTCCAGCCTTCAGGAATTGGGGTTGCCTGTTGATGAGGAATTGCAGGTCCTGTCCATACCTGCATTTCAACAGTGTGAAGTTTGCCGATTTTCCCCTGTCTGACCATTTCCACGGCGAATTTGTATGAAGCGGTTGACCGTCGCTGTGTTCCTGCCTGATAGATAGTTCCATAACGTTTGCAGGTATCTACAAGGGCGCGCCCTTCCTTTATGTATAAGGTGACCGGCTTCTCGCAATAGATGTCTTTTCCAGCCCTTGCGGCGTATATTGACGCCAGGGCGTGCCATCGGTTTCCTGTGGCAATTAGCACAGCGTCAATATCTTTGCGAGCAAGAAGGTCTCTAAAATCAGAATAGGTCTTGCAATCTGTGTTGCCATAAAAATTGTCTATCATCTCTTTTCCGGATTTCAATCTATCCGCGCGGCAATCGCTCAGGGCTGCAAATTGAATTTCTTTAAATGAGAGAAAGTTCGGTAGGATGAATCTTGCCCTGTTTCCGACGCCAATTGCACCGAATACTATTCGCTCGTTTGGTGCGATTGCTCCATTCAAACCTAAAACCGAAGCCCGAACAATCATCGGCGCTATAGCAATAGTAGCCGTGCGATTCAGAAATTGCCGACGATTAATGCCATTACTGGATTTTACCATAATTATTTAAAGTATTTTTATAGTCGCGGTTTTATTTGTAAAGAAAAACTTTCAATCCAATTACTCTAACGGATTTAATTCCTATTAAATTGAGAAAACAAACTTGATAATTGAAATTTAAGGGTCAAACTTAAAAATATGAAAACAGGGTATTTAAGAGAAATAGTTGTCTCTTTTTTCATAATTTCTATAAATCTTTATTCTCAAACAACCGTTTCTGAGAATACGAACTCTGCCC
>JBAMMJ010000126.1:0-1392 GCA_039793825.1 Verrucomicrobiota bacterium | reverse complement strand
TCAACTTGAATGTTATTTCAAGGAGCAGGTCGCTTTAATATCCGGGCGATGTTTAACCGATATAAATTCAAAAGAAGAATGGGATAAAAAAAGGCAGATTTACCGCAGGCAGTTATTAGAAATGCTCGGGCTATATCCGATGCCGGAACGAACACCACTTAATGCGGTTGTTGTTGGAAAGGTGAAGGGCGAGGAATCCTTTATTGTTGAGAAACTCCACTTTCAATCAATGCCGGGTTTATATGTGACCGCCAATCTGTATATTCCAACCACTGGTGTTCCGCCGTATCCGACTGTTTTATATTTGTGCGGGCACGCCTATCCTTTAAAACCTAACTATTATCATGGAAATAAAGTAAATTATCAACACCACGCTATATGGTTTGCCCGAAATGGCTACGTATGTCTGGTGGTTGACACGCTTCAGCTTGGAGAGATTCCAGGACTTCATCACGGTACATATCGCGAGGGTATGTGGTGGTGGAATTCGCGCGGGTATACACCAGCCGGAATTGAAGCCTGGAACGCCGTAAGAGCGATAGATTATTTGTTCACAAGAAGCGAAGTGGACACGAACCGAATCGGTGTAACCGGTCGTTCCGGTGGCGGAGCGTATAGCTGGACTGCAATGGCTATTGACGATAGAATCAAAATTGGCGCCCCGGTCGCAGGAATTACCGATTTGCATAATTACGTTGTTGACGGCACAGTGGAGGGTCATTGCGATTGTATGTTTTTTGTGAATACATATAGATGGGATTACCCTCAGCTTGCTGCATTGGCAGCTCCAAGACCTTTGTTGATTTGTAATACGGATGCCGACAGCATTTTTCCTCTGGATGGAGTTGAACGGCTGCATTTTAAATTGAGGAATCTTTATTCATTGCTTGGTTCTTCAACAAATATTGGCTTGCTAATCGCCCCCGGTCCGCACAAAGATATTCAGGAGTTGCAGGTGGCGGTCTTCAGATGGTTCAACAGATATTTAAAAGGCATAGATTCACAGGTTGCAAAAACAACTACGAATTTGTTTACCCCCGAAGAATTGAAAGTGTTTGATAAGATACCAGAAGACCAGATTAACACTAACGTGCACAACATTTTTGTGCCAGAATTAAAGTCGCCTCCGCTACCGCAAGATTTGAGTGATTGGAAAAACTTAAAGCAATCCATTACAAACTTGCTTTTAGAAAAATCATTTGCTGGTTGGGATACTCATCCGTGCAATTTAAATCTAACAAAAATTTATTCCGCAAAGTATAAAAACGTCGTTTTTGATTGTTATGATTTTATGAGTCAGTCAAATGTTAGACTGAAATTATTTGTTTTTTATCCGCGCCAAATTTCAAAATTTAATGTTGTTGAGTTGAGATTGATAGATACAAATTTATG
>JBAMMJ010000125.1:2243-6296 GCA_039793825.1 Verrucomicrobiota bacterium | reverse complement strand
GCAGATGTGATTGAAGTCGCCGGAGCAGCGAAGTTTCTGGCAGGGACAACATTTGGGAATTGCCCTGCGCCATTGCCATACATCACATAAACGTCGCCATTTTCACTTACCACAACAACGTCAAGGTTTGAGTCTTTATTAAAATCGCCTCCAATAGCAGCCACATAATTATAATCCCATACCGAATTCATAACGAGATTTGAATCAAAACTGCCTTTGCCGTCGCCGACCAAAACATTGACCGAGCTGATTCCGCCCGTCTTATTGATGACGACTACATCCGGCTTATTATCCTTAACATAGTCACCGATTATAACCGCGATAGGATTATCCATCCCAGCAGCAAAATTAACAGCCTGGTTAAACGGATATGGCCTAACATCGTTAACATACTGAACATTTACGAGGAGTTGTCCGGTAATAGAAGTTACACCGTCAGAAACCGTATATTCAATGAAATCCATTCCGTTAAAGTTTGGCGGTGGCAGATATTGTAGTTTGTTGTTTACAATGCTGATCTGTCCGCCGCGGAGCGATTGCGCCGATGGCAATGAGAATGTAAGTTGCGCGCCATCTGGATTCACAACTGCGGACGCCAGATCAAATTCAAGCGATGTCAGAGAATCTTCAATTGTTGATTTGGCTAACTGGACTGTTGAAATTGGGTCGTAAGTATTTGTAATGGTAATTGAAACGACCGCGACTTCGGAGGTAAATTCCGAGTCTGCAGCGGCGAATGTGAAAGAATCAACTCCAACAAAATTTGTATCTGGTTGATAGAGG
This sequence comes from Verrucomicrobiota bacterium, assembly GCA_039793825.1. Taxonomy (GTDB): domain Bacteria; phylum Verrucomicrobiota; class Verrucomicrobiia; order Limisphaerales; family JAKPVM01; genus JAKPVM01. The sequence continues at coordinate 5,513 of JBAMMJ010000125.1, read as the reverse complement.
ACGATGTTGTTTGAAAGCAAAGTCGCCACACCATTTGTCGGCAGAGAGACAATGAAGAAGGTCAACGGGTCGTCGTTCGGATCGGTCGCAGGTAATTCAATAATCAATGGCATATCCTCGCCATTTGTAAGACTCAGATTTTGAGCAACAGGCGGCTGGTTTTGCACAATTTCTGTAACAGAAATATTAATGGTGGCGGGGAGAGATGTTAGGCGGCCATCGTTAACGGTAAAAATGAATGAATCCGACCCGACATAATCGGTTTGGGGCGTATATGTAAGATTAGGCGGGGTGCCGCTAAGCGTGCCGTGCTGAGGAGGAGTTGCAATTGCAAATGTCAATGAATCGCCATCGGCATCTGCGCCGGTTAAGACAATTGATTTTGAAGAATTTTTAGGAAGTGATATTAAAGCCGAGTTTGCTACAGGTTTTTGATTTACTGTAAGTGTGGCTAAGCTCTGGGCTACTCCTGCCAGATTAGAGACGACAACTCTGTAAATTCCTTGAGCGGATTCCTGGACTGATTGCAGCTGGAGAGAAGGGGTTGTGGCGCCGCCAATCAACACGTTATCTTTATACCAGAAATAGCTCAATGGTTGGGCGCCGCTGGCAATAACTTCAAACTGAACATTGTCGCCCTCGTCAACGACAACGTCTGCAAGCCCCTGTTCAATTGATGGCGGAATAAGCAGCGATAGCGTTGCAACCTGACTTGTAACCGAACCTAACGGATTTGAAACCACCACATCGTAAGCGCCTGCATCTTCTGGCTGAAACGATGGAATTAACAACGTGGCAGAATTTGCCCCCTGCAGGTCAATCCCATTCTTTCGCCATTGATAAGATGGCGCTGGTTCACCATCTGCAATAACAGAAAGTGTAACAGCAGCACCTGTCGCAACAGCCTGACTTTGAGGATGAACGGCTATTTGTGGGGCTATGCCGATGATAAAACTCTGAATATTTGTCAGATAAGGCGAGAATATTGGCGGCATACCGGTGCCGGGGTCGCCACCCAAACCGTTAATCGTAATCGGAGCAGATTTGCCCGTTTTAACACGGGCTGCGAGAGCCGCTTCATAAGATTGAATTGTTGTGGTTTGATTATCCCAGACCCTTAATTGAAGGGTGGCATTTTCTCCGGGCATCACTCCGGGGATATACACATCGGTTTGAATAACATATCCAGCCGCCGTGCCTGTGCGAAAAACTGTCATCGGACAGGCTGGCTGTAGCTGGTCTTCTGGCGTTCCAGCCGGTCCGCCGTAAAGTTGAGCAGAATAACCAATCCCCTGCAATGGCGTTACACCGTCGGAGTCGTAAACCTTAGCATTTATGCCTGCAGCTAATAATCTTGTGCTCAATACAACTGTGCCGAATGAATAACTTGACGGTTGACAATTCGGTATAGGGTTCACTGTAAGCGTCGCAACCTGACTTGTCACCGAACCGGAAGGATTGCTTACTACGACAAAATAACTCCCGGCGTGAGACGGTCTCACAAGCGTTATTGTATAGGTTGAGTTTGTGGCATAGTCTATCTCTCCACCGTTATAATACCACTGATAACTCAACGGAGCGTCTCCTGTCGCTGCAACAGAAAACGATGCCGGTTGCGTTTCATAAACGGTTAAACTCGCAGGTTGCGTTATTATTGAGGGTGACTGCGCGCTAAACGCATTTAAAACAAACAACAGTCCACACACCCCACCGATGACCGCCGAGAAGTTTTTGATCTTCATAGTCTTTAATGTTTGAGTTAAAATAGAACAATACCGTTCCCAACACCACATTCGCTAATTTTCTCTTATTATTGGAACAATATGTAAAATTGCAAGAAAAAAATGATAAAAGTTTCTTAAAATTGGTAGGTATTGGAAAATTTTTAAAGTTACAGGACCTTTAAATCTGTTTTATTGCAGCAATAATCTTGATTCTTTGATATTTAATATAACGGCACAGCAAACCATTAGAGTCATTCCTCGTAGCGTGGTGTAGGTCTAATCCATAAGGCAAAAGACGCTGCTCTGGAACAAGTATCCTCAGGATGCAACTTGAAGAGATATCAGGTTTTGCGCTCTGGAATCAAACATACTCTTGCATTAATAAATTGGAGAAAAGAGGTCAGCAACTCTTTAATCATATAAGGGCGGTATAACACCTGAAACGTTATTTCAGGAAGAGGTGTTTATGCTGAAATAGCGGTCATAAATCGGGGCTAAAAAGTTGAATTGCCCGGGTCGGATTTCAATGGCTATTTATTTAAGAAGTAATTGAGCGCCTCAAGCACACCGAGCCCGCCAGGTTTAAAACTCACATATCCCTTTTGTTGAATGATATGTTTTTTAACAAGGTCTACTGAGTTTGAGGGAGCGGCAATATAGTTTGCAACGTTTCTATCAAGCATTGGAAGGTCGTTTATATGGTCGCCTGCGGCAAAGATTGAATCGGATTTTAATCCAAGAATACGAGATATCTCTGCCGTTGTTGTGCCTTTATTGTAGTCTTTATGACAAAACCGGGCGTATACATCGTTTCGCATAACAGCAAGTCCGGGAACTTTAGCGCAGAATTCTGAAAGATATCTGCATATCTCATCCATAACGAGGTTGTTTTCTGCAATAATACAAAAAGGCGAAAAACCGTCGGCGTAAATTGTCGCTTTGAAGCGGTCGTTGACATACCTGTGCAGTTCGGGCAAAAACGGTTTCACTCTTTTAAACAACTCTTTGTGCATTTTATCACAGCGGCGATTCCAGTCTTCAACTGGTTTGTAAGAATCGCCGTTTTTTGCATAAATTTCCCGTTCAACAGTGACAAGGAAATCGGGACCAATGCCTATCTTTGAATGACTCAAACCTTCCAACAGCCCGAGCAGGTCGCGTCCAGTATTTATTGCCCATTTACAGCCGCAGGACCGCATTTCTTCTATTTTTTCCTGAAGCTCAGCAGGAATTGGTGGGGAGTCGTATTCGTTGAAAATTGTGCCGTCAAAATCCGTGACAATTAATTTTATGCTTAAACCCATTCTTTTAACGTGTTAACACCTGTAAAGAGAATCTGGCTTCCTGCTAATTTAATTTTCCCGCGACCCACTGAATTGAACGAGAGATTAACTCGCGGTAATTAGGATTTTCGTATGCAAAATGGTCGTGTCCAAGCTGAATATAGACTACCCGCGCCTTTTTGTAATTATTCGTCCAGCCAATCTTTTTATGGCTCGTTGGTTCGTCAGTTGTTAAGAGAATATGAGTTTCAGGATAGACATCA
>JBAMMJ010000125.1:0-2233 GCA_039793825.1 Verrucomicrobiota bacterium | reverse complement strand
AGGTTATAGGTTTCATCGTGGATTTCAAAATCGCTCAGATCGCGAGTGATTGGGTGGTTTTTATCAGCAATATTTACTTTAAAATTAACGCCGTGCTTATATATTGAACGCGCCTTTTCTACTCCATCAACAACAGTCTTCTGCAAATAATATCTGCCGCCCAGAATTTTATGATACTCATCCCAGTTCTGGTAATTTGCTATTGCGTGATGCAAAATTACGATGCCTTTGCCTGATTCAAGAAAATTCAGGAAATTTGTCTTTTCTTCATCTGATATTTTCTGATTCATATCGTAAAGAACAATTGCGTCAAATTTAGATGCAGATTCAGGTTTTAATAACGGCAAAGCCTTCGGGTGTTCAGCCACCTGAAAATCAATCTGTGAATTTTCGGAAAATATCCTGTAAAACTGATTTGTCTCAAAAGAATGCCCGCCAACCATAAGTAAAACCCTCGTTTTTTCGGCGGCAAAAGCGGTAGAGATGAGAGAAATCAAAACTGCCAACCAGAACGTTATTATCTTTTTCATACAAAAACATAGTTTGCATAACAATCGGCTACAATCAAGGAAGAAATAATAGAATTAGAACTTAAAATTTCAAAAGAATTGAGGTGATAGATCTCTTACGCGCAATTTGAGATTGAAAATTTTGGTTGTGGTTTTTATATGGAAAGGGTTGAGATTAAAAATTCATCCAAAATTCATCCTTAAAAAGAAAAGCGGGTTGGAAATCCAACCCGCGAACCCTATGAAAACAGTATCGGTGGCAGCCAAATTGTTCACCCTATTTTGCGTTCACCGTCAACGCCACACACACAACACAACCTTCACACAACACTAAACAATTTAGATGAATATTAAAAAATGGATAGTCCCCATTTATGGGGACAAAATGGGAATAGACCGATAGAAGACATTTTTTAATATTTTACTGGACTCCGACCCTGAAGAATCTTTGTTTTTGCGGGGTGAAGGAGTTAGTTATACTCAATTTTGAGCCTGTTCCGTTGAGGATTGCGTTCGTTAACCAACTTAGTCCAAGATTATCTGTGTATTCAACCTGGTAGCGTTTGTCTGGCAAAGAATCAAAACTAATCTTTAACATATCGCCATTTGAACCAACACGGCTAAATTCTAATTTAGGTTTTGCGCCGACTACGATAGAAAAACTCTTCACATCGCTCATAGCGGGCGTTCCGTCGTCGCTCACCCGGACGGATACAATATTTGTCCCAATGTCGGTTGCTGTCGGAGTCCATATTAAAATTCCGCTTATCGGGTTAAGTGTTATTCCTGCAGGTGCGCCCGGTTCAAGACTGTATTGCAAATTTTGCACTGGCACATCCGAATCCGTGCCAATCAGTTGAACCGTGAGTTGTTGTCCAATAATCACATACCGGGTTGCGACTGGCAGCAACACCGGGGCGCTATTAATTTCGTTTACGGTTATTTTGAATGTTGCGGTAGAAGACATTTGCGGCGCGCCGCTATCGGTTACCCGGACTATTACGTTGTAAATTCCCGGTCCCTGCAGTTCAGTTGGTGTCCACTGGAAAACACCAGTTTGTGGATTGATGAACGCCCCCGGCGGCGCAAGGTCAAGAGAATAACTCAATTGTTGTGGCGGTGTGTCGGGATCGGTTGCCTGCACCATAACATATAGCGTCATTCCTTCGTTCACAATCTGGTCGTCAATATGCTGAATTAAAGGCGGAGTATTGGCAGTTGAAACTATTACTTTAAACGTCGCCTGTGAGGTTTGCGGCGGTATACCGTCGTCGGTGACAATTACGGTAATCAGGTTTGTTGATAGAGGATAATTGGTTGGGACCTGCCATAAAAACTCGCCGGTTGTCTGGTTAATAGTCGCTCCCGTCGGGGCGTTTGATAAACTAAAATGCAGAAATTGCGCAGGTATGTCTACGTCAATTGCCTGCACGATAAAATTCAATGTTTGACCTGGTGAAACGAAATATTGTTCCTGAACGGTAATAACAGGCGGGTAGTTGGTTTGAATCATTGGAAGGGCGTTTGTGCTTCCGGGCGTCGGCTGAATCAATTTATAAATGGAACCGCTACCGTCAGGGTATCTGCCAATTGATTCGTTTTCTCCTGCTGATTCGTATATTACCGAATCAACAAGCGTTCCATCAGGGGCAAACAACGCTATGGTTTCGCCGTTTCTACGCAAAGCAAAATTCAGGTGCAATGCCGGGTCGCGCTGCGGATTA
>JBAMMJ010000124.1:0-6298 GCA_039793825.1 Verrucomicrobiota bacterium | reverse complement strand
CCACAGTATCGTACCCCTTTCAAAAATGAGGTTGTATTTTGACCGATTATGGAATTTATCATTGAGTTCAATGTTAATGATTTAGGTAACTCAATGGGAAAAACTTTAAAACTACTGCATTAACCCGCCAAATTAATAATAACCTTTGAGTTCTGCCTGTTTTTAAAATATAAAAAGGTAAAAATCTATAAAATTAATATTGATTTTTTATTTTGTTATATTAAATTTGAACTTTAGATTTTTATAAATTATTTAAAAAGGTATTGACAAAAATTTTTTTTGGCATAAATTTTGCCGTCAGTTAAATTAAAGTGTAATAGACCCTGTGTTTATATGAAAATTTATACACAGGGATGGTAATTTATATCTCTGAAAAATAGAGTGCGATTTTTGGCGCCCATGTAGCTCAGTCGGTAGAGCGCATCCTTGGTAAGGATGAGGTCACCAGTTCAATCCTGGTCATGGGCTCCATAAGAAGTTGTGTAAAAACCAAAAATAAAAAACGTTATCAGGAGTAAAAATGGCTAAAGAGCAATTCCAACGGACGAAACCGCACGTCAACGTCGGCACGATTGGTCATATTGACCACGGGAAATCAACATTAACTGCCGCAATTCTTGAGGTCCAGGCAAAGAAGGGTCTGGCTAAGAAGATATCGTATGCGGAAATTACCAAGGGCGGTACAGTGCGTGACGAGACAAAGACCGTCACTATTGCCGTTTCACACGTTGAGTATGAAAGCAATAAGCGCCACTATGCCCATATAGACTGTCCGGGACATGCCGACTACATCAAGAATATGATCACCGGTGCTGCCCAGATGGATGGCGCTATTCTGGTGGTTGACGCCGCTGAAGGTCCGATGCCCCAGACTCGCGAACATATCCTTCTTGCGCGTCAGGTAGGTGTTCCTGCGATAGTAGTCTTTTTGAACAAGGTAGACCTTGTTGACGATCCTGAGTTGCTTGAGCTGGTTGAAATGGAAATCCGCGACCTCCTCAACAAATACCAGTTCCCGGGCGATAAAACCCCAATTATCCGCGGCAGCGCGAAACTCGCGATGGCTGGCGATCCTAAACACGAAGAGGCAATCCAGAAATTGCTTGATGCCATTGACGAGTTTATTCCTGAGCCGGTTCGTGAAATTGACAAGCCGTTTTTGATGAGCATTGAGGACGTGTTTAACATTGAAGGTCGTGGCACCGTTGTCACCGGTCGTGTAGAACGTGGCGAACTCAAAAGAATGGATGAAGTTGAAATCGTTGGTCTGCGCGAAACCCGCAAGACGGTTGCCACAGACATTGAAATGTTCCGTAAGATACTTGACTCTGCAAAAGCCGGCGATAACGTTGGCGTCCTCTTGCGCGGTATCAAGAAGGAAGAAGTTGAGCGCGGTATGGTTCTTGCAAAACCAGGAACAATCACTCCGCACACTCACTTCAAGGCAGAGGTATACGTCCTTTCAAAAGAAGAAGGCGGTCGTCATACGCCATTCTTCAGCAATTATCGCCCACAATTTTATTTCAGAACCACAGACGTTACCGGGACCATTAAACTCCCCGATGGCGTTGAAATGGTTATGCCGGGCGATAATGTGTCGCTTGAAGTCAATGTCATCGCGCCGATCGCTATGGAACGCGGTCAACGATTCGCTATCCGCGAAGGTGGTCGCACAATCGGCGCCGGTCGCGTTACAGAGATACTTGAATAACACCAAACTTTCGGGCGCCGATTGAACAATTGAAGGCATTCGGCGCCTGAAAAATGATAAAACCAAAACACTATGGTAGGGTGGTAGCTCAATTGGTAGAGTAGCGGTCTCCAAAACCGCCTGTTGGGGGTTCGAGTCCCTCCCACCCTGCCAGTGGCTTTGAAAGGAGAGGTGGCAGAGTGGTCTAATGCGGCGGTCTTGAAAACCGCTTCACGCTTACGCGTGACGGGGGTTCGAATCCCTCCCTCTCCGCCAGCTCATTAAATAAGATGGATACTAAAACACTAATAATAACAGTTATTATAGCCGCTATATTCGCCTATCTGTGGCGAAAGGGCTATCTGTTACGGCTTAACACCTTTATACAGGAAACACGCGAAGAGCTCCGCAAATGCACCTGGCCGAGCACAGAAGAACTCAAAGGTTCTACCGCAGTAGTCCTGTTTGTGACAGCGGCGCTTGGCATCTTTATTGTTGGAGTTGACTTTTTTCTTGTATTGTTAATAAACTGGCTAACCGCAGCCGGGTAAGGCAAAGGTAAAAAATGAAACCGCAATGGTTTGTCCTACATACGCTCTCCGGACAGGAACATAATGTCAAGAAGAGCATTGAAAAACGGATGAAAGCCGAGGAAATGGGTGACTATATCCTTGAGGTTCTCGTTCCGGAGGAAAAAGTCGTGGAAGTTCGCGGCGGAAAAAAGAAAACAACAAGACGCAAATTGCACCCCGGCTATGTCTATATTAATATGGTTTTGCTTGACGAAAATAACCGAATCCTTGAAAAACCCTGGTACTTTATCCGAGAAACTCCGGGGGTAATCGGATTCATCGGCGGCGACCGCCCGGTTCCCGTGCCATTGTCGGATATTGAGGAAATTAAAGCCCGTATCTCCGAGGCGGAAGAAAGCGAAAAACCAAAGGTTGAACACTATGTAGGCGAAACAGTAAAGATTAATGACGGACCGTTCCTGAATTTCAGCGGTGTGGTTGAAGAAGTTGACCACGAACGTGGTAAACTGAAAGTTACTGTTAACATCTTCGGCCGAAACACCCCGGTTGAACTTGAATATTGGCAGGTTGAAAAAGCTTGACAATTGAATTATATTAACCTTTCTTAATTCAGTTTATTGTAAAACAGGATTTTGATAACAGATAAGCAGGATTTTTAATTATGGCAAAAAAAGTTGTAGCGGTAATAAAGTTGCAGATACCCGGCGGTCAGGCTAATCCGTCGCCACCGGTAGGTCCGGCGCTCGGTCAGCAAGGCGTTAATATTATGGCATTTTGCAAAGAGTTTAACGCCGCCACCAAAGACCAGCAGGGTATGATAATACCTGTGGTGATTACGGTTTTCCAGGATAAATCGTTTAAATTTATCACAAAATCGCCACCGGCAGCGGTGCTTTTGAAAAAAGCGGCTGGAATTGCAACCGGCTCAGCCCGACCAAACAAGGAAAAAGTTGGCAAAGTAACGCGCCAACAGGTGATGGAAATCGTCAAGATAAAGAAAAAAGATTTAAACGCCGAAAACGACGAAGCGGCGTTCAGGATTATCGCCGGCACTGCCCGCAGTATGGGCATTGAAATCGTCGGCTAATAAAAATGAACCTAATAAACCAATAACCAGCGGGAGAGTTCAATCTCGTTTGAACCGCAATAACTATGAATAGAAGCAAACGGTACAGAAAGGCGTTGGAACTGGTGGATAAGACAAAGGTTTATCCTTTGAAAACCGCCATAGAATTATTAACTAAAATGCCAAAAGCAAAATTCAACGAAACCGTTGAACTTGCTTTCAGGCTCGGCGTTGACCCGAAACAATCCGACCAGATGGTTCGCGGCACCGTATCGTTGCCGCACGGCACGGGCAAACAGGTGCGCGTTCTTGTCTTTACAAAAAACCCCGCTGCGGCAGAAGCGGCAAAAACGGCAGGCGCAGATTTTGTCGGATTTGAAGATTTAATAAAAAAATGCAACGAAGGTTGGGCTGATTTTGACGTCGCAATTGCAACGCCGGATGCAATGGGCGAAGTGAGAAAACTCGGTAAAGTGCTCGGTCCAAAAGGCTTGATGCCCAATCCAAAAACCGGCACAGTTACCGAAGACACCGCAAAAGCGGTTAAAGAATTTAAAGCCGGCAGGGTGGAATTCAAAGTGGATAAGGCGGGCAATCTCCAGTTGCCTATCGGTAAAATCTCTTTTACAAAAGAACAGATTGAAGAAAACGCGCGGGCTGCAATTGAAGCAATTGTCAAGGCTCGCCCGGCTTCGCTGAAAGGTAAATATATTCACAACGTTGCAATAAGCGCAACAATGAGCCCGTCAGTCAAGATTGACCAAAAAGATATCTTAACAGCTTAAAAAATTTAAAATTAATGGAGATTTAAAATGCGTCCGGAAAAACAATACATCGTAAAAGAATACTTTGAGAGACTCAACAAGTCGCCATACTTTATCGTGGTTGATTATAGCGGAATGAAAGTTGCCCCGCTAACAGAACTGCGCAGACGCCTTGCAAAAGTTGAAGCCGAAATGCACATTGTCAAAAATACCCTTTTCCGCATTGCGGCAAAAGAGGCAGGAGTTGGCGACATCGGACCGTCTCTTGCAGGACAACTTGCCGTAGTTACCGGCAAAAAAGATATATCCGCGGCAGCAAAAGTAATTAAAACATTCGCGGCAGAATTTGAAAGACCAAAGATTAAATTCGGTTATCTGAACAACCAAAGATTAGAAACCGATATGCTGCTTGCGCTTGCCGACCTCCCATCCATTGAGGTTTTGCGCGCCCAATTACTGGGCGTTCTCAAGGCGCCTATGGGCAAATTGGTTTCACTTTTGAACGAACCAGCTTCGCGGCTTGTCAGAGTTATGCAGGCAAAAGCAGAAAAGGGGACTGAGAAATCTGCTTAAAGATTTTAACAGCTTTTTCATTCCGTCGCCGTTCGGCGGAGTGAATTAAACAAACAGATAAAATAAACAAATCACCAACAAAGTAAATCGTCGGTTCAATCCGAACTTAAACCGCCAGAGCAGTCTGGCGACGACGAGACTGTGAGGAAATATGGCACTGGATAAAGCGAAAATCATTGAAGAACTGAGCAATGCTACAGTTCTGGAAATTGCTGAACTTGTAAAAGAACTTGAAGCTAAATGGGGCGTTACTGCCGCGGCGCCGGTGGCGGTTGCCGCCGTTGCAGGTGGCGCTGCCCAGGGCGGAGCTGCTGCTGCGCCCGCCGCTGAGGCAAAGACAACCTTTGATGTTATCCTGACACAGGTTCCGGCTGACAAAAAGATTGCCGTCATTAAGGTGGTCAGGGAAATCAAAGCCGGTCTTGGACTTGCAGAAGCCAAGGCTCTTGTTGAAGGCGCGCCAAAACCAATTCTTGAAGGTGCACCTAAAGCAGACGCCGAGGCTGCCAAAAAGAAACTTGAGGATGCCGGAGCAAAAGTCGAACTTAAGTAATCGCAAGCATCCGATTATATTTAATCGGGGCGACAGCAACAGGTTAAACCTATGTCGCCCCGAGTTATCCCATTTATTCCGTCGCTGCCGGGTGGCAGACTGGCGGGAGAGTGAAGAATATACCTTAAATATATAATTTTAGCGGGCGACTCCGCGTTTGAAAATAATACACGCGGAAGGGTGATGTTTTATTTAATTTACAGGTGTAGATTAAATAAAGCATTAATTTAACAATCAGCCTGAGTTTGTAAAATGCCAGCAAAAAGTACCGAACGAAAATACTTCGGACGGATAAAAGAAATTATCAGTCCGCCAAACCTGATTGAAGTGCAGTTAAACTCATTCAAAGAGTTTCTGCAAACCGATGTCTTTCCGCCCTCCAAGCGGAAAATGGTTGGACTTGAAGCCGTCTTCAGGGAAGTCTTCCCCATTGAAAGTTACGATGGGAAGATAAAACTTGACTACGTCAGTTACGAGGTTGGCGAACCCAAGATGACCTGGACCGAGTGCCTCCGCGAGGGACTAACATACGCAGCGCCGCTACACGTCACATTTAGACTCTCCGACGACAGTGGCACAAAAGAAGAAAAAGTGTTTATGGGTGAATTGCCACTGATGACACCGCAAGGCTCGTTTATTATAAACGGTGCCGAACGCGTCGTCGTCAGCCAGCTCCACCGCTCACCGGGCATCTCCTTTGAATCCGAAGAGCATCCAAGCGGCAAAGTCTTGCACTCCTTCAGAATTATACCCGACCGCGGCTCCTGGTTTGAAGCCCAATTTGACACCAACGACCTGCTTTACGTCTATATTGATCGCAAAAAACGCCGCAGAAAATTCCTTATAACTACTTTCTTCAGGGCAATCTCGTTCCTTGACGAGGAAAACCGCAACAACGGCACCGATGAAGACCTGATTAAGCTCTTTTACAACATAGAAGAACTCCAGGTTCAAAAAGCCGAAAAGATGCCGGACATTGAAAACAAAGTCCTCGTCAACGATATTGTTGAAGAAGAAACAGGCGCTATCGTCGCGCGCGCCTTTGAACCGCTATCCCGCGGCATCGTGCGCCAGATCGCTGAACGTGGCGTCAAAAAAATTCGGGTTGTTGATATAAGT
>JBAMMJ010000123.1:5078-6324 GCA_039793825.1 Verrucomicrobiota bacterium | reverse complement strand
TTGAGTTTATTCAGAAATCCGGAGTAGTTACCGCAATGGTAGGCCTTTTAACTGTTTTGCCAAAAACTAAACTCTATCATCGCCTCTTCAAAGAGGGAAGAATTACAGAGGATTCAAGCGGCGACAACACCCGTCCGGATGTCAACTTTGAACCAAAACTAAATCGGCAATTTCTTAAAGAAAACTATCGGCAATTGATGAAAAAACTCTATTCTCCATCTGTTTATTATAAGCGGGTCCGAATATTTTTATCAACTTACAGACCGGCTGGCGCAAAAATTCGGATTTCGCGCGACGATTTTATCGCGTTTATAAAATCCATCTGGTTTCTCGGGGTTCGCGATAAGGAAGGGAGAAAAGAATACTGGAAACTCTTTTGGACAACGCTACTTACACAGCCGGCAAAATTCCGCAACGCGATTGAGCTCGCAATTATCGGTCTGCATTTCAGAAAAGTGGCTGAACAATTATAATTAAGGTCTCTCCGTAATACCGGAGAAATGTAGCATCAGTCAGCGATCTGTGGATTCTCCATAAAGGCGTAGCAAATAAGATGGCAAACCCCCATCTGGGCGTCTTCCACTCTTCCATAGTGAGTGTCGTTTATAATGATTACCTCATCGGCAATCTCAGCCATCTTGCCGCGTTTACCTCCAACCAGAGCTATTGTTGTTAGACCATTTTCTTTTGCCCATTGCAGCGCTTTGACTACATTCGGTGAATTGCCGCTCACGCTCAGGGCAAACGCAATGTCTCCGGGCTTTGCATAGTTCATCAACTGCCGCACAAAAACATCTTCGTAGGAGTAATCGTTCCCAAGCGCTGTTAGCCAACTTACATTGTCGTTTAAACTTATAATTTTAAACCGTTTGCCAATTTTGTCGGAGGCGCCTTTGCCAAGGTCTGTGGCAAAGTGAGAGCAATTTGAAGCGCTGCCGCCGTTGCCAAACACAAAAACCTGACGTCCCTCATTGACCGCTTTTGAAAATAATTGAATCAGGCTTTCAATCTTGTTAACAGGGATTGAGTCCAGAGCCGCTTTTTGCGCCTGCAGATAATTTATAATCCACGAATTCATATTTATTATTTGATAATCAATATCGCTTAACTTTTAAATTAAGCAAGGATTTCTGGCATTTCCAGTCAGGATCAGCGCACCGACCGGCACGGCGTCTTCGCCGAGCGCCGCAATTTTTATTTCCGGTGCAGGTTTAAAAGCCTCCATAACATAACAACTTAAACGACT
>JBAMMJ010000123.1:0-5068 GCA_039793825.1 Verrucomicrobiota bacterium | reverse complement strand
CTCCGAGATTTGATAAACCTCCGCCGAGTATTATTACCTGCGGATGAAAAAGATGAACAACGTGTGAAAGCGCAAATGCAAGGTCATCAGCTGTCTGGTTTAAAATCTCCATAGCAAGCGGGTCGTTTCGTTCAATTGCAGGCTTTAAATACCTTGCCTCGCCTCCTGATACATTTTTCACAAGTTCAAATAGAATTGACGATGAATTAGAGTTTGCCATTTCTCTGACCTTTCTGTCAACCGCCCAGCCTGAACAGCGCGATTCAACCGTTGCGCCGTTTTTGTCCAATCGGACGTGCCCAATTTCACACTCGCCGGGGTTATCGCCGTGATATATCCTGCCATCAACGACAAGTCCGCCTCCCACGCCGCTTCCCAGAGTTATATAAAATACCGGGTTAAAACCGCGACCGCACCCGCAATAAGCCTCACCGAGCGCCCCGACGTTCGCGTCGTTTTCTACAAAAATTTCAGAGATACCGCCAATTGATTTCAACCATCCGACAATATCAAACCCAGACCAGCCTTCAATCTGGTGCGAACGACAAATCTTACCGGTTCGCCAATCAACAGGACCGCCAAATCCCACCCCAATTTTATGAGCGCCCATCTTTATAATTTCCGGCAAATGCTGTTCTATGGTTTTTCGTATGCCCGAAGCGCCAGCCGCTTTATCTACGGAAAACCTTTTTTTCTCAATAATCCGACCGCTACCGTTGCCGAGCGCTATTTGCAGTTTGGTTCCGCCAATCTCTATTCCGATGCGTAAATCCTCGCTCATAACTAAAAAGCAAATTCAATCCTCTTTAATATGCAAATCTACTCTTAAGAAAAACACCGAGTATTGAAATATTTCAATCCTTTTTATGATTTATTTAAAGAGATTGAATCCTTTTCTAATTTGTTCTGATTTTTATATTTTTAAACCAGCATTCACTTCCATGGTCTGTGAGCATAATATGACCTTTGATTTTTTTGCCAAATCCTTCTGCATTTTTAAATTTGCTTTTTGCAATCGCATCCATAACTTCTTTGCTTCCACACTCATATTGTAAGACTTTTTCACCGTTTAACCAGTGTTCAACAGTATTGCCTTTTACAACAAGCCGCGAATGGTTCCATTCAGGAGCCATCTTTATAGGCTTGTGGTCTGCAGGCGGCAGGACATCGTAGAACGAAGCCGTTGCCTGCTTTTTGTTCCGGATAGTTGAATCGTCAATCATCTGGTATTCGTGTCCCGGCGCTCCCGGGCGTTGCTCTGTGACGAAATATTTCACTCCGTTATTTCCTTTTGGTGCAAGTCGCCAATCCCATTCAAGTTCAAAATCTTCAAACTGTTCTTTTGTGATGATGTCTCCGCCGCGTTCGCCGGCGATTTTCTTCAAACATCCATCTTCTACCTTCCAGCCCGTTGTGGGGAAGGTCTGTTTTCTATAGCCGCGCCAGCCTTCGGTGGTCTTTCCATCAAAAAGCAGACGCCAGCCTTCGGCTTTTTCCCTGTCTGTCAATACATTATCCGCGCCGGGGCAGTTCAATCCTGCTGCAAAAGCAAGCCCGAATAATACTGTTAACGCCGATGTCATCAATTTCATAAATTACTCCGTTTTAATTTTTATATTTCTGAACCAAACCTCGCTATGGTGGTCCTGTAAAAGGATATGTCCTTTTATTTTTTCGCCGAAACCAGCGGTGTTTTTAAATTTGCTATCCTGGATTGCGTTTTTCAACTCAGGGCTTGAGCAGACGTATTCAAGCACTTTTACGCCGTTTAACCAGTGTTCAACTTTGTTTCCGCTGACCACGATTTTTGAGCGATTGATTTGTCCGGGCGGAAGCGGTTTTGCGTTTTGCGGCTTGAGCACATCATAAAACCCTCCAGTCAAATGCTTGCCATCGGCTATCTTCGCGTCGGGATTCGTGTCGTCATCAATAATCTGGTATTCATGACCAATCGGAGAATTGCGGGATTCTGTCACAAAATATTTAACCCCGCTATTGGCGCCGGGCGCTATTTTCCATTCAAGTTCAAGTTCAAAATTATCAAACTGATCAACTGTAATGATGTCGCCGCCATCTTTGCCTAAACAATGAAGCCATCCATTTTCAACCACCCATCCGCTTTTAGGAAAACCTTCTTTTTTGAAGCCTCGCCATTGTGCTGTGGACTTGCCATCAAATAAATATCGCCATCCACCCGAATCCTTGTCCATTTGAGCAATAGAGAAAATCGGTGTAAATATAATCCCAAGCGCCCAACTTAAAATAATTGATTTAACAATTTCCATATTCCATTTTAACATTCTGTTATATAAACGATTTTTTTTATTTGTAGCAATTTTAAAATGTTGAAACTATCAGCTATGTATGAGGATGCCGCATAAAATATCAACATTGCTTTATGTCTTTAATGAAGAAGGACAGGTTCTGCTTTTAAGGAGAAACAAAGAACCTAATTTCGGGCTGTGGAGTCCGTGCGGCGGAAAGTTGAAAACCGAAACTGGAGAATCTCCCTATGAGTGCGCAAGGCGCGAAGCGGAAGAAGAGCTTGGAATTAAGCTCTCTATTGAGGATTTTCATCTTACCGGTATCATCAGCGAACACGGCTACGAAGGCAATGCCCATTGGCTAATGTTCTTATTTGAGGTTAAGCGCCCGATTAACTTTCTGCCGCCGTCAAACAGCGAAGGGGAATTTGCATTTTTTGACCCAGATGAGATTGAGAATCTTCCACTGCCTCAAACAGACCGCGAAATGATCTGGAAACTGTTCTGGGAACACCGCAACGGTTTCTTTTCAGCGCATTGCCATTGCCTTGAAAATGGCAAGAACATCTGGACAATTGAAGAATCCGTTAAACCGTCGGGTGATAGGAGGATTATCTCAAAACAAAACGATGCGGCAGATGGAATTGCGCCGCTTAATTCAGATAAACCGCAGTTAACCGAAAAAGGAGTGGACATTGAAAGTCATCATTATTTTATGGGCGAGGCGTTGAAACTCGCTGCCAAAGCCGCAAAAGCAGGAGAAGTGCCCGTCGGAGCGGTAATCGTTCGGGAAGGTAAAATTATCGCCCGCGCATATAATCAGGTTGAATTATTAAAGGATGCGACCGCTCATGCGGAAATGCTGGCGCTTACTCAGGCTCAGGCGGCTGTTGGAGACTGGCGGCTCACAGATTGTGTGCTTTATGTTACAAAAGAACCCTGTCCAATGTGCGCAGGCGCTATCGTCCATACCCGCATCCGACTTGTAGTTTATGGCGCCCCCGACCAGAAAGCCGGTGCCGCCGGCACCGCTATGAACCTGCTTCAAAATCCTAACCTTAATCATAGGTGTCAGGTGATCGGTGGTGTCCGTATTGAAGAATGTCGTAACCTGCTAAAATCCTTTTTTCTTGATAAGCGGTAGATTCTCTCAATAGGTTGGGTTTATTGCTTTTGTGGCAAAACCTGTTGATAAAAAATCTCAAAAATTTATCAGTTTCACAGGGAACTATCTGAATAATTAAAATAACGAAAACAATATAATTTTGGTAAATGCTTTTAATATGTTAAACAAGACCGTCGCTTTATTAAACTCCATTTTCAAAAATAATCAAAGTAATGATGAATAGTTTGTATCACTGGATTTCTTTAATACATAAAGAATTATAAAACCGATACTGCTGACAGAGATTTTGCCTTTGACCAAAAATTTACAATAATGATTCGCAAACAATTTCGGCTTAAATATTTTATTGTAAGTTTCTGCAGTTAAGGTATAAATATTATAAATCATACCAGAATGTCTATGTATACATTAATCGGAAGCGACCAAAAAGAATATGGACCGGTTTCAGCGGAGGAGGTTAAACGTTGGATACTTGAAGGGCGCGTAAATGAGCAGACCCTCGCAAAATCCGAAGCCACAGCAGAATGGAAAACGCTTGGCGAATTCCCTGAATTTGCCGATGTTTTTGTGCAATTAAAGCAAGCCCCTCCGCCAATATCAGAGCCGATTAACCTCAATCAATGGTCTGAGGCGATATTGACAAGAGACTACGATATACGGGTGGGCGAGTGTATCTCGCTGGCATTCAATCTTTATAAACAAAATTTCGGACTCTTTTTCGGCGCCTCCATTATATATCTTTTAATTATGGTATTTCTTAACATACCGACAATGATTCCATTTATAGGTCTGATTTTTATTCCAATTGTTTTTTTAGCAGCGCCGATATTAATCGGGGGTCTTTATCATATTGTAATATCAAAAGTGAGGGGAAAGGACGCCTCAATAGAAGGTTTGTTTTACTGTTTTAAACACAATTTGTTGCAGGTCATTCTGGTTGCGGTTGTTCAAAGTTTATTGACGTGCCTTGCTGCATTGCCCGGGGCGCTGATAGCAGGATTGTTTCTTTTTGGCGGATTGGTTTCAAAAAGCGCTCCAATAGGCATTTTTGGAATTGTGATCGGGGGTGTTGTCAGCTTAATACCTCTAATTTACCTTGGAGTATGCTGGATGTTCGCGCTTCCACTTGTAGTAGATAAAGGACTTGATTTCTGGTCGGCGTTGAAAATAAGTTTAAAAAAAGTTAACCAACACTGGTTCAGTGTATTATGGCTTTGCATTGTAATCGGATTAATAAATTTGGCAGGGTCACTCGTGTGCGGTATCGGAATATTATTTGCTTTTCCGCTTGCAATAACCACTTTTATTTATGGTTATGAAACTGTTTTCGGGGAGTCAACGGCGAATTGAGAAAAAAACCGCATACGGATTGCTTGGGGCTAACCTTGTTTTTCCCGGACTCGGTTCAATACTTGGTGGAAGAAAATCAGGCTATATTCAGTTGCTCTTATCTTTGACGAGCCTTGCCGTAACACTGCATTACGGTATAAAATTGGCTAAATGGATTTTTGAGCGCCGCGAGCAAATCCCCGATTGGCTTTATAATCTGCCGCCGGATGTTCAAAGCCAGTTATGGAATATGTTGCTACCGATAATTTACGCCCTTTCAATATTTTCTTTCGCCCTTATCTGGTCGCTTATTACAAACATTTCCATATTCAAACAGGCGAAAGAATAC
>JBAMMJ010000122.1:0-6349 GCA_039793825.1 Verrucomicrobiota bacterium | reverse complement strand
TAACTACTTCTTTAGATTTGGTATTTATTCCTTTGATTATCTGACATCTGGTATCTCAAAGCGGCGTCGCCTCCGCTTTCGCACATTTGCATCCGCGCCCGAAAATTAGGCATTAACGATCTCCTCTATTACAAAAATTTTATACAGGTTTGAAATTAAGTATTGGTTTTTTACCTAAATCATTAACATTGAACTCAACGGTTGATTCCATAACCGATAAAAATACAACCTCATTTTTGAAAGGGTTACGATACTGTGGACTGGTTGACTGAATACGATTCCTCTCCGTTTCTCCGCGTCCTCGGTGGTGAAAAATAAATAAACCACAGAGAACACAGAGAAACACAGAGAAAAACCATTTTGTTTACCCCCGTCAGAGTTATATTGATTTTTTGCATTTTTCTACCCACCTAATTATGAGTGGTTACCTGTGTATGACACTTTAGGGGTCGGTTCAGCCAATTACTAAATAATTTTGCAAAATCTTATTTCACCCAGAAGTGCCTTTTTTCCTGGAATGCTAATGATTCAGGTTTTTTACTAATCGCTTGACCAGAGTATTCAACTTGCCACAAAAAAGTTTTTATATATGGCTTTTGTAATTTAGCGCATTTATCATCCCTGTCGCCTGTATGGCAGGAGAATGGCGCGAACGGACGGCAGGAGATCAATCTGTTCAAATTGCAAAAACAGCCGTATATTAGAATTCCCTTCTGGTTGCGGCGCTGAATCGGATGAACCGAATAACTGATTAAAGTCCGACCGAAGCCCGGCAAAGCCGACAAGCCCAAGCCGCTCGCGGTTTTTAAATAGATAAGCGGCTTGCTCAACGCAGGCATTTTCAATATCGTCCGGCAACGGTGTTTGTCCTTCTGCACAAACTTCCCCCGGCAACACATAGCCGCCTGTATAAATCAATTTTAATTGCTCAAGATAACTGCCAGCAGGTCTGGACAATGAAACTATACATTGGTGACGGACAACGTAAACTAAGTCGCTCAATGTCTCCCAGCCGTCCTGTTCAGACCGTTTTATTTGAATGCCCTCAACCGATTCTATCGGATATCTTGAGACCAGCAGTTCCGATTCGTCGGCTGAAAATTCTTCTCCGAAATTCTCCTGTCTCTTAAAAAACCTTTTGCACTCTTTTTCAAGGCGGTAGGAAGTTAATTTAATGAAATATTCAAGCAACCTGTCATTGGCGGTTTCGTATGGCGGGATGCCGAGCCGTTCTTTTAATAGACTTAATCTTGCAAGCATAATTTTTTAGTAGGTTAATTTTAATAAATGGTCTGGATTATGCATTGGTTTACTGTAAGCGACGCGTCGGTGCGACTATGGGTTGCCGTGACCGAGATTGTGTTATCGCGCGTGGTATCAATTAAAATCGTCTGGTTCTGTGGGTTCGTGGCGCTGCTGAACCCGTAGGTAAAGGTTTGACTTCCAAACCGTCCGCTGGCGATATAACTGCCGTTTGTCCCGGCTGCCACACAAATCAGTTGATAATCAATATAAATAAACTTGTTTGCCTGACTTGTGCTGTATCCAAACGCAGGTGTTGTAAATACTGAATCCCCTATCTTAAACCGCAATGTTAATGTGGCGCTCACGCCCGGACTTGAATAAATTCCGTGCATCCTGATGCTTATACATTTTCCTGATGTCAAAAAATTGCCCGGCAATACTCGCGAACCGATCCCCGCCGGAATTATTTCGGTTTCAACAATGTTGTTTGTATATGTAAAAGTATTTGTGGATACAAAAATTGCAGTTTCTATAGCCTGAACAAGTCCAGATTGATAGAGCATTCTGCAACGCTGGCTCGAATCATACCACGTTTCGCCGTCCAGAAGTTGAGCCGGCTTTTCGGCGGCTATCAATCGGTAAGTCTGTGAAATCACCGGATTCTGCAGGAACAGGTTTGTCGCATACCCGTCAAGGTCGCGAGCCCGTCTGTCTAACTGCGCCTGTATCGGCGACTGCACACCATCAAGAGAATAATACTCATCGGCGCTGATTATTCCTGAACCAATGTCTTGCGGCAAAATCACAGACCAGTATCCTGTGCCGCGCAAAAAATAATTCGTCCCCACATTCCCCCTTCCCACCTGTTCAATCGGGACCTGACCGGTTTCATCTAACTGGGCATAACCGTTTGTGGCGCCGCGCAGCCGTTTTTCTTCGTAGACCGGTGAATACGGAAACGAATAAGTCAACCTGCCGGAAATAAGCGTCAACCAGTCGTTCGTTGAATTGTCCAGAGGCACCGATAAAACAAAAGAATCCTTCGCATTAGTGCCAATAGTGGCGCGGTAATCGCCCGGTTCAAGCGCTATTGAAAAGGCGCCATTTGTATCGGTCTCAACAACCGCAGTTGTTGAATAAATAACTCTGCCGCCGCTCGCCGAAGGCGTAGAGAGCGGAATAAAAATTACATTTGTTATGGCTGGTTTTCCTGTTGCGTCGGCAATTCGTCCGGTAACGGTTGCGGATTGTAGTTTGCAACAACCAAAAATCGCCGCTGCGGCGCAACCGATTTGAGGCGCCTTTTTCCATAACCTAAAAATTAACCTATCGTTTTTCATATCAATAGTATGAAATCAAAATCCCCACTTTTCATTCTCACGGTGAGAAGTTTGAACGATTGTTGATAAGCCGTGTGAAAAAAGTCCTTTAAATCCAGTTGTGGTTTGGCAAGATGCACTTATGCAGGACCGCAGAGTCTAGGATTATCGGCTCGCGGCGTCTTTTCAGGAGTCAGCCGTTCAGGATTCATTTATACATAAAAGAAACAAAAAACCGCCCCGATATTAACCGGGGCGGTTTGCTCACAAGAATAGTTGTTGTTTAATTATTTTTTCTTTTTTGTCGGTTTTTTCGCTGCTGCCTTTTTCTCTTCAATGGCTGCCTGAGCAGCGGCAAGGCGAGCGATTGGCACTCTAAACGGCGAGCAGGAGACGTAATTCATACCGACTCTATGGCAGAATTTAACGCTCTCGGCATCGCCGCCGTGTTCGCCGCAGATACCAACCTTAAGGTCGGCTCTGGTGGCTCTGCCGCGTTCAATACCGATCTTGATCACCTCGCCAACGCCCTCCTGATCGATCGTCTGGAACGGATCGTCTTTGAGAATCTTGTTGTTGAGATAATCCGGCAAGAACGAACCGATGTCATCACGGCTGAAGCCGAAACTCATCTGGGTAAGGTCGTTTGTGCCAAAGCTGAAGAATTCGGCAACCTCAGCCATCTTGTTTGCGGTAATGGCTGCGCGAGGAATCTCAATCATAGTTCCGAACATAAACGGCAGTTTTTTGAGGTTAAACTTCTGCCTGACCTCTTCTGCAACCTTATCCACGATAACCTTTTGATGTGTCAATTCATTGACCGTGCAGGTGACCGGAATCATTATTTCAGGCAGCGCCTTCTTGCCAGCCTGTATCAGCTCTGCTGCGGCTTCAAGGATGGCGCGCACCTGCATTTCGGTGATTTCCGGATAAGTGATTCCAAGCCGCACGCCGCGGTGTCCGAGCATCGGGTTGTTTTCGCGCAATGCTTCGGCGCGTTTCTTTAATTCCGCAACATCCACGCCAAGGTCGTTTGCCAGAGCAGCCAGTTTTTGTTCATCATGCGGCACGAACTCGTGAAGTGGCGGGTCAAGCAGACGGATTGTGACCGGTCTGCCGTCCATCACTTCAAGCGTGGCTTTAACATCATTCTTCACATACGGGAAGAGCTCATCAAGCGCTTTGCGCCGCTCTTCTGTAGTCTTGCTCACAATCATCTTGCGAAGGATGAATAGCGGCTTGTCGCTTCCTTCGCCATAAAACATATGCTCGGTTCTGAATAACCCAATACCTTCAGCGCCAAACTTAATTGCCTGCGCGGCGTCTTTTGGAGTATCAGCGTTTGTGCGGACTTTTAGCACGCGCGCCCTGTCCACAAGCTTCATAAACTCCGCAAGATAGGTGTTGTGCTCAATATCAACATCAATCAGCGGCAGTTGCCCAAGATAAACCAGCCCCTTCGTGCCATTCAAACTAATCCACTCGCCTTCTTTTACAACAGCGCCGCTCTTTGTCTTGAATGACTTGTTGTCATCAGCAATTTGAACATCGCCGCAACCCACTATGCAGCATTTCCCCCAGCCGCGCGCAACCAGAGCCGCGTGCGAGGTCATACCGCCTTTACTTGTGAGGATCGCTTGCGCTTTGTGCATTCCGTCAACATCCTCAGGGGATGTCTCTTCACGCACAAGTATCACCTTTTCGCCGCGCGAAGCCCATTCAACTGCGTCCTTTGATGTAAACACAACGCGTCCGACCGCGCCGCCCGGACCGGCAGGTAAACCCTTTGCAATCGGATGGCTGGCGAGCTCTGCCTTCGGATCAAGCATCGGTAGAAGCAATTCAACTAATTGATTTGGACCGACGCGCATTATGGCTGTATCGGCGTCAATCAACCTCTCCTTATACATATCTACCGCCATCCGAACTGCCGCAGCCCCATTTCGTTTTCCAACGCGGCACTGGAGCATAAACAACCTGCCCTTTTCAATCGTGAATTCAATATCAAGCATATCCTTATAATGCTTTTCCAGCCGCTTGCGGATTGAATCCAGCTCTTTATAGATATTTGGCATTATCTGCTTAAGCGTCGGCAGATGACGGCTCTGGTCATTTGCGGATTCTTCATTGATTGGCGCAGGAGTGCGGATGCCGGCGACAACGTCTTCGCCCTGCGCGTTTACAAGGTACTCACCATAAAACGTTGGTTCGCCGGTGGCAGGATTCCTTGTGAAAGCCACACCGGTGGCGCTGTCTTCACCCATATTCCCGAATACCATAGACTGCACATTCACCGCAGTCCCCCATTCATCCGGAATCTTTTCAATACGGCGATACTCCACGGCGCGCTTGCCGTTCCAGCTGGCAAAAACGGCGCCGATCGCGCCCCAAAGCTGTTCCTGCGGGTCGTCCGGGAACGGCTTGCCAAGCACATCGTTAACAATCTTTTTAAACTCCTCAACAAGAGCCTTCAAATCTTCAACCGTAAGCTCGGTATCAAGTTTATATCCTTTGCTATGCTTAACCTCCTCAAGCCGTTCATCAAGAACCTTGCGGATACCTTTGCCATCTTTTGGTTCAATGCCGGCTGCCTTCTCCATCACAACATCAGAATACATCATAATCAAACGACGATAGGCGTCGTAAGCAAAACGTTCATTCCCTCCGGATTGTTTGATAAGCCCGCCGATTGTTTTAGACGTTAACCCGACGTTCAACACCGTCTCCATCATACCGGGCATTGAACGGCGCGCCCCGGACCGAACAGAGACAAGCAACGGATTTTCAGGATCGCCAAACTTCCTTCCAAGAAGCTTTTCCACCTTCGCCATTGCGGCGTCAACCTGCGGCTTCAATTCTTTTGGATAAGTCCGATTATGCTTGTAATAATAAGTGCAGACTTCGGTCGTAATCGTAAAACCCGGAGGCACCGGCAGCTTTAAGTCAGGATGACCAGCCATCTCGGCAAGGTTCGCCCCCTTGCCGCCCAACAACTCTTTCATTGACTCATTGCCATCGGCTTTGCCGCCGCCAAAAAAATATACATACTTAGGTGTTTTCGCCATATTTCATCACTCTTATTGTATTTCGTTTCAAGTTTTCTGACTCAGAAAAACTAAACTATTAGCAAAAAAAATAAAACACAATCTTCAACTGAAGAACATATTATTTTTTCCCGCTTTACAAAATCCTCTGGCGCTATAACATTAACTCTTGAAATTTATCATTTAAATGTTAAATTCATTTTTTGAGTCGCGGGGTGGAGCAGCCCGGTAGCTCGTCAGGCTCATAACCTGAAGGTCGGTGGTTCAAATCCACCCCCCGCAACCAAATTTAGCCCCCTGCAAGCTATATGAAAATAGGTTTATTTTTTGTCGCAACGAAAAGCAAATCCAGTGCCGAGTCGGCGGTTTAATTGTTCTATCATCGGGCTTCTCCTTATCAATGCGGCAAGCTACCAATACACTCTCCGAACTTCATAAGCGCAAAAACGAAATTTTATAGACCTAAAGTAGCCTTCAAAGCGCAAACTCCCAATCCACATCCAATGGAAGCAACTTTTTCTGATTAAGAATTTTGAACTTCCTCATTCGCAGTTCAGTCCACACGATTAAAGAATCTCTGCTTAGTCCTTTGAATTCCTATTATCAACCCATAAAAACTACCATAATTTTTAAATCATAGTTTATATATTTTTTTTGACCTAACTCCTACCATATTGTAACTTAAAACGTTAGGAATAGCCACGGCGATACACTGGTTAGGAGATTCGCTACTCCACGAAA
>JBAMMJ010000121.1:0-6520 GCA_039793825.1 Verrucomicrobiota bacterium | reverse complement strand
CAAAAAAATTCGGTTTGTTGATATAAGTGAAGATGACGGTCTGATTATCAAATGCATCAAAAAAGACCCCACACGCAACGAAGAAGAAGCGCTTAAAGATATTTACCGACGGTTGCGCCCGGGCGACCCCGTCACCCCGGCAAACGCGCGGGCTTTAATTAAACGGCTTTTCTTTGACCCCAAACGTTACGATTTAACAAGAGTCGGCAGATACAAAATTAACCAGAAACTCGGTTTCACCGACAACAACGACGTCCATATCCTGCGCAAAGAAGACCTCATAGCGGCAACCAAACACCTCATTAAATTGCACCGCCACGAGGGCGTAGTTGACGATATTGACCATCTTGGGAACAGACGCGTTCGCACAGTCGGCGAATTGCTCGCAAACCAGTGCCGCGTCGGTCTGGCGCGAACAGAACGTCTGGTCAAAGAACGAATGACGCTCTTTGACCAATCCATTGAACAGATGACGCCTCAAAAACTCGTAAACCCAAAGGCGCTCTCGGCAGTGATCCGCGATTTCTTCGGTCGCAGTCAACTCTCCCAGTTTATGGACCAGATCAATCCACTGGCTGAGTTGACCCATAAACGAAGGCTATCGGCTCTTGGACCTGGCGGACTCTCGCGCGACAGGGCTGGATTTGAAGTCCGCGACGTTCACCCCTCGCACTACGGCAGAATCTGCCCAATTGAAACACCCGAAGGTCCAAACATCGGGCTAATCTCCTCACTTGCCACATTTGCCCGAATCAACGAATTCGGATTCATTGAAACACCATACCGAAAAGTTGAAAACGGCAAGGTCACCAGCAAGGTAGAATACCTTACAGCAGACCGTGAGGAACATTTCATCATAGCCCAGGCAAACGAGCCGATTGACGAAAAAGGGAATTTCAAAAACGAGAACGTCCTTTGTAGATATCGCGGCGACTTTATTTCCACAGAACCAGAAAAAGTTCATTATATGGACGTCTCGCCCAAACAGGTTGTATCGGTTGCGGCAAGTCTGGTTCCGTTCCTTGAACACGACGACGCCAACCGCGCGCTGATGGGCTCCAATATGCAACGACAGGCTGTGCCCCTGCTGGTTACAGAGGCGCCGTTTGTTGGCACCGGTATGGAAGAACGCGTCGCCCGCGATTCAAAAGCCGTGGTAGTAGCAGAAGAAGGCGGCAGGGTTGCCTCTGTTACAGGCGATTACATAATTATCACCCCCGACGGCAAACTCCCGGATGGAAAAAGAAAATTTAAACACGACCCCGAACGCGGAGTTTATATTTATAACCTGCGCAAATTCCAGCGCTCAAACAACGGCACCTGCATAAATCAGAAGGCAATCGTCAAAAAAGGCGATGTCGTCAAGAAAGGTCAGATTATCGCAGACGGTCCGTGCACCTCAGAAGGCGAACTGGCTCTGGGGCGCAATGTGCTCGTGGCGTTTATGCCCTGGAACGGCTATAACTTTGAGGACGCAATTCTTATCAGCGAACGCATTGTTAAAGACGATGTCTTTACCTCTATCCACATAGAAGAATTTGAAGTGGTTGCCCGCGATACCAAGCTCGGTCCGGAAGAAATCACGCGCGACATTCCAAACCTCGGCGAAGAGGCTTTAAAAAACCTCGGACCAGACGGCGTCATCCGTATCGGAGCAGAAGTTAAGCCGGGTGATATCCTGGTTGGTAAAATAACGCCAAAGAGCGAAACCGAACTGGCACCGGAAGAACGCCTTTTAAGAGCGATCTTCGGCGAAAAAGCCGCCGATGTCAAAGACACCTCTCTAAAAGTTCCTTCCGGCACCTATGGGATAGTGATGGATGTTAAAGTCTCGGCAAAGAAAGAAAAAGAAGAAGAAAAACCGGCAGAAGAAGGCGAAAAGAAAAGAGGCAGCAAACAGATTCTGGATGAATATAAACAAAAGAAAGAAGAACTCACAGACCAACTTACTGAGGCTTTGAGCAACATACTTCTGGGTGAAAAAATTCCGCTTGAAGTGGTAAATTCAGAGACAGGCGAAATCATTATCCCTGCAAACAGAAAAATAACCAAAACCCTGTTGCGGAAACTCGCCGCAGTCTATGACCGGATTGAAATTGACCCCTCTCCAATCCGAAACAAGATTGAAGAAATCATTAATGGCTTCAAACGGAAGTTTGAAGAACTTGAAATGCAATACGAGGAAGACCTTGAACGGGCAGAGACCGGGGACGAAATTGAATCCGGCGTAATAAAATCGGTAAAGGTTTACGTGGCTTCAAAACGTAAACTCTCCGTCGGCGACAAAATGGCTGGTCGCCACGGAAACAAAGGCGTTGTTGCAAAGATAGTCCCCGAAGAAGATATGCCCTTCCTTGCCGATGGAACGCCTGTGGACATTGTCCTAAATCCGCTCGGCGTGCCTTCGCGTATGAACGTCGGACAGGTCCTTGAAACCCACCTCGGATGGGCGGCGAAAATGCTGGGTATGAAATTCGCCACGCCTGTATTTGACGGAATCAAAGAAGAAGAAATCCGTAAATATCTTGAAGAGGCAAAACTTCCGCCAAACGGAAAGACACGCCTTTACGACGGAAGAACCGGCGAGCCGTTTGATCAGGAAGTGGTAGTTGGCTACATCTATATGATGAAACTTGCCCACCTTGTAGCCGACAAGATTCACGCCCGTGCCGTCGGTCCTTATTCGCTCGTTACACAACAGCCGCTGGGTGGCAAAGCCCAATACGGTGGACAACGATTCGGCGAAATGGAAGTTTGGGCTATGGAGGCTTATGGCGCCGCATACTCCCTGCAGGAATTGCTAACGGTTAAATCCGACGATGTCCAGGGTCGTACCCGGATTTACGAAAGCATCGTAAAAGGCGACAATTGCCTTGAAGCCGGAGTGCCTGAGTCTTTCAACGTATTGGTCAAAGAAATGCAGTCGCTCGGACTTGATGTAAAGATCGGTTATTCAACAGAAGACGAATCCCTTAAACCCGCTGACATAACAACAGTTTAACAACATTCTTAACTAAAGCGATGAACACCAAAGAAGCAACTCGCGAACTGCTCGGACTTGATAAAGTAAATCAAGTAGAGTATATGGCTATTTCAATCGCCTCTCCCGAGACTATCCGCTCGTGGTCAAGAGGCGAGGTAAAAAATCCAGAAACAATTAATTACCGCACTTTTAAACCCGAAAAAGGCGGTCTGTTCTGCGAGCGCATCTTCGGTCCTGTAAAAGACTGGGAGTGCTCCTGCGGAAAATACAAAAAGATCAAACACCGCGGCGTTGTCTGCGACCGCTGCGGCGTTGAAGTCACCCTCTCGCGCGTTCGCCGCGAACGAATGGGACATATAGAATTAGCCGTCCCGGTTTCTCACATCTGGTTTTTCAAATGTATGCCATCGCGCATAGGGCTTGTCCTTGATATGACAGCCCGAAACCTTGAGCGGGTTATTTATTACGAAGATTATATGGTAATAGACCCCGGCAATACCCCACTCAAGCAACATCAACTCCTAAGCGAACACGAATATCGCGAGGCTTGCGAAACCTACGGTCCGGATGCCTTTGTAGCCAAAATGGGCGCAGAAGCCGTGCGCGATGCCCTTGCAAAAGTTGATCTGAATGCCCAGATCGCCAAACTCCAGGAGGAAATGAACGATACCAAAAGCAAACAGGTCAGGAAAAAAATCGCAAAGAGAATCAAACTCCTCCAGGCGTTTATTCAGGCAAAAGTTCGCCCAGAATGGATGATTTTAACCGTCTTGCCGGTCATACCGCCCGACCTCAGACCGCTCGTTCCCCTTGAAGGCGGCAGATTTGCCACATCAGACCTAAACGACCTGTACAGACGCGTCATCAACCGCAACAACAGGCTCAAAAACCTGTTGCAGCTAAAAACACCAGAAGTAATTATCCGCAACGAAAAACGAATGCTCCAGGAAGCCGTAGACGCGCTATTTGATAACGGGCGTCACGGACGCGCGGTTACCGGCACCGGCAACCGCCCGCTCAAGTCTTTAAGCGATATGCTAAAAGGCAAAAGCGGCAGATTCCGTCAAAACTTGCTCGGCAAGCGCGTTGACTACTCCGGCAGAAGCGTGATCGTTATCGGTCCGGAACTCAAACTCCATCAATGCGGTTTGCCAAAAAAGATGGCGCTTGTCCTATTTGAACCTTTCATAATCCGACGCCTCAAAGAGCTCGGTTATGTTCACACAGTCCGCTCGGCAAAGAAAATGATAGAACGGCAGGCGCCAGAGGTCTGGGACATCCTGGAAGAAGTTACCAAAGGACACCCTGTCCTATTAAACCGCGCCCCAACCCTGCACCGGCTCTCAATTCAAGCCTTTGAACCGGTTCTCATTGAAGGCGAGGCTATCCGTATTCACCCGCTGGTTTGCACCGCCTACAACGCCGACTTTGACGGTGACCAGATGGCAGTCCACGTGCCGCTTTCCATTGAAGCCCAGCTGGAAGCCCGCCTGTTGATGATGTCCTCGCTTAATATCTTCAGCCCGTCCAGCGGCAAACCTATTATGACCCCAACGCAGGACATCACTATGGGCTGTTATTATTTGACCGCAGAGCCGCGCACACCAAAAAAACCGGGCGAACGCCTGATGTTATTTGGTTCAAAAAGCGAGGTCATATTCGCCTACCACGAAGAGGTGTTGAAAACCCACGACCGCATTCTGCTGGCAAACCCCGATTACGGCAAGAAAACCATCTACGGCGACTCTAAATCAAAGGTCATTGAAACCACAGTCGGCAGAGTCATTTTCAGCGAAATTTGGCCAGAACAACTCGGATTCTGGAATAGACAGGTCGGCAAAAACCAGCTCGGCGATATGATCTGGAACTGCTACAAGGTGTGTGGCCATGAAAAAACTATTGAAGTGTTAGACAAACTAAAAGACCTCGGTTTTAAAGAAGCCACCCGCGCTGGTGTCTCTATCGGCATTGAAGACATCATCATTCCAAAAGAAAAGAACAAAGAAATTAAAAACGCTTTAGACCAGATCGCAGAAGTTGAACGGCAATACCGCAAAGGCATAATTACGCTGGTTGAACGTTATAACAAAATCGTAGACATCTGGACGCTCTGTACGGAAAACATTCAAAAAGTTTTGCTCAAGACATTGGAGCACAATATGGGCAAGAAAGAGTACAACCCGATCTGGTTAATGGTTGACTCTGGCGCGCGTGGCAATAAACAACAGGTTCGCCAGCTCGCCGGTCTGCGTGGGCTGATGGCAAAACCCTCCGGCGACATCATAGAAAAACCAATTCTTTCTAACTTCAGAGAGGGGCTTACAGTTGCCGAATACTTTATTTCCACTCACGGCGCCCGAAAAGGACTCGCCGACACCGCGCTCAAAACAGCAGACTCAGGCTATATGACGCGCAAACTCGTAGACGTTGCGCAGGATGTCATCGTGCTTGAATCAGATTGTGGCACCACCAACGGAATCTGGGTTCAGGCTATTACAGAAAGCGAAGAAGAAATTGTTAAACTTAGCGAACGCATAATCGGACGTTTCGCCGCAGATGACGTTATAAATCCACATAACCCCAAAGAATACATTGTCAAAGCAAATGAAGAAATCACCGAAGAAATAGCCAAAAAAATTGAGTCCCTTGATATTGACCGCATCAGAATACGTTCAGTGCTTACCTGCGAAACCCGCAACGGCGTCTGCGCAAGATGCTACGGAAGAAACCTTGCCACAGGGAAGATGGTTGAGCTTGGCGAGGCAATAGGCATTATCGCCGCGCAATCAATCGGCGAACCTGGAACTCAATTAACAATGAGAACCTTCCACATCGGTGGCACGGCTTCTCAAACCTACCGCAAGCCGCAGATCATTACAAAGAACGCCGGCACCGTGCGCTATAACGACATCCGATACGTCCAACTTGAAGATGGTAATGCGGTCGTGCTAAATAAAAACGGCAGCGTCTCCATTGTAGCAGATGACGGGCGCGAACTGGAAACTCACGCCGTTACCACAGGAACAGTGCTCTTCGTCAAAGACGGTCAAAAAATCACCGGCTACACTATAAACGAGAAAACCAAAGAAAAATACGAAGGCCAGATTCTCGCAGCGTGGGACCCGTACAACGCGCCGATTATTTCGGAAAAATCCGGTACCATCAAGTTTGTAGACATTATTGAAGGCGCTACAATGAAACGCGAGACCGACCCCGTTTCAGGAAGCGAGGCGATGATTATCATAGAACACAAGGAAGATTTGCACCCGAGAATCATTGTTGAAGACGAGAACGGCAATGAGCTGGAAAATTATCCAATCCCCGCAGGCGCCTACATAATGGTTGACGAAGGCGATTATATACACGCCGGTTCAATGATCGCTAAGACGCCAAGAAAAACTCTCAAAACAAAAGATATCACCGGTGGTCTGCCACGCGTTGCGGAATTGTTTGAAGCGCGACGCCCGAAAAACGCGGCGGAAATTTCAAAAATAGACGGCATAGTTGAAATGGGACAGACCGTTCGTGGCAAACGCA
>JBAMMJ010000120.1:42635-43035 GCA_039793825.1 Verrucomicrobiota bacterium | reverse complement strand
CGGGGTCGGTTCAGCCAAATACTAAATAATTTTTAAAAATCTTATTTCACCCAAAAGTTCCTTTTTTCCTGGAATGCTAATGATTCAGGAAAGATCGGTTCGCGAGAACATCTTTCAAATATTTAAGCCAAACTGTGAGCAGGATAAAATAATATTTAATTTTTGCGCCGTTTATGACGATTAACAAATTAAAAATAGGATTGACATTTATGTTTGATTACCCTTTTTAAGGGTAAGAATTATTTTATTAATCTATTGCGCTATTTATAATGAATACAAAACCTCCCGAAAGGAAAGAGAATACTGTAATTGACAGGATAGGTCCGTGGGTTCCGCACTTGATAGCCTGCTGTGGATTGGTAACGACGTTGCTACTGTTTGTTGTTTCAAAACACGATGC
>JBAMMJ010000120.1:17139-42625 GCA_039793825.1 Verrucomicrobiota bacterium | reverse complement strand
ATCAAAGGTTTAAACGCGACTTTTATTACGAATCAAATTTGAGGGCGTCGGCTATGATTGATTCCCTTGGAGAACGGCTAAAGGAAATTGATTCCATCAGAAGATTTATTCAGAGCTCTTCGGGTCAGGTTAATTCAGAACAGTTCAGCAGGTTTGTCAAGCCGTTGATTTCTAATAGTTCGCCGGTGCAAACAATGGGCTGGGCGCCGCGGGTTTTAAGCACGGAGCGAGAGGATTTTGAGAATTTTATGCGTATGTCCGGGCATCTGGAATTTACGGTTATGGAGTTTGACGACTCCGGGAATTTTATACCTGCAACTTATCGGGAAGTTTATTTTCCTGTTCAATTTATAGAACCTGAGGCTGAATACGGCGGGGCGATCGGGTTGGATATCGGTTCAATAACCAACCTGATGTCTGCTCTAATGGTTTCTATGAATAAAGCCACATCGGTCGCAAGCGATGGTGTTCCACTGTTTTTTGAGAAAGATAAAAAAAGCGGCTTTATGGTGGTAAGTCCTGTTTTTGAGACAAAAAGTTATTCTTCTTTTTCAAACGGTTTACAGAATCTTGGCGGATTTGTTTTTTGCGCGATATATCTTGATAGACTTATTAGTTCTACGCTTTCAACAGCATTTAAAGAAGGATTAACCATAAAGGTATACGATAAAACCGATGATACTCTACGGTTGTTAACCCAATTGCCAAAAGAGAGTGAAAAAACAAAAAAGTCCGATATTGTTGAGGATATCAAAGAGGAAGCGATATATGACTTTGATTATGCTGGCAGGCGATGGGAACTCAAATTCTGCGCAGATAGTTCTTACATAAAAGCGAACGTGTCAAAAGCCTATTTTACCGTGTTGCCTCTTGGTATAATGATTACCCTGCTTTCTTTCTTCTATATCCGATCGCTGATAATGACGCGGGTAAAAGCCGAAAAACTCGCCCAGGAAAAGACCGCCGCATTGATTGCGCGAGAGTTGCTGTTTGAAGGTATTACCGAGGCGGCAAACGACGGCATCATTCTGACAGACGAAAACGGCGATATCAGTTTTGTCAATCCGTCAGCGTGTGAGTTGTGTGGATATGCCGTGAACGAAATAATCGGTAAAAAGTTTGTCACACTCTTTAAAAATGAACAGGCTGATAAAAATATTCATATTATTATTGAGAAGGCGCTAAAAGAAGGTTCAAGCGCTGTTCCCAAAGAAGCAATAGAAACATTCATCACAGGCAAAAACGGCAAACAGCTACCGGTTGAAATATCTCTGTCGGCGATCTTTTTGAATGAAAAATGGCGAATTGTTGCAATAATCCGCGACATAACTGAACGCAAAATAGCTCAGGAAAAACTGCAGCGGGAAAGGTTATTACTGCGAACGCTTATAGACAACTTGCCACAGGTTATCTACGCCAAAGACGCTGAAGCCAGAAAGACAGTGGCAAATCGCGCGGATTTGAAAATTATGGGCTTTGAGAGAGAAGAGGATGCGATAGGGAAAACCGATTTTGAATTGTTTCCGCGAGAATATGCGGAGAAATACTACGCCGATGATATGCAGGTAATCAAGGAGGGCAAGCCTGTAATAAACTGCGAAGAGCCTGTCCTTGAAGCAAGCGGCAAAAAACGGTGGATATTGACAACCAAAATTCCGCTCAAAGACGCGCAGGGAAATATCATAGGGCTTGTCGGAATAGGACACGATTTTACAGAGCGCAAGGAATCTGAGGAACTCGTAAAACGGGAACGGATTCTGTTGCGAACCGTGATAGACCATCTGCCACATACCGTTTATGTAAAAGACCGACAGGGACGCAAAACACTTGCCAATGCTGCAGAGTTAAGGATGATGGGATGTAAAACCGAAGAAGAAGCCATTGGAAAGACCGATTTTGACATCTATCCGCGCGAAATTGCCGAAAAATTCTGGATGGACGATCTGTCCGTTATTAACGGCAATCCTGTGCTTAACAGGGAAGAGATAATCATTGATCCGCAGGGAAATAAAAAATGGTGGCTAACGTCCAAATTGCCCTTAAAAGACGAAAACGGCAATATTATCGGGCTTGTAGGTATTGGGCTTGATATAACTGAGAGAAAAAACTTTGAAGAAGAACTCCGCAAGGCAAAAGAGATTGCCGAAGATGCAAGCAGGGCAAAGAGCGAATTTCTGGCAAATATGAGCCATGAAATCCGCACCCCGATGAACGGCATTATTGGTATGACAGGGCTTTTGCTTGAAACTGAATTGACACCTGAGCAGAGGGACTACGCTGAAACTATCAGGAACAGCAGCGAAGCGTTATTGACAATTCTTAACGATATTCTTGACTTCTCAAAGGTTGAGGCTGGGAAACTTGAACTTGAGGAATTAGAGTTCAGCCTGCACAGCGTGCTGGAAGACACGGCGGATTTGATGGCGTTCAAGGCGCAGGAGAAAGGACTTGAATTTATATGCTTTATAGAGCCGGATGTTCCGCAATGGTTGCGCGGCGACCCGGGGAGATTGCGCCAGATAATAATAAACTTGCTCGGCAACGCAATAAAATTCACCCCAAAAGGCGAGGTCTCAATAACGGTGAGTCATCTGGAGACAAAAGATGAAAAAGCGACTTTATTATTTGAAGTGAGCGACACTGGCATCGGTATACCTGAAGAAAGATTGAGCAATCTTTTCACGCCGTTCAATCAACTTGATTCCTCTACAACAAGGCGCTACGGGGGCACCGGTCTTGGGCTGTCAATTTCAAAACGTCTGGCTGAGATGATGGGCGGAAAAATCGGCGTCAGAAGCACCCCCGGCAAAGGTTCAACCTTCTGGTTTACTGCAAAATTTGAACTATTAAAAGAAGCGCCGGTAAACGGTCTGCCAGCCAGAGATGTTTTAAAAGGAAGACGGATTTTAATAGTTGACGATAATTCCACAAACCGAAAGTTGCTCAAAGCATTATTAGATAGTTGGGGATGTCTCTATGATGAAGCAAGCAACGGTCAAACCGCTTTATTAAAATTAAAAACATCCTTCAAAGAAGGCAAACCGTTTGACGTGGTTTTGCTTGATATGCATATGCCGGAGATGAGCGGAGAAGAAACCGGCAAACTAATCAAAGAGGATAAAGAACTGGGTTCAACGATTTTGATAATGCTGACTTCTGTAAACCTCCGGGGGGATATTGCGCGGTTGCGCAATCTAGGATTTTCCGGTTATCTGACAAAACCGATTCGGCAGGTTCATCTTTTGCAAACGCTCGCGAATCTATTCTCTCCGTCAGATACTTCAAAATCGCGCAGAAAAGAAATCTTTATAGAAGACCATACGCAGGCGCAGAGCAACAAAGGGCGAGGCTTTAGAATCCTTGTTGCGGAGGATAATATAACAAATCAAAAAGTCGCGCTAAAAATGCTGGAAAAATTGGGTTACCACGCCGATGCGGTCGCCAATGGATTTGAAGCGTTGAAAGCCCTTTCTGAAATTCCATACGATCTTGTACTTATGGATTGCCAGATGCCGGAGATGGATGGTTATGAAGCGACAAAAATCATTCGGGACCCCTCTTCATTTGTGCTAAATCACAAAATCCCGATAATCGCGATGACAGCCCACGCGATGGAGGGCGACAGAGAAAAATGCCTGAATATCGGTATGAACGATTATATTTCAAAACCAGTCACAATGCGAGAGCTTGAAAAAACGCTGGAGCGATGGCTGGTTGAAACAAACGAGGCTGAAGGTCGTAAGACGGCTGACACGTTCGCCGAGGTCAAACCAGACCCTGAATTTTTTGATATCAATTTCCTGACTCAACAACTGGGGGGCGACAAAGAGACTGCGGCAGTTATTCTTAAAGGCTTTGTTATAGATGTCCAATCGCAGATTGCGGCGCTTGAATCGGCTTTATCAACCAGAGACCTCAAAGAGGCAATCAGGCTGAGCCATTCAATAAAAGGGGCGGCTGGAAATGTTGGGGCATTGGGTTTGAAAAAGGTGGCGGCAGAAATAGAATCCTCATTAAAGTCAGAAAAGATTGAGCATATTGAAAATTCTATAAAAGAGTTGTCAACAATTTTTAATCAGGTTAAAAAAATAATAGAAACCCAAACAACCTGAATAAATGAAAATACTGGTGGCAGAAGATAGCGATACTTCGCGGGCGATATTAACCTCAATGTTAAGGAAGTGGAGTTATGAAGTTATAGAAGCAGCCGATGGCGCTGCAGCGTGGGATGAGCTGCAAAAGCCGGACGCACCGAGACTTGTTCTGCTTGATTGGATTATGCCTAAAATTGATGGGCTGGAGTTGTGCAGGATGATACGGGCGAATTTGAATAAATTTCAGCCATATGTAATTTTTGTCACCGCCCAGGAATCAAAACAAGACATCATTAAAGGGTTGGAGGCTGGGGCAAATGATTATTTAACCAAGCCGTACGATATAGGCGAGCTGCGGGCGCGAGTCGGGGTCGGAGTAAGGGTTGTTGAACTGCAAGAGGCGCTTGCGAAACGAGTTGCCGAACTTGAAGAGGCGCTCGCTCATATAAAACAATTGCAAGGAATACTTCCCATCTGTATGTATTGCCATAAAATCCGCACCGATAAAGAGAGCTGGGAGAGGATAGAAAAATATATTTCCGAGCATTCAAACGCGGTTTTCAGTCACGGTATTTGCCCTGATTGCTACAAGAAGATAATGGAATCGGATGAATTCAAGAACCTGCCTCAAGTCGGTTCAAAATCCTGAACACCTATGGTTTTGAACTCAAAGCTTTTAATTCCGATTCTGTCATCTCAATAATCAAATCTTTGAAATTTACCGTCGGTTGCCAGCCGAGTAAATTTTTTGCCTTCCGGAAATTTCCAACAAGTCTTTCGGGGTCAACCGGTCTAAAAAGTCTTGGGTCCTGTTTTACATATTTTTGCCAATCCAGATTTAAATGACCGAACGCAATCTGGACGATTTCTCTTACTGAATGGAGTTCGCTGGTTGCAAAGACAAAATCTTCGGGTTTGTCGTATTGCATTGCAAGCCACATACCGCGCACATAATCTTTTGCGTGTCCCCAATCTCTCTGGGCGTCAAGATTGCCAAGAGCCAGTTCGTGTTGGAGTCCGAGTTTTATAGCCGCGGCGGCGCGACAGATTTTTCTTGTTACAAAATTCTCGCCGCGTCTTGGGGATTCGTGGTTAAACATTATTCCGTTAACTGCGAACACTTTGAACGCCATTCTGTAAACCCGGACCATTTGAGTTGAAAAAGCCTTTGCGCAGCCATAGGGGCTAACTGGTCGCATTGGTGTCTGTTCGTCCTGGGGGAAGTGTTCTGGGCTGCCGTAGATTTCGCTTGATGTGGCATGAAAAAATTTGGCCGGTTTTGGCAGGTCTCGGATTAGTTCCAGAAATCGGAGGGTTCCCATTGCAATCTGCTCGCAGGTAAGTTCCGGCATCTCAAAGCTCAGCCCGACGTGGCTCTGTCCGGCAAGGTGGTAAATTTCATCCGGCTCAGATTTAATCAGCGCGCGGCGGATAGTGTTAGGATCATCAAGGTCTGCATAATGGAGGAAGAAGGTTTTGTTGTAAACATTCGGGTTATTATACAGGTGGTCTATGCGCGAGCGCACAAGGGTGCTTGTTCGGCGAACAATCCCGTGGACCTCGTAGCCATTTTCAAGCAAAAGCTCCGCAAGATATGAGCCGTCCTGACCTGTTATACCGGTAATTAGAGCGCGCGGTTTATTATGCAATAACATTGAAAGATTATGATCTGCTTATGTTTGGGGCGAAAGGATTGGTGTCCTGTCGTTTTACCTTGCCGGAAAGCTGGTCGTTTAAAAGTTTTATATCGGCATCCACCATTAATTTTACAAGGTCTTCAAATTTGGTCTTTGGCTCCCAGCCCAATTTCTTTTTAGCCTTGCTATAATCGCCGCGCAAATAATCAACCTCCGAAGGTCTGAAATAGCGTGGGTCAATTTCAACGTATTTGCGCCAGTCAAGACCGACGTAACCAAATGCAATTTCAAGGAATTCACGGACGCTATGGCTTTCATTTGTGGCTATGACGTAATCGTCCGGTTGCGGTTGTTGCAGCATCAACCACATTGCTTCAACGTATTCTTTTGCGTAGCCCCAGTCGCGCATAGCGTCAAGATTGCCTAAAAAGAGTTTATCCTGCAAACCGGCTTTAATATGAGCCACGGCGCGGGTAATTTTTCTTGTTACAAAAGTTTCGCCGCGGCGCGGCGACTCGTGATTGAACAAAATTCCGTTGCTGGCGTGCATTCCATAAGCTTCGCGATAATTCACAGTGATGTAATAAGCAAACACCTTGGAACAGGCGTAAGGGCTGCGCGGATGAAACGGCGTTTTTTCTGTTTGTGGTATTTCTGCAACTTTTCCAAACATTTCGCTTGAAGAAGCCTGGTAAAACCGCGCCTTTACACCTGTCTGGCGAAGCGCTTCAAGAAGCCGCACCGTGCCTGTGGCTGTAATATCAACCGTATACTCCGGATTATCAAAACTAACCCGCACATGGCTCTGGGCTGCAAGGTTATAGACTTCATCGGGTTGAATCTTTGCCACAAGGTGCATTAGAGCGCTTGCGTCGCTCAAATCCCCATAATGCAAAAATAACCGCGCCCGACCAGAATGCGGATCGTCATAAATATCATCCAGCCTGCCTGTGTTAAATGTAGATGCCCTCCTGATTATACCGTGTACTTCATAACCTTTTGAGAGCAAAAGCTCAGCCAGATATGAACCATCCTGACCTGTTATCCCTGTTATAAGCGCTTTCTTAGGCATAATTCTTTTGAATTTTGCAGCAACCTAAAATAATTTTCAAGAAATTTTAACACCCGGAATAAGATTTATTTACCGCCCCAATTAATTAGAGATGTTTATTTAGTGTTAATTCTGGTTTCTAACAATTTAGAAATAATTATTGCAATAAATTCATAAATTAATAAAATTGACAGAGAAACAAAAAATTGTTACAAATTATTATTGACAAATTTGGGGATAGCCGTAAAATTTTTTTGTAAAATTAAATGGAAAAAGCGGGAGAAAAATTATGAAATTTGCAACCACAGCCAGATATATAGCCTGCATAGCGGCTTTAACGTTTCTGGGTTCAATAATATCAGGTGTTGCGCAGGAAATAAAACAGGGAAAAGCTGTTGTGCGCGCAATTACCAAAGGGACTGCAAAATATAAAGACCCTGCATCAGGTGTAACTGATTGGGCGCCGTTAAAGGTTGACACAGTTTTGAAACAAGGCGCGGTAATTGAAACCGACGCAACCGGTATTGTGGACCTGTTCCTCGGGGTAAACGGGCCGGTAGTGCGGGTTACGCCGGCAACCCAGTTAGCGCTGGATAAATTGACCTTTAGCCGCGCAGCAGGCGAAGTTGTTATTGAGACTGAACTTGATCTTAAAGCTGGCACTATTCTTGGCAGCGTTAAAAAGCTTGCGGCTGCGTCCAAATACGAAGTTAAAACACCGGTCGGCGTATGCGGAATTCGCGGCACTGAATATCGGGTGAGCGCAGATGGCAGGATTGTGGTCTTAAAAGGATGGGTAAGGAATACCTTTACTCTCACAGGACAACCACCGATTACAATAGATGTCAAAGAAGGTCAGATGGTAATTCCGCCAACTCCAACAACTCCGCCGCAGGTCGTTACGATTCCAGAAAATGTGATGATTGAGACCCGCACTGAACTTATACTTTCTCAAGAATATGTTGGCGCTCCGCCTGAAGCCGTTACTCCTGTGACTATTAAAGTTACCCCAATTGAAAAAACCGAAAAAGATGAAACACAAAACTTTGATAGCACTATAACTCCGGGCGGCAGTTCATCTGGCGGTTCTCCAAAATGATAGAGAACGTTAATTAAAACCAAACCTTTACAAGCCGGCAATTGTCGCCGGCTTGTTTGTTTTCAAAGACAAATATGAAATCGGACACGCTTAAAATCCTGATATTGATTTTATTATTTGCGTGTCTGATATCTTTAATCCATTTTTACAGTAAGACCAGCGACTCAGCTGAGAATATCGTTAATCGGCTTGAATTGTTAACCTATGATTGGCGTGTAAGAAAAGCGCGCGCTCTCATCCCTGCAGTGGAGGATAAACTCGGTTTTGTTTTTATTAGCGACGAGAGCATAAACGCAATTGCCGATGGCAGTCTTGGGTATCAATTCGGTCTTTATTGGCCAAGGGCTATCTACGGGCTTGCGCTGCGGGAACTGACAGCCGAAAAGGCAAAGGCGGTGGCGTTTGACGTCCTGTTTGCAAACCGACGCCCCGACCATCCAAAGATTCCGCTGCCTGAAGGTGGCGAAGCGTTTTCGGATGAATTCTTTGCAGAACAAATAAAGCAACACAATCGCGTTATTCTTGCGGCGTCGCAAGGGGTATTACCGGACGAACTATTCCGCACAAACGCTTTGATGACCGCAAGTATCACGGGCGAAAAAGACCACGATGGCGTGCTGCGACGTATTCGGCTGATAGAGGAATTCAAAATCGTTCATCCGTTGCTAAAATACGCAACTAAAATTGAGACAAACAGGATTATATTTACATTGCAAGATGACAGGCAAGTTTCTATCCCGGTTGATAAAGACGGGTGCTTTAAATTATCTGATCTTGGAGAAAAACCGCCCCCTGGCGCAACCGATAAACAGAAAGTATATACCACTTATAAATTATGGAATCTTGGTATAGCGTTAGCCGCCTGTGAACTTGGATTAGACCTTGAGCATCCTGAATTTACAGCCGATGGAGTAATCCTGAAAGGGACAAATGGGATTAGCCGCAAAATCCCTATTGATAAAAACCAATCAATGTTTATTGACTGGAGTGTTACCCCGACCGACAAACAACTTATTACAGAGGCAATAGAAAGTTTGATTTTGAAAGACAGGATAAGACATCAGGAGGATAAAGAGAAAATATTCCCGCGCTGGCGAAATAAACTTGTTATTGTAGGTTCTATTGCCACAGGCAACGACCTGACCGATCTTGGCGCAACGCCGCTTGAAAAAGAAACTTATTTAGTCAGCACTTATTGGAATGTGGCGCGTTCAATTATCAACGGAAAATTCATTCAAAAAACATCTGCATTCGTTGACTTTGTAATAATTGTTATGATTTCAGTATTTTCGGGCTGGATTAGCTGGCGGTTAAAACCGACAACGGCGTTGCTTCTGCTTGTCATTGTCGCAATTGAATATATCAGTTGCGGAGTCTTTTTATATGCCACAGAACGAATCTGGATTCCGATAGCCACCCCGGTTTTGGGCGGTATATTTTTAAATTGCGCCGCAATAATAACTTATAAATCTATTTTTGAAGAAAAGGAACAGCGACGGATTAAGGGGATTTTTTCAAAAGTGGTTTCGCCGGATGTTGTTAATGAGTTGTTAAAATCAGAACGGCTTTCATTAGGCGGCACGCGTAGAAAAGTCACTGTTCTTTTTGCCGATATTCGCGGATTTACAGAATTCACCGACAGGATGCATTCATACGCGGAATTAAAAATAAGAAGTCTTAATCTTAACCACCTTCAGGCAGAAGAGATTTACGAAGTTTACTCCAGAAAAACCCTTGAGACAGTTAATCTATACCTTTCCACAGTTGCCAACATAGTAAAGAAATACAATGGCACGCTTGATAAATATATCGGCGATTGCGTGATGGCTTTCTGGGGGGCGCCTGCTCAAACCGAAGACCACGCCGTAGAATGTGTAAAAGCTGCGATTGAGGCTCAAAAGGCGATAGACGAGTTGAACAAGAGCCGTGAAGAACAAAATAAAAATTTAAGACAGTCCGGTAATGCGGATGGCGAGGAGCTGCCGCTTCTTATGCTTGGCACAGGAATCAATACCGGTTTTGTCACGGTAGGGTTAATGGGTTCGGAGGAACATATTCTTAACTATACAATTTTCGGACGCGAGGTTAACCTCGCCAGCAGGCTTGAATCGGTTTCTGGTTATGGAAGGATAATAATCAGCCAATCTACCTACGACGAGCTAAAAGAAAAAGCCCCAGGCATTGCCGCATTGTGCGTTAAGCTTGATCCTGTTTCAGTCAAAGGAATCAAAGAACCGGTCAATATTTACGAAGTTAAGTGGCGCATGGATAAGAAATAATTTGTTTTTAATATCGGTGTATTTGTAATAAATTAATTTCGCCTATGATAAACTATATAATACCCGCATTAATTGGTTTATTTGGAGGAATAGCGAGCGGACTTTTCGGCGTCGGCGGTGGCGTGGTTATGGTGCCCGCAATGATCTATTTCTTGAGCCTTACGCCACATCAAGCGGTCGGAACATCTTTATTCGTAATAATCCCAACGGTTTTAATGAGCGCTGGGAAACATTTTTCAATGGATAATGTTGTATGGCGCGTTGGGCTCCTATTGATGCCAACCGCAATAATTGGCGGATATCTTGGAGCGTATCTTACAAAATTTTTGAGCGGTCCTGATTTGAAACGCGCCTTTGGCGGATTTTTGATTCTTGTCGGACTGCGGCTTCTGTTCTTAAAATGATTTTATGCTAATATCCAGAAGACGATTTATAGGCTCCGCGCTGATAACAAGTTGCGGGGCTATATTTGGGGCGTCTCCGCCATTTGCAAGAACAACACAAATCAAATATAAGGCGTCAATCATCGGTAGAACTGGCGGAGGCGATTACGGGCATAATTATGACCTGATTTTTAAGGATATTGAAGAGGTGCAGCTCGTGGCGATTGCAGACTCAAATCCTCAGGGTCTTGAGAAAGCCGCTCTGCGGTCGGGCGCATTAAGAAAATATACCGATTACAGGGAAATGCTTGATAAAGAGAAACCCGAGCTTGTTTGCATAGCCCCAAGACACCCTGATTGTCATACGCCAATGGCTATTGCGGCATCTGAGGTTGCGCTGGGTATCTTTATGGAAAAGCCGATGGCTGAAAGTCCTGAGGAGTGCGACAAAATCCTGAACGCCGCCGAAAAACGGAATGTAAAAATTCAAATTGCGCATAATCGCCGTTGGACAGTGGATTTTTTAAAAGTCAAATACCTTATCCAGCAGGGTCTTATTGGCGAGGTGCGCGAGGTTAACTTTCACGGAAAACAAGATTCTCGGTCTGGCGGGGAGGATTTAATAGTTCTGGGCACACACGATTTTGATATTATGCGGTTTTATTTTGGCGACCCGCAATGGTGTTTTGCGACCGTTAGGTCAAAAGGTAAAGAGATTACCAGAAATGATATAGCTAAAGGAAAGGAGCCCATACTTGTCGCCGGCGACTCTATAAACGCTATGTTTGCTTTCAGGGACAACCTTATAATCAATTGGGCTTCAATCAAACGAAACGACCACTGGAATACAAACTTTTCCAGAAGAGAAAAATGGGCGTTTGAAATACTCGGGACAAAAGGAATTATTGCATATCAATCCGGGTTTGAGTTTGGATGGCTTAACTCGCCATTCTTTGTGCACAAAGACTCAACCACTTACAGGGACTTACCCGAACCTTCAGGATTCAAAATAGAGCCGCATAACGTGCACCCGATAAAAAATCTGATTCACGCCATTGAGAATAATACCCAGCCTATGTGCAGCGGCTATGACGGGCGCTGGACAATTGAGATGGTTTGCGCGGTATATCAATCGGAGCGCGACAGAACAAGAATTTCGTTTCCGTTAAAAGACCGCAGAAACCCATTGAAATATTGGGGCTGATACAAAGTTGCCAACAGAAAAATCTTCTTTGCAATATTTAATAGCCGCACAATAATTATACCAAAAATCACGCCTATGAAAAAGAAACAACCAAAACGAAACCTGATAAAAGAACCATATCGTCAGATCATCACGAGCGCCGACTTGAATCTGCGGCTTGAAACTTTTGAACTAACTCCCTCCACGATAAAATTCCACGGACCCAGAGGGTGGTGTGTGAAAAAGTGGACACTCCACGGCGGCAAACAGGAAGGCGTGGATTTAATAGAGATAAACAACGGAACAATGCGGGTTGTGATTTGCCCCACGCGCGGAATGGGAGTAATAGGCGCCGAATTCGGCGATATTAGACTTGGCTGGGATTCTCCTGTTAAGGAGATTGTTCATCCCTGTTTTATAAATCTGCTTGGTCGCGGCGGGCTCGGATGGCTTGAAGGATTTAACGAGTGGATAGTAAGATGCGGGCTTGAAAACGCTGGCGCTCCGGGGAAAGATAAATTTATCAATAACGTCGGCGACGAGGGGGAAATGGATTTAACCTTGCCCGGCAGGATTGCGAATATACCGGCTTCTGAAGTTGAGGTTATTATAGAAAGGCAGGAACCTTACACAATTAAGGTAGTGGGAAGGGTATTTGAAAGAATGTTCTACGGACCAAAATTGGAACTGCTGACCGAGATATCCACAACGCCAGAGTCCAATAAACTCACGGTATCGGATAGTGTAATAAACCACGGCGGAACAAATCAGGAATTTCAGCTGCTTTATCATATTAATCTTGGCTCGCCGATTCTTGAAAAAGGAACGCGGTTTGTTGCGCCGATCCGCACTGTTGCGCCAATTAATCAGCGCGCCGCTGTAGATGTGGAAAATTACAATATCTATCCCGCGCCGACTCCCGGGTTTATAGAGAGAGTTTATTGTCTTATACCGTATGCGGATAAGAACGGGGAAACGATGGCAATGCTGAGAAATGCGAACGGGACCCGGGCACTCTTAATTCGCTATTCGTCTGGTGAACTTCCATACCTAACTTTATGGAAAAGCACAAACATTCCTGAAGAAGGTTATGTTACCGGAATTGAGCCAGCCACTGGATTTCCATATAACCGACGGATTGAAAGAAAGTTCGGACGCGTCCCTGTTCTGGCGCCGAAACAGGCGCGCAATTTCACAATTCATTATGAGGTATTGGCAGACGCAGAGTCTGTTAGAAAATGCGAAAACGAAATTGATAAAATACAGGGCGAAAGGGA
Organism: Verrucomicrobiota bacterium; assembly: GCA_039793825.1. Lineage (GTDB taxonomy): Bacteria > Verrucomicrobiota > Verrucomicrobiia > Limisphaerales > JAKPVM01 > JAKPVM01. The sequence goes on along the minus strand of JBAMMJ010000120.1, from coordinate 29,622 downwards.
AACCACAATTATCAAAGAACCGCCAAAAGTTGAGTAATTGATTAGGTTATAATCGGCGCTTAATCACTTTTTAAACTCTTTTTACATAGGCGCAAAAGATTAAATCAGCCGGAAGGATATGCTATATTTCTATAGATGTCGGAGCATTCACAACATCTGAAACAAAAATTGCAGGATGTGCCGCACAAGCCGGGGGTATATCTGATGAGGGACCGGTTCGGAACGGTCATTTATGTTGGCAAGGCTCGCGATTTGAAGAGGCGACTGAGCCAGTATTTTCTGCCATCAAGGCGATTCTGGGCTGACCCGAAACTCTCCGCGCTAATAGAGGCAATTGCGGACTTTGATTTTCACGTTGTAAAGAGCGAGGCAGAAGCGCTGTTATTGGAAGGGCGTCTGATAAAGGAGTTTCATCCTCGCTATAACGTCAGTTTCCGCGACGATAAACGGTTCTTGATGATAAAGGTTAATTTAAACGACCCCATTCCTAAGTTTGCGCTGACCCGCATAAAACAGGAAGACGGTTCGCGATATTTTGGACCGTTTCCGGATTCTGGCGCAGTTAGAAATATCCTTACACTGATCCGACGCGAATTCAACCTGCGGGGTTGCGCGCCTTTTACTCCAACCGAACAGGATTACAAACATTGTCTTTACGCACATCTGAAATATTGCACTGCGCCGTGCATCGGCAACGTTAGCCGCGAACAATATCTGGAGCAGGTAAAAGCAGCGTGTGAATTTCTGGATGGCAAGTGCGAAGAACTTGCGGATGAAATTGAGGAACAGATGAAAAAAGCCGCGGCGGCACAGGAATTTGAAAAAGCGGCAGAATTGCGAAACCTGTTATTTGACCTGAAAAAAACATTAAGACGCACGCAGAAATTTGTCAGACTTCCCTACTCTCTTCCCCCAACCATTGACCCGGACAAAGACCTCCGCGAGCTTGCCGCCGCGCTAAATTTAAAGGCGCCCCCACAGAGAATTGAAGGCTTTGATATTTCAAACATCAGCGGAACATTTTCGGTGGCATCAATGGTATCATTCAAAAACGGTCGCCCTGACCGTTCAAATTATCGGAGATACAAAATTAAGACCGTTGAAGGACAGGACGATTTTGCCTGTATGGCTGAGACGATACGGAGAAGATACAGCCGTTTACTACGCGAATGGAAGACGATTCAAAACCCTGCAGAAAACAAAACAGAATCATCCGAAGAGATTAAATTGCCAGACAATTCACCGATACCTGAAAATATGCCTGATCTTATATTAATTGATGGCGGCAAAGGGCAACTAAACGCTGCTCTGGGCGAACTGGAAAAACTTGGGCTCAAAGGGATTCCGGTAATTGGTCTGGCAAAAGAATTTGAGGAAATTTACATTCCAGATAAATCAGAACCGATTCGTCTTAACAAAGATAGTGGAGCGTTAAAACTTCTCCAGCGCATTCGCGATGAATCTCATAGGTTTGCCAACACATACAACGCTCAATTGAGATTGAAGAAAATTTCAGAAAGCATACTGGACGAATTTCCCGGTATGGGTGAAAAGCGTAAAACTGCGTTATTAAAAAAATTCGGTTCAGTTCAACGGCTACGACTTGCGACTGTGGAACAAATTGCCGAGACTCCGGGGGTTGGTTTGAAATTTGCCGAAAAGTTAAAGGCATTTCTTCTTGCGCGTTCGCCAGGCGGGTCTTCAGAGAAAGCCGAAAACATAAAACAGACTCAGCAAGAAAACCAATAAGAATATTTTATATACCAACCGCGTCGCTTTTTAACTTTTTTTTCAAATTCACTATATTTCTATAGCAATTTCACAGGTATTCATTTTACAGGAGGCTTGCTGAATCGGAGTCCAGGTAAAGGGTTGCGTTTTTATGGGTTCTTAAAATTGAAGCCGGACATTTTTCTGATATTTCGCCTTTTAAAGTTGAGGCTACCGCCCGGGCTTTGCGTTTCTCCGGACATACGCATATCATTCGCCGCGCCGATACAAGCATAGGCACTGTTAATGTTAGCGCGTATTTGGGCACAGAATCAATATCGGGAAACGCCCCTTCTCCAACCTGCTGACGACGGCAGGCATCGTCCAATTTTACAATTTTTACCGAGTATCTATCTTTGAAATTTGCCACAGGTGGGTCGTTGAAGGCGATGTGTCCGTTTTCGCCGATTCCCAGACAACACAAATCAATGGGCTGCGACTTTAACAGGTAAGTGTATCGTTCGCATTCTGTTAGTGGCTCGGGGGCGTCGCCTTGAATGAGATGATATGTGCGCGGCTTTATTTTTGATAAAACGTTATCACGGAGAAATTTTCTAAAAGACGCTTTATGATTTTCGTCAATTCCGAGATATTCATCCATATGAAAAATAGTTATCCGCGACCAATCTATGGGCAATGTTATTAATTCTGATAAAAACTGACCCTGCGATGCCGCCGACGCAAGGATAATAGCCGCGCTGTTTTGAGCAAGGAGCGCGGCGTTTAAATAGTCGGAGGCATCCCGGGCAGCCGCCTTAGCCATAGAAGGCTGATTGGGGAAAACCCGCACCTTCAACATATCAACTTCAAAACAGATTTCTCCGTTTTTTAATTGCTCTTTCATAACGCGCATAATCAGGTTACAAAGGATTGTTCACACTGCTAATTTTTTTATAATCCTCTCATCAAGTTCGCGCGCAGTATTATAGCCGGCGGCTTTTAATTTTGTGTGCATTGCCGCCACTTCAATGAGTCTGGCGATGTCTCTACCCGGACGCACCGGTATAATTATATGAGGTATTTTTACGCCGAGAATTTTTACGTATTGCTCGTCCATTCCGAGCCGATCAATATCTTTTACCTCGTGCCAATCCTTCAGGGTAACAACGAGGTCTACTCTTTTTTCGTTTCTTATGCTGCGAATTCCGAACATTGCCTGAACATCAACAATGCCGATGCCGCGCACCTCCATAAAATTTTGGGTTATTTCCGGGCTTTTCCCGACAAGATACTGACCTTCAAAAAGGGTTAAATTTACCACGTCATCTGACACAAGGCTATGCCCCTTTTCAATGAGCGCAAGCACACACTCGCTTTTGCCGATGCCGCTTTCACCGCGAATTATCACGCCAATTCCGAGAATATCAACCATACTTCCCATTACAGTCTGGCGTGGAGCGAATAACGCCTCCAGGGCAATTGTGGCGAGGTTTATAAATTTCATTGTAATAAGAGGAGAAATAAACACCGGCACCTGATATTCTTCGGCAAGCATTTTGAACTGCCTGTCGGGCTTGAGTCCGCGGCAAAATACAACACAGGGGATTTTAAACGAGAAAAACGTTCTATACCTCTTTACCCGTTCATCAACCGGCAATGTTTTCAGATATGTTGTTTCTGCGTTTCCGAGAACCTGAACCCGGCGCATTGCAAAATATTTTGTATGACCCGCCAGCGCAAGCCCGGGGCGATTTACCGTGGGTTCGCGTATAATTTTTTTTAGACCTGTTGCGCCTGCAACGAGTTTGAGCTGCAAGGCGTCGGTCTGCGTTGAATAGAATCTTTCTACTGTTATTGTCTCCCTTTTCATAGGTTGAATTCCGGTCCAAGATATATTTCGCGCGCCGATGGGTCATTTGAAAGGAACTCGGCGGTTCCCTCAACCAGCACCTTTCCTTTGTGAATGATGTAACCGCGGTCAATTAGTTTAAGCAACTCTCTTACGCTATGGTCTGTTATAAGAATCCCCAGTCCACGATCTTTTAAACGTCTGATAATTTTTTGCACCTCATAAACGGCGATAGGGTCAATGCCGGCAAATGGCTCGTCAAGAAGCAACAATTTTGGACTTGTTACAAGGGAGCGCGTTATTTCCAATCTTCGTTTTTCTCCGCCACTTAGAGTGTAAGCCACGTTTTTAGCCAGAGGCAACAAATCAAGTTCTTCTAAAAGATATTTTAATCGTGTTTGTTGTTCTTCCTTTGAGATTTTGCAGGTTTCAAGGATTGCGAGAATATTTTCTTCGACTGTGAGTTTCCTGAATATGGAAGGTTCCTGCGTAAGATAACCGATGCCCAGCCGCGCTCGTTTATGCATTGGCAGGTGCGATATCTCTTCTCCACAAAATTCAACCGAGCCGTCATCAGGCTTCAAAATTCCGACGATGATATTAAAAGTTGTGGTTTTACCGGCGCCGTTCGGTCCCATCAGTCCGACAATCTCTCCGGCGCGCACCTCTATTGAAACGCCGTCAACCACATTGCGTCTCTTAAAAGACTTAACAAGATTAAATGTCTTAAGCAGAGTTTTATCTGTTGTGCGATTTTGCGGCTCTTCTCTCGCAAGCCCAATTATCTCGTCGGATTTCTCCGGCTGTTGAATATGTTCGTTGTTCGCGGTCATCTTATTTTTAGGCTGATTCTATTTCCGAAACGCCTCAAATCTTTTCCTGTCTGTTTCATCTATTAAAATTTTGACCTGATACGGTCCTGTAGCCTGAAATCTATTTTCTGTCCGAAACCATAAAAGTGAATCGGCGGACGAGACCTCTATGTTGCGTGGTGGCTGGTTTGTGGTTTTGCCGGGTGTATTCATTTTTAACAGCGGATTTCCATTTAATTTAACTAATTCGTTTGTGCCGGTAAAAAACGCTTCGCGGGCGATCGCAAAAGTCTTGCCATACTCCACAACAACGTTGTTCGTCACGAAAATATAATCAATAATGTTGGTATTTTGGAAATTTTGAAGATACGCATATTGAGCCCTCAACCTCAAAGGAGGTGACAATATGCCGGGGGTGCCATTTTGTTCCACGACCACATTGTGGCTTGCCTTTGCCGAATTGACATATCTGCCATTCTGGCTCAACTCGGCTTCAAGTTGATCGCACCTCAATGTAATGTTTGTATATATAATTCCATTTGTGGAAATTTTCTTCTGGACGATATACACATCGTTGCTCGCTGCCACACTTTTAAGGGCGTTTGTCTTTTCGGCAAACAAAAACGCGGCGTCGCCACAATTAATTAACAGATTTTCAAAGCCCTCCGCCGAGCTGTATTTGGCGCAATGCGCGGCTTGCACGTTTCCAAGAGTGACAATTTTTTCTGGATTCTGGCCATCGGCTCTAATTGTTGCTTCAAGCAAATCGCATTCAAGTTTCCAATATCCATTAGTTAAACTGTTGAGATTATTTAGATTCTGTTGCGCCTTTACCCGTTGCCTGGCTATTAATCCTTGTAGCAGATTTTTTGGAGAAAGTTTCAGTGTTAATTCAGAACATTCTATAACAAAGGCATTGTTTTTTAGTTTAATATTTCCGACAAAATCAACTTTATTGCTCTGGAATAAAAACTGGTCGGCGTAGACCTCTATTTTTGAAACGTTTGTCAACGCAAAATCTTTATTTGTTTTTGAAGCCTGTTCAAAAGCGATATAGACATTGCCTTTTCCAATAAAACTGTTTTTGAGCTTATCAATCTTGAGTAAATCGGTTTTGCCTGATAAGGCTTTAGAACGCCATTCAACATTTTTATAAAATTCAAATGCTATTTCATTTGTGGACCAATTGTATTGAGCCTGTTCGGCTTGTATGTAGGAATCTGCCTGAACAATCCGCACCTTGCCTTCAGCGTCAAGATGTTGGATTGTTTTGCCCTGAGGCGGCAGATTTACTGTTAGTTTGTCGCTAAAAATTTGAACCGAAACGTTTGTCTTTGAAACGTTATTGGTTTCAAAAAGTTCAAATCCGAATGTCTGCGCCACCGCGCCTTTGGTGCGGGTAAAAGTGTGGCCGTTTGCTATGAATCGGTTGTTTTTTCTATCAAGAATAACCAAGTCTGCTACGCCTTCTGCTTCAGTTGTTGACCACTTTGGAGAACCGGACAGATGAATCTGGTCGTTGGTTGCGTAATAAATTGCGCTTAAAGCCGAAGCGGTGTTTGTGCCCTGCTGGATTGAAACATTATATTTTGCTTCTATAGTTTCTATTCCACTCCCTTTTTGCAAAAACTTCGCTCTCAATTCCGCGCACTGAAGTTTGAGCAGCAAAGCCTGTCCCTGACGGGTCGGGATTTCATTAAGGTTGACATCTTTTGTGTAAATAGCCTCGCCTGAACGCGGCTTAAAATTAAATCTTCCCGATTTTATCACAAATTCTTGACGTATGACATTTTTTGGAGCGTTGGTGGACCTGGAAATCAATTTTAATTCAGTAACCACGTTGTTTGAAATGGTTACTGACGAATCGGTTTGTCTCCATTCAAAGCCTTCGCCTGAGATAGCGAATTGTCCATCCGCAGATTGCGCGTTCAAAGAAGAGTCTGAATATGCCGTTTTGTTGTTGTAGTTAAAATAACATTTTGGCGCAAGAATTGTCCATGCCAGTTGTTCTTCGTCGTTATAAGTTTCAATTTTTAAACCTTTAATCAGGTAGATGCGGTTTGTAATAAAGAGCGCTTCTTCACCGAACAACACCGAGCGGCGTCGGTTCTGAGTGTCAAATTCAGGAACGACGAATCCGCCTCTGACAGTAGCGTCAATCTGCGGTTGCGAGATTAACCGCATTTGAAACATCAGGGCAAACAGCAAAACTATCAATATTACCCGCTTAGCGGTTTTCATCGGAATTTATCAATGCGTAAAGTTTGGCTAAAAATTGCAATATATCAGGCATCTGGTTTAATGGAATCATATTCGGTCCGTCGCTTAACGCCTTATCAGGCTCGGGGTGCGTTTCAAAAAAGACGCCGTCGGCGCCGGCTGCAATTGCTGCTTTAGCCAGAACCGGCGCAAACTCGCGTTGACCGCTTGAACGGTCTCCGCCGCCGCCGGGTAGCTGAACCGAATGTGTGGCGTCAAAAATCAACGGGTATCCAAATCTTTTCATTATCGGAAAGACGCGCATATCAACCACAAGATTATTATAACCAAATGTTGTTCCGCGCTCTGTAAGCAGTATTTTTTTGTTTCCAACCGATTCTGCTTTTTGAATTGCCTGTCCAATTTCTAAGGGGGAAAGGAATTGCCCTTTTTTAATGTTCACAATCTTTCCTGTTCTGGCGGCGGCAATTATTAAATCGGTTTGGCGACATAAAAACGCTGGAATCTGAATAACATCTACCACCTGTGAAACCGGTTCTGCCTGAGCGGGCTCATGGATATCGGTTAAAATCGGTATATTGAATTTGTCTCTGACTTTTTTTAATATGTTCAATCCTGTTTCAAGCCCCGGTCCGCGAAAACTCTTTAAAGATGTTCTATTTGCTTTGTCAAAACTCGCTTTAAATAGGTAGATGACCCCTAATTTTTTGCATAAATCGGACAAATACTCCGCAATGCGAAAACATAATTCTTCGCCTTCAATCACGCACGGACCGGCTATTACCACAAGCCTGCGTGAGCCAACAATTTGCTCCCATAAATTTTTTCTGTCGTCCACGATTGACACAAACTCTTTTTATCAAAAGGCACTTCAAAAGTAAACCATTCAAAAAATACACCGTTAAGAACGAAGGTAAAAATAGGATTGTTTATTTTATTGAATCAAACCTGCGGATTTTAAATATTGAATTTTTCCGAGCACCATCTCCGGCGTGACAAGCCGCATACATTCAAGTTCAATCGGATTTTTGCATTTACGTTTGAAACAGGGAATACAGGGCAATGAAGCCTGAACAACGCCTTGCGGGAAACCATAAGGTCCGGTGCGTCTGGGTTCGGTTGGACCGAATATCGCAACCACCGGTTTTTTCAAAGCCGCCGCAATATGCATCGGACCAGTATCGTTGGCGATAATATACTCGCTCAATCTGATGACCTCAATCATTTCTAAAATAGAGGTTTTTCCTGCAAGGTTAATACATCTGTCTTTGAGAACTGCCTTGATTTTCTCTCCTGTTGTAAAGCATTCATTGACACCGATAACAACAAACTTGACCTCTTTATCCTCGCCGGCGATGTGACTTGCAAGCGAGACGTAATTTTCTTCATACCATCGTTTTGTCCGCCACCTGCCTCCTGGAGATATAACAATAAACCTTGAGTTGTTAAGCCATTTTCTGCGAACAGAATCGGCAATGTCCTGGCGAACAGGTATCCAATCAAAATTGAAATGAACAGGTATTTTTAGAACTCGTAAAACCTCAAGGTACCAATCAACGGCGTGTGTATAATAAGAGGGACGCCGCACAGAAATATCGTAAAACCCATTTGCGCTTTCTCTTGATTCGTCAACACCGATAAGGAGTTTGCCGCTGGCAACCCACGCAAACGCGCCGCTTCGCAACAAGCCCTGAAGGTCTATAACAAGGTCAAACCGTTCTTTTCTGACGTTTAAGACTGTGCGAAAGACTTCTCCCCAATACCGGGGGTTCGCCCAGTGATAGCGGTCAAAATAGATAAGACCGGACAAATCTTTATCTCCTTCTAAAACGGCGCTGAAACGTGAATCAATCCACCAGAAGACCTGGCATTGAGGAATGTGCAACTTAAGCAGTCGCAGCACTGGAAGGGCTTGCACAATGTCTCCCAATGAACTTGGTTTTAAAATAAAAATCTTCATCTGTTTGCCCTTCCTGAATAAGCAAAACGAAATTTGATTTATTGCCGTTTATTTTCCAACCGCGAGTCTGTCAGCGAGCCTATGTGGCAAACCCGCAGCAAGAATTTTTGCCTGCGCCTTTTTTATGTCGTAATCAACGCGGCGCAATTCAATTGTCATATTGTCCATATCATAAATTACGTAGCCGGCTTTAGGATTATTATCGCGCGGCTGTCCGACACTTCCGACATTGACGAAGTATTTTTTACCGGGCTCCACATTGAACTTTGAATAGGTTCCGCCGCGAACGACGCTATCGCGTATAAAAGCAAGAGGCACATGCGTATGTCCAAAGAAGCAGACGTTGGTGTTTTGATAAGTAAAACTCGCCGCAGCCATAAGTTTATCAAAGACGTAACCCCAACCTTTTGGCATATCCAGAGTTGCGTGGACGATAGTAAAGTTTTTAATCAGGCGAACATATTTCAACTCTTTGAGCCATTTTTTGTCCTCGTCGCTCAACTGCTGGCGGGTCCAGGTGATTGCATCGGCTGCGTGCGGGTTAAAACCATTCATCTCTTCATCAGTGGAACAATATTCATCGTGGTTTCCCTTAACGCAGGGAATATCTAAATCGCGAATAATCTTTAAGCATTCCCGCGGATTTGCGTTATAACCGACAATATCTCCGAGACAAACAATTTCATCACACTTCTGAGCCTTGATGTCGGCTAAAACCGCTTCAAGTCCCTCAAGATTAGAATGAATATCTGCTATTATCGCGTACTTCATTTAAACTGACCCATCTTCTTTACCAAACGCCGCCAGTTGTTAGCAACAACTATCCAGCGATATGAAAGCCTTTCAATGTTCCAGTCGGCTCGCCCCATTTAATATCTTCGGAGCGGATAAACCTGCCAACTTCAGAATCGCGTATCGCCTGCAAAAACTGTTCAAGCTCCGATTTCTCGCCTTCTGCAATCAACTCAACCCTGCCATCATACAAATTACGCACAGTGCCCACAACCTCAAAGCCTGCGGCAAGCATTCGTACGGTGTATCTGAATCCTACACCCTGAACCCGCCCGGAATAATAGACTTCTGCCCGGCACCGCGCCATATTAAATCATCCGCTCAGTATATATCTAACAATACCATTTCAAATACAACAAATAACATATCCTCAAAATCGCTTATATCAAATAACACAACAATAATAATCGGCAAACATCAATAAAAATTCCTACCATAAAACTTTTTACTAAAAAATAAAAATTACGCTCCATCCTCACTAAATGTATATAAAATAAGTGTTAATTTAGCCAGCGCAACTCAAAATATTTTATAACAATAGAATTAAACATTGTCTTTTGGTAATAATTGATTTAATAAAAATTTATACCTATGACGAATGGTCATTCATCCGAAAACAACGAGCCAGTAGAGTTGAGCATAATTATGCCCTGCCTCAACGAAGCCAAAACAATTGGCATCTGCATTAAAAAGGCGCAGGGTTTTCTGGAAAAAAATGGAATAAAAGGCGAAATCGTCATAGGCGATAACGGGAGCACCGACGGCTCAAAAGAGATCGCAAAAAGCCTCGGCGCGCGGGTTGTTGAGGTGCCGATTCGCGGCTACGGCGCCGCGCTTATGGGGGCAATTAACGCCGCACGCGGCAAATACATAATTATGGGAGACTCCGACGATTCTTACGATTTTACAAACCTTATGCCATTTCTTGAAAAGCTCAGAGAAGGTTATGACCTTGTGATGGGAAATCGGTTTATGGGAGGCATCAAACCCGGGGCAATGCCGTTTCTTAATAAATATCTGGGCAATCCGGTTCTTAGCGGGCTCGGACGACTTTTTTTCAAAACAAATATCGGTGATTTTCATTGCGGGATACGAGGCTTTGCCAAAGAGGCGGTGAAAAAAATGGATTTGCAAACCACAGGTATGGAGTTTGCGAGCGAAATGGTCGTCAAAGCGTCGCTTTTGAATATGCGCGTGTGCGAAGTCCCCACAACACTTTCGCCCGACGGCCGCGGACGCCCACCGCACCTGCGCAGATGGCGCGATGGCTGGCGGCATCTCCGCTTTATGCTCCTTTATAGTCCGCGCTGGCTGTTTCTTTATCCCGGATTGGTCTTAATGATCATCGGAATCTTAACATCCGCATGGCTGCTGCCCTCGCCGCGCAAAGTAGGCAATTTAGTTTTTGACATTCATACACTCCTTTATGGCTCGTTCGCAATATTGATAGGATATCAAATAATCCTGTTTGCGGTTTTTACAAAAGTGTTTGCCATAGCCGAAGGGCTCTTGCCCCCGGATGAACGTATGACCAGAGCCTTTAAATATATTAAATTAGAAACCGGGCTTCTTGTCGGCTCTGTACTATCAGTGGCCGGACTCGCCGGTTCTATCTATTCGGTCATTTGCTGGCAGAAAACAGGATTCGGTCCGCTTCAGCCCTCTGAAATGTTGAGAATGATAATCCCCTCAATAATCGCTTTAATGCTCGGAATTCAGACAATCTTTTCAAGCTTTTTCTTGAGCGTACTTGGAATGAAACGAAAATGAAACTATTAGATTCCATACACGAAAAATATATCTTTAAACGTAGGGTTAATGTATTAAGCGACGCGATTTCTTTGCTGATACCTAAAAACTCTACCGTTCTTGATATTGGTTGCGGAGATGGCTTGATAGACAGATTAATCTTGCAAAAACGCCCAGATGTCAAAATCACCGGACTTGACGTGCTAATCAGAGATAAAACTTTTATTGAAGTTATTAAATTTGATGGAAACTCAATTCCTTACCCCGACAATAGTTTTGATTGCGCAATGTTCATTGATGTGTTGCACCACACAACCGATCCTATGATTCTCTTGAAAGAAGCCGCTCGCGTTTCAAATAAGAGCATTGTAATAAAAGACCATTTAAAAGAGGGCTTCCTTGCGGAAAAGACACTGCGGTTTATGGACTGGGTCGGTAACGCCCGCCATAAGGTTGTTCTTCCGTATAACTACTGGAGTCAGGAACAGTGGGATCGGGCTTTTACTCAATTAAAATTAAAACCAATTTCTTTTGAAACAAATCTCGGTCTTTATCCATTTCCAATAAATCTTTTGTTTGAGCGCCATTTACACTTTATCGCGCTTCTTGAAAAACACCAATGACATCCACAATGAATATGCCCAATTCCACGAAATGCATATCCCTCAATAAACGGCGCTTTAAAAGGCGAGTTATAATCTTTGCTGCGTATTTTTCGTTACTGGCGATCTTTTTTCTTCTCGGCTGCGAAATTATCCTGCGGCTGCGCGGTTTTAAACCTTATTCACCTGTGGAACTAAACATTAAAATTGAACCCGGCGGAAAATTATTTTGCCCGCACCCGGTTTTAGGCTATTCGCATCTACCCGGAAAATTTAAGGTTAAATTGAATGATGGATATTCTTTTGAGCTTACCCACTTGACCAATGGTCTTCGCGCAACGCGCCCTTTAAGCGAAATAACAACAGGCAGACCATCTATCTGGATTATGTGGTGTTCTTTTACACACGGCTGGTAGCTAAACGATAATCAGACATTTCCCTGGCTTATACAAGCCGCGCTCACAAACTACGATGTCCTTAACTTCGGCGTTAATGGGTATGGCACTGTTCAGTCACTTTACCAGTTCAGATATTTTTTAAAATCGCTCCCAAAGCCTGCTGTTGTCGTTGCAACTTACGCCTATTTTCACGATGAACGAAACACCTTTCTGCGTTCCTGGAAAAAGGCTATCGTTCCATACAACAAATTGGGAACAATCGCCCCTCCATACGCACGTTTTGACAAGAATGGAAACCTCGCATTTTTTTCAAACCCCGCCTCATACAAAGAGTTTCCGCTCCAGCGCTATTCAGCGCTTGTTCATTTTATTGAACAAAAATACAACGAAC
>JBAMMJ010000120.1:16153-17129 GCA_039793825.1 Verrucomicrobiota bacterium | reverse complement strand
CCGCAAGGTAAAAAGCCATCAAGTTACTAAGGCTGTGATGGAGATTTTTGCAAACGAATGCAAATCAAACGGCATTGAATTTATCGTCGCCGGTATAACGCGAGGAAACACAACCGCTGATCTCCTTGAATTTTGCAAAATGAAAAACATCAAAGCGGTTGATATATCGGTAAACTTAAGTAATCCAGAGAACCGAAATCTTCCCCACGACGACCATCCCGGCGCCCTGGCGCATAAACAATATGCTGAAAAACTGTTAAACTATCTGGAAAAAAATGTATTAAAATAGGCAGGTTGTATGTTGTCCAATCCGACAATTCAATTAAAACAAAACATTTTTTAACAGCAAAAAACGCCGATATCCTAAAAACAACGCGAAACTTGCAGGCACGAAATCTTAAAAACCGGCCTAAATCTTGCTCATCCGTTCTAGCGTGTCGTCAACCTCTTCTTTTTTGAGCATTCCGATTGTGATAGCGTCCACAAGGTTGTTCCGAAAAACGAACTTAAGGGACTCGTCTTTTTCTTCTGGTTTTATCAATTTGCCCGCACCATAAATCTTCATTCCTACAACAGCCTTACCGTTGCGGCGGGCGGTTTTAAGAACATCAGCAACCTCGTCTGCCGAAGCGTCCATTGAATATTGTTTTCCGCGCGGATTTATTCTGGCAAAAATGACCTCTGTTCAGGGATGTTCAGCGGCAACCTTCAACGCGCCAAAATCGTGGCAGGAAACGCCAACTGCTCGGACGATACCTTTTTGTTTTAATTCGGACAATTCGTCTCGGATTCGCTTGAATTCTTCCGCCCATCTATCATTCATTACGCAGTGGATCAGGCAAATGTCAATCACATCGGTGTCTAACTCTTTTCTGAAACGTTCAACTTCTTCCTTTGCCCCGCCGCTTGGAGTCGTCCAATCGGCTTTATGAGGCCAGATCTTTGTCAATAAAACATATTTGCTTCTGTCAATGCC
>JBAMMJ010000120.1:11284-16143 GCA_039793825.1 Verrucomicrobiota bacterium | reverse complement strand
CTCTGACGAATGGATGCGACCCGTAAAGGTCTGCCATATCAATGAATTTTACGCCTCTATCAAAACTGTGGCGCAAAAGCTCGGTAAACGCCTGCTGTCCGAGCCGGGTGTGAGCAGAGGAACGGCGCGAGCCGTTGTATTCGGTACCGTGGGCAAGCCGCGAAACTTTTATCCCGGTTTTGCCCAGAGTCACAATGCCATCGCCGCGAAATTCCCCGCTTCTGGCATCATCTGCACCGCGACCTTCAAACAACGCGAGCGCACTTGCCCCGGCGATTGTTGTTGTTATAAACTGTCTTCTTGTGATGCGACTATTCATCTGGCAACCCCTTTCCGATTTTTCGCGATTTAAATGTGGATCATTTCTAATAATTGTCAGCGCCAATTTTGTTGTTGGAATTTACATTCGGTTTGCAAATAATGCAAATAATTATTTTTAATAATCTAAACCTGAGGAATTGCGTAATTTTTAGCTGTTGTTTTTCAGGCGAGGAATAGCACCACCAGTTGAGCCACAACTATTCTTAAAAGCATAGTTAGCGGATATACAGCCGCATAAGCAATTGATGGGGCGTCGGACTTTCCGATTGTGTTGGCAAATGCAAGCGCTGGCGGGTCTGTCATACTGCCGGCAAGAATACCGCATAGATTCATAAAATTCATTTTCCAAACAATCCTCCCAAGAAAACCCAGCAGCAGCATCGGAACAAGAGTAATAACCGCGCCGCATCCCATCCATAATAGTCCGTCGCCGTTGACTAATGTCGGGATGAACTGATGACCGGCTTTTAATCCCACGCATCCGAGAAACAGGACTATGCCGAATTCGCGCATAGCAATGTTAGCATTGACTGGCATATACCAGACCAATGGACCAATTTTCCCTATTCGGGATAAGATTATAGCGGCAAGGAGAGGACCGCCAGCAAGTCCAAGTCTGACCGGCGCGGGCATATTCGCCAGAGAAATCGGATAACTACCCAGAATCAAACCCAGCGCTATCCCGACAAAGATCGGTATCAGGTTTGTGTGATTTAATTCCTGAAGCGAGTTGCCGAGCAATTTGGAGACTTCGTCAATGTCTTCCGGTTCTCCAACGACCATCAACATATCGCCAAACTGAAGTTTCAAATCCGCGACAGCGGTCAGTTCAATATCAGCCCGCGTAACCCGCGAAACAGTCACTCCATAAATCTCGTTCAGACCGAGTTCGCGCAGAGATTTGCCGAGCACCTCTTTTCTTGTTGCCACAATTCTGCGAGCGACAACATTTGACGGGATTTTTAACAAATCAATATCGGCTTTTTTACCCACTATTAGCTCAAATTTTTCAAGGCTTTGTTTTGTTCCCACAGCAAGCAGAATATCCCCTTTGCGCAAAGTCATTTCTCTGCGCGCAGGTTCAACCACCTCTTTTCCAGCGGGTTTTACCCTTGAAATCACCACACCCAATTCCCGTCTGCCGGGCAGGTCTTCAAGTTTTATGCCGTCCAGATTATCGTTCTCTATTATAAGGTTTACCCTTTCAAGTTTCTTAACATCGGATTGCAGTTCCTTCTTAAAAATCTCTGCTTCATAGGCAGGGTCAATCTTGAGAAAACTCTTTACAAGAATCATTGTTAAAATAATTCCAATCACGCCGAAAGGGTATGCAACCGCATAACCTAAAGAGGGCAAGAGCAATCTTTCCGATGAGGTTGAAGGGAGCGTTTTTAACGCCTCCTGAGCAGCGCCAAGCGATGGTGTGTTGGTCGTGGCGCCAGAAAAAATCCCTACAGCGGCGGCAATATCTATATTTAATAAGAGAGCCAATAAAAGTGTTATCCCGGCGCCACACAATACAACCCCCGCAGCCATCAGGTTGAGTTTAAGCCCCTGCTTTTTCAGGGATGTTATAAAACTGGGTCCAACCTGCATCCCGACGGTGTAAACAAACAGAATCAAACCAAAATCCCTCGCAAAATCAAGAATCTCCGGATTGATATGGACTCCGAAATGTCCGAATAAAATCCCCGCAAACAACACCCCCGCAATGCCGATGCTGATGCCGCGGATTTTAACGCTGCCAATAGCAAGCCCGATTACGGCAATTAACGAAATAACCAGCACCGCGTAAACAACGGGCTGGAGTTTATCAATTTGTGTCAACCAGTTAATCATTATTAAACTATGTTTATCGTTTTTGTTTTATGAAGGTTCTCGGTTCTTCCCTTCAAATCGCCGATAGCTATTGATGGCGCGCCCGGGCGCCACTGGCATAATTAAATAGCACATAGCGAGTGCAATTTCAAAAATAGATATAAAGTATTTTTAATGTTTATGTTAAAAATTATTATAATTAATATTACTTAATATTTAGTATATATGTATTAATTTATCTTATTTGTGGTTTTTCAAATTTACATATCGGATTCTTTGAATAGTATTTAAGAATAAAACGTTTAATCCAGAGATGAGTTTGCGTCGGAGAAATTTGAATGTTATATCAGCTGCTATAATCTGCCTGCTGATCTATTTGACTGATTCCGAAGCAGCTTATTTTAAGACTACGACGTTACTTGGGCGGGAGTATGTTAATCTTGCCGATTTTGCGCGCAGCAAAAATCTTGAATACACGTTCAATTTTAAAAGTGGCGAGGCAACGTTAAAAAGCAGGTGGTCAAATCTCCTGTTCACTGCCGATTCAAACAAAGCGACAATCAATGGCGTTAACGTCTGGCTATCCTTTCCTGTAGCGAGAAAAGGCAACGACTTTTATATATCAAATCTGGATATTCTGACAGCGGTTGAACCGATTCTTCAGCCGCCGAGGGCTTCAACCTCTGAAAAAGTTCTGAAGGTCTGTTTAGACCCCGGGCACGGCGGCAAAGACCCCGGGAATATTGAAGGCAGGCATTATGAAAAGGATTATACATTAATGCTCTCATTTGAAGTAAAGCGGCAATTAGAGAAGGAAGGTTTTAAAGTTGTAATGACACGTTCAAGCGACCGGTTTGTTGATTTAAGCGAGCGTCCCCAAATTGCGAACAGAGCCGGGGCGCATATTTTTGTAAGCATTCATTTTAACGCGAGCGACTCAAAGTCAGTCAAAGGAATTGAAACTTTTTGTATGACCCCTGAGAATGCCGATTCAACAAATGCCAGAGGCGGCAATTCATCAAAAGGTAGAATGACCGGCAACAGGAATGATACACGAAATATGTATCTGGCTTATTGCATTCAAAAATCCCTTTCAGCCGTGGCTCAATACGACGACAGAGGAGTCAAGAGGGCGCGCTTTGCGGTTTTAAAAGATTGTTCTATTCCTGCTGTGTTGGTGGAATGCGGTTTTATGAGTTCTGCCGAAGATATGCGCAAAATCTCAGATGTTGCATGGAGAAAGCAGATAGCGCGCGGGATTGTTGAAGGAATTAAAAATTATCAAAAACAGGTTTCCCGATAAATAACGGCGATTGGATTGTGTTAAATTTTTATCGTTGAAACAATAAGCTTAATTGTTATTCTTAAACTATGAATTCCGAAGCGCTTATAGTGCGCCGCGCAGTGGTGGACGACATTCCTCAATTGATAGAGCTATGGAAGAGCGAAAAACTTCCGTGGCAGGAGCTTGAAAAACGTTTCACCGAATTTCAGGTTGTAGTTGATTCTCAAAATCAGGTTCTTGGTGCAATCGGATTGCACATCAGCGGGCAGGAGGCGTTGTTGCACAGCGAGGTCTTTTCCCGTTTTGACCTGGCTGATACCATACGGGAAATGATCTGGAAACGATTTGAGTCTATAGCGCATAATTACGGTTTATTCAGGATATGGACGTTGGAAAATTCACCATACTGGCATCACAACGGATTTGTCATTGCCAGTACGGAGCAAATGCAAAAATTACCTCGGTCGTTTGGAAATCCGGGGGCTATATGGTATGTGATGAGTTTTCGTCAGGAAGGTCCAGTTAAAGTGCTCGCTCCTGAAAAAGAACTTGAGATTTTGCTGGCTCAAGAACGCGCAGAGACGGAAAAAATCAGCAACCTTGCAAAAGTAATGCGGATTTTTGCCACAATTTTAGCTGCGATTTTATTGATAGGAATAATTATTGCCGCAGTATATGTAATGAGAAAACTTCCAATGATAAAATAAAATGAATGCCCCGATGAAAAAATTCTTTTTCCTTGCCACGATGCTATTTGCGTTGAGTTGTTTTGCTCAATATTCCTCGCTTATTCCAGAGGATTTAAGATGCGAATACCTGAAAAATCCGTCAGGCATTGATTCACCCAAACCACGCCTGAGCTGGATTTTGAGACCGTCAAATCCCGCGCAGCGCTCCAAAAAACAAACTGCGTTTCAGATTCTTGTCTCAGAAAGTATCGTCTCTCTTAATAAAGATATTGGAGACCTCTGGGATAGCGGACGGATAGTTTCGGACCAATCAATAAACATCTATTATGACGGAATCCCGCTGAAATCGGCAATGGATTGCTTCTGGAAGGTTCGCGTCTGGGACGATGAAGGCAAGGTTTCAAAATGGAGCTCTGCGGCTAAGTGGTCAATGGGAATTTTGAATGAATCCGAATGGAAGGCAAAATGGATTGGTCTGGATGAATCACCTGAGGAATCCGGCGAATTCAAAGGAACATTCTGGGTCTGGTATCCAGAAGGAGAGCCTCAAAACTCGGCGCCGATTGCAACTCGTTTCTTCCGAAGAGAATTTAGTTTAGATTCCGGCAACAAAAAGCTTATCAAAGCATCATTTATCGGCACTGCCGACAACATCGCAAAAATTTACATTAACGGAAAGGAAATTGGCTCAATGAATAATTTCCATACGGCTTTTGCTTTTGATATCCTTCCACATCTTGTTGCTG
>JBAMMJ010000120.1:8154-11274 GCA_039793825.1 Verrucomicrobiota bacterium | reverse complement strand
TTGTTGCTGGCAAAAATGTTATCGCGGTCTCTGTTGAAAATTCAGGAACGCAACCAAATCCAGCCGGGCTGGCGGGAATTTTAAGATTGGAATACGAATCCGGTGAATCGGTTATCATAAAAACAGATTCTGAATGGAAATGCGCCCAAAAACCAGAAACTAATTGGAATCAGACCGGCTTTGACGAAAAAAACTGGCAGAAGGCGCGTGTACTTGGCGAAGTTGGAATGGCGCCGTGGGGAAAGGTTCTCGCCTCGGAAGAACGTCGGCTTCCTGCCCGGTATTTGAGAAAAGAATTCAACCTAAATAAAAGTCCTCTTCGCGCAACAGTCTTTATGAGCGGACTCGGGTTGTCTGAGCTCTATATTAACGGCGAAAAAATTGGCAACGCTGTTCTGTCGCCTGCTCTGACACAATATGACAGACGGGTGTTTTACGTAACCTATGATGTGACGGAAAATATTAAAAAAGGCAAAAACGCGATTGGAGTAATTC
The DNA here is from genome assembly GCA_039793825.1 of Verrucomicrobiota bacterium. GTDB lineage: Bacteria > Verrucomicrobiota > Verrucomicrobiia > Limisphaerales > JAKPVM01 > JAKPVM01. Next base: position 10,779 of record JBAMMJ010000120.1, on the reverse strand, counting down.
TCGGAAACGGCAGATATTTTGCGCCAAGGTTGCGGACCCCAGCCCCGACTCGCACCTTTGGTTATCCTAAACTTTTATTGCAAATGCGAATTGAGTATCCCGACGGCGCAGTTGAAGAAATCTGCTCAGACCAGAGCTGGAAACTGACCACAAACGGACCCATCCGTGCGAATAATGAATATGATGGCGAGGAATACGACGCGCGGCTGGAAATGCCCGGCTGGAATAAGGTTGGTTTTGAAGATTCCGGTTGGGTTCAGGCGCGGATAGTAAGTCCGCCAGGGGGAAAATTAGCCGCGCAGATGATGAATCCAATCCGTGTTACGGAGACCTTAAAACCGATCGCCATTACAACGCCAAAACCGGGTGTTTATATATTTGATATGGGACAGAATATGGTTGGCTGGTGTCGGTTAAAAACCTCTGGCAAAGCGGGAACTGCGGTTCGTTTGCGCCACTCGGAAATCCTTAAACCCAACGGTGAACTCTATCTTGACAATATCCGCGGAGCAAAAGTTACAGACACTTACATCCTTAAAGGCAGGGGAACAGAAATTTATGAACCGCGATTTACTTACCACGGTTTTAGATATGTTGAAGTCACCGGGTTGAATTCAAAACCGTCACTCTCAACAATTGAAGGCTGTGTGGTTAATGATGATGTTGAACCAGCAGGCGAATTTGAATGTTCAAATCCGTTGGTGAACAGAATTTATAGAAATATCGTCTGGGGCGTGCGCGGCAATTATCGGAGTATTCCAACCGATTGTCCGCAACGGGATGAGCGACAGGGGTGGCTCGGCGACCGGTCCGCAGAATCAAAAGGCGAGACCTATTTGTTTAATGTTGCCGCGTTGTATAGAAAATGGGTTCAGGATATGGAAGACGCCCAGAGGGAGTCGGGAAGCATATCTGATGTTTGCCCGGCTTACTGGGAATTTTATTCGGACAATGTAACCTGGCCAAGCAGTTCAATCATTATACCGCAAGCGCTTTACGAACAATATGCGGACATTGAGCTGATTAAATCACATTATGAAAGCGCTAAAAAATGGATTGACTATATGAGCGGTTTTATTGGAAAAGATGGATTAATCGCCCGCGATTCTTACGGCGACTGGTGCGTCCCACCAGAAGACCCAAAATTGATTCATTCTAAAGACCCAAACCGCAGGACTGACCGAACCTTACTGGCTTCCGCTTATTTTTATTACGACCTGACGCTTATGGCTGACTACGCAAAGTTGCTCGGCAAAAGTTCCGACCGCGAACGTTTCATCAAATTAGCCAATTCAATAAAAGATGCCTTTAACAATAAGTTCTATAAAAAAGATTCTGGATACTATGATAATGGAACTCAAACCTCCTGTGTCTTGCCACTGGCTTTCGGTCTTGTTCCAGAAGGCGAGGCAAACCGAGTCTTTGATAGGCTACTGTGGAAGATTGAAAATGAATCCAGAGGACACATTGGTACCGGGTTAATCGGCTGCCAGTTTATAAACCGGGTCTTAACTGAGTATGGACGCCCTGATGTTGTGTATAAAATGGTGTCGCAAAACGATTATCCGAGTCTTGGTTATATGGTTGAAAAAGGTGCGACAACAATCTGGGAGTTATGGAACGGAGACACTGCCGACCCTGCGATGAATTCGCACAATCATGTTATGCTCGTAGGCGATCTTGTTATCTGGTTTTATGAGTATCTTGCCGGCATTAAGCCCGATCCGCAGAATCCAGGTTTTAAACATATAATAATGAAACCACACCCGGTTCAAGGACTCAGTTATGTGAAGGCAACTTACCGATCGCTTCACGGCAGGATTTCAAGCAACTGGCAAAAACAGGGCAATACGTTTCTCTGGGAAATTGAAATACCCCCAAACACGTCGGCTACGGTCTTTGTACCGGTGAATGAAAAAACAAAAATAACTGAAAGTGGCGTTTTGGCAGAAAAATCAGCCTCCGTCCAGTATCTCGGCAGAAACGCCGACAGGGCAATATTCAAAATTGGCTCTGGATTATATAGGTTTAAATGCGATTAAGCAAATTTTGAGCCTGTCCAAAGTTTATTAAACTGCCAATATGAAATTAGCTCTTCTTTGAAGTATTTGCAAAAAATGGCTGAATCTCCTGGGTAACATTCTTGCTGCCGCACTTTGGACAAGCCAGCTTCCCCTTTTTCTCGTCATGTTCGCTTATCCTCATAACCAACGTAAACTTCTTCCCGCACTTGTCGCAACGATATTCGTAAGTCGGCATAGGCTTACTTTGGTTTAAGGTTTAGACTTTCTTTAATCCAACCCGAATCTCTACTATAATTTATATCCTTCTTATAAAAAAACACACCCCAGAAAATCAATAAAAAAATCAAAGTTTTGCTAAATTTGGATAACCGGCAGGCAATTGAAGCGTGAATGTCTCAACTTTATGTGAAATATGTTATTAAAATTGATTTACTTTGCCTCTTGCATCAGGTTATATTGTGTCGCTTTTTTGTTAAAATGCGATAAATTTGAAAATTGCTTTACAATTGTAATAAATTAAATTAGATTAGAATTCTTGTTATAAGAAGAACTGAAATAAGTATGGCACAGAAAGAAAAGATAATTCAGGAGTTTCGGGTGC
>JBAMMJ010000120.1:1733-8144 GCA_039793825.1 Verrucomicrobiota bacterium | reverse complement strand
GCATGAAAAGGACACCGGGTCTCCGGACGTTCAAATAGCGTTGTTGACAGAACGGATCAACGCATTAACGGAGCATTTGCAGAGGAACAAGAAAGATTTTAGTTCCCGCAGGGGTCTGTTGATGATGGTCGGCAAGCGACGACGCCTGCTTAATTATTTGCAGCGCAAGGATTACGAACGTTATGTTGCTGTGACTCGGAAGTTGAATCTCAGAAAGTGAGCATTCGCAGACAATTAAAGTCACAGAGTTGCCACACGGCGACTCGTAGCGCGGAAGCTAACCAGAGCAGATTCGTTTCCGAAACTTTATCAAGGCGGTATTTAAAGCAAAATTTAAGCCGCTTTTGAAAAAGAATAAACAGGTGACGCCCGCAGGTCTCGGGCGATTTCAATCAGCGACATTGCTAACAGTGGCGCCGGCGCCAGTGGGAATAGCGACAAAAGCTAAATTATAGTGTTGTTGATTGAAGTTTCTCGGGTCCACGCGGGGTTGTTACTTTGTTTGACAAATTGGTAAAGAAAGAAAATAGAGAGAAAGAATAAATTATAATATGGCTACAAAAGTATCTGCCCGGACGGGCAATTCGGAAGTTATCATTGAAACTGGAAAGATAGCAAGGCAAGCAAACGGTTCAGTAACCGTTCAGCTCGGTGAAACGATAGTAATAGTGGCTGCTGTGGCAGCCGCGGAGGCAAAGGAAGGTCAGGAATTTTTTCCGCTGACTGTAGATTACAGAGAGAAAGCCGCTGCCGCTGGAAGATTCCCGGGTGGTTATTTCAAGCGAGAGGGGCGTCCCACTGAAAAGGAGATTTTAACAAGCCGCTTAATAGACCGCCCTATCCGTCCGCTATTTCCAAAAGGATGGTATAACGAGGTACAGGTTCAGGCTATTGTTTTAAGCGCAGATGGCGAAAACGACCCTGATATATTGAGCGTCAATGGGGCTTCGGCTGCCTTAATGATCAGCGATATACCGTGGGAAGGACCGATCGGCGCCGTCAGAATCGGTAGAATTGACGGTCAATTCGTGATAAATCCGACCCATTCCGAACTGGAAAAGAGCGACCTTGATCTGATTTACGTCGGTAATGAAACCGATCTTATAATGTTTGAAGGTTCAGCAAAAGAGGTCTCTGAAGAGGACTTCAAAAAAGCGCTCCATTTTGCCCACGAGGCGATTCAACCGCTGATTGCCGCCCAGAAGGAATTGGCTTCTGTTGCCGGAAAGCAAAAACGAGCTATCACTCAGGTAAAAGCGCCTGAAGAAATTGTTCAAGAAATTCGTAACCTTCTTGGCGACCGCCTTGTATCGGCTCTGTTAATCCGCGAAAAACTCGCCCGCGAGGCAGCTTGTAAACAGTTGTTTGATGAAATCAATCCGAAGCTGCAAGAAAAATTCAGCGCAACCGAAAAAGGCGATAACACAGAGTTTTTAATCAAAAGCGCCTTTGAACAGGTTCTAAAAGAAACAATCCGCAATCTCATATTAAAAGAAGGCAAACGTCTTGATGGACGCGGATTTGACGAGTTGCGCCCGATTCATTGCGAGGTTGGCATCTTGCCGAGGGCTCACGGCTCGGCGTTGTTTTCGCGCGGAGAAACGCAGTCAATCGCCCTTGCCACACTCGGCACACCAATGGACGCCCAGGAACTTGACGCCTATACCGGTGGCGAAACTGAAAAGAAATTTATTCTGCATTATAACTTCCCTAATTTTTCCACAGGCGAAACTGGACGAATCAGCGGACCGGGACGCCGCGAGATCGGACACGGCGCCCTTGCCGAACGGAGCATTGAACCACTCCTGAAATTTGACGACTATCCTTACACTATCCGCATCAGCTCCGAAATTATGGAGTCAAACGGCTCAACGAGTATGGCGACGGTCTGCGCCGGATCGCTTGCTTTGATGGATGCCGGAATACCAATTCAACGCCACGTTGCGGGTATCAGTATCGGACTTTGCACGGAATACGACCAAACCGGTAAAATATCTCAATATAAACTTCTCACCGATATTATCGGCTGGGAAGACGCCTTCTGCGATATGGATTGCAAGATCGCCGGCACCGAAATCGGCATTACCGGCTTCCAGCTTGATCTTAAACTCAAAGGCATTCCAATTAGCATTATTGAAGAGGCTGTTGAGAAGGCTAAAATCGCAAGAACTCAAATTCTTGATCTGATGCGCAGTACAATAGCGGCGCCAAGACCTGAAATTAGCAAATACGCCCCGCGCTATGAATCGTTCAAGATTAATACAGAAAAGATTGGCATTGTCATTGGTCCTAATGGAAAGAACATCAAGAAGATAATTGAAGATACCGGATGCGAAATAGAAATCAAACCCGATGGCACGGTTACAATCTTCGGAATAAATTCAGCTGCGATTGCCGCCGCCCGCCAGGCGGTAGAGGCGTTCTCCGCTGAACCAGAAGTTGGCAAGGTTTACAAAGGCAAGGTTGTAACAATAACTGATTTTGGCGCTTTTGTTGAATTTCTGCCCGGTCAGGACGGTCTGGTCCACGTCAGCGAACTGGCGGACCACAGGGTTAAAAATGTTGAAGATATTGTGAAAGTCGGCGATGAAATCCTTGTCAAGTGCCTCGGTATTGATGAAAAGAACCGGGTTCGTCTCTCCCGCAAGGCTGCTCTGGAGGAACAGCGGGAAGAATTGTTAAAACAGAGCGCTGCCGCAAAGAAATCTGAAATTAAAGAAACCAAAACCGCCGATAAAACCGATCAGTCTCAACCTGAGGACTCGCAACTTCATCACCCAGATGAAACCCCAAGCCAGGTTCAAGAGATTGAAAAACCTGTAGCGGATGATGAACAGATTGAAAAAGAGTTTGAAGAAACCGAAGAACAATTTGCGCCTGAAGAACAAGAAGTTCATAGCGAAGAACTGAGTCTGCGACCGCAAGAACAACGCAAATTTGAAAGAAAACCATTCCAGCGCCATTCAAATGGCAGACCGCAAAGGCATCAACACCAATATGGCCGAGCGGAGAGGCAGGAACGTCAGCAGAGACCTATGCAACAACGTCAATCTGAAAGACAGGTCTCCTCAGAAGAACCGCAGGTCGGAAAGAATTATCGCGGTCGCGTAACATCCACAAAAGAATATGGCGCATTCATTGAATTTCTGCCCGGGCGTGAAGGACTCTGTCATATTAGCGAACTTGCCAATTTCAGAGTTAAGCGAACCGAGGATATTGTCAAAGTCGGCGATGAGATTACGGTGAAATATCTCGGACTTGACGAGAAGGGCAGGATTAAACTCTCCCGCAAAGCGGTAATCCTTGAACGGGAACAATCTGAGCGTCAAGAGAATTCTTGACATATTGTCTATGCCCCAAATGGCATAGACAACTCTTAAGTTTGCCTGCGTAGCTGAAACACAGGGGACAATGTATGGAAGTTATAATTAGACCCAACGCCGATGCGGCGGCGGACCTTGTAGCGCGCATCGTTGCTGACGAGTTACGCGCCAATCCATACCTTGTGCTTGGTCTCGCCACAGGCAGGACAATGGAGCGGGTCTATCAAAAACTTGTCAGACTCCATAAAGAAGAAGGTCTGGATTTTTCCCTATGCAGAACGTTTAACCTGGATGAATATGTTGGTTTGCCGCCTGATAGCCCCTACTCTTACCGACACTATATGAATAAACACCTATTTTCTCAGGTTAACATTGATATTAGAAACACACACCTTCCAAATGGAATGGCTGAAGACCTTGATAAAGAATGTCGCAAGTATGAACAATTGATCGAACGGTTTGGCGGAATTGACCTGCAGCTCCTGGGGATTGGGCGCTCCGGACACATCGGTTTCAATGAACCACTTTCGGCGCTAAAATCAAGGACGCGCGTAAAAGCCCTTTCCCCTCAAACAATTGAACAAAACGCGCCGCTGTTCGGTGACAAATCAAAAATGCCGCGCCGCGCCATAACTATGGGTGTCGGCACGATTCTTGATTGTCGCCGCTGCATACTCCTTGCAACAGGCGAAGAAAAAGCCGATATAATCGCCAAAGCCGTTGAAGGTCCAATTACCTCTATGATATCGGCAACTGCTTTGCAATTGCATCCACGTTGCACTGTTGTCGTTGATGAAGCTGCCGCCTCAAAACTCCAGGGTAGCGACTATTACCGCTGGATTTTTATGAACGAACCGGAATGGGCGCCTTATAGATAATCGTAGGAAACACAACCCAAAATCCTTGTAAAAAGGGTGTGTTTAATTGGCTCGGGTGAGATATTAAATGAATGTAGTTGCTGCCAATGCTGTTCAAAATAATTTACAAATCCTCACCTTGTAGCACAAGGATTTTGGATGGGTAAATTCAAGTTATCATTTTTATTTGCTATTCCTTAAAATGCTTTCCAACTTAAATCCATCTAATGAATTTTGGAGTGCGACGGCCCTGACGCCGCTGTGGAGTCTATGGTAAGGCTATGAAGTAGCTACACCACTTTGGAGTGCGGCGGTAAGGCTATGAAAATAGCCGCGACACCGCTTTGTGATACAGGATGTCATATATTCAACAGAATAAATAACAAATCTAAAAAAGGGATTTTAATTGCTGGTTCTGCATTGTTTATCAATTTAAGTTGCCGAATATTCAAAAATAAATAGTAAATACAGGAAATGAATTTTATTTGCTGGTTGTTTGTTTCTTTTTCAGGGTTAGTGGTTATACAACCTCACAAAGCGGTGTTGCGCCTGCTTGCGCAGGCTTAACACCGCACTCCATAATTTTGGAGTGCATCAGAAAATATGATGCAGGTTCAAAAATTGTTGCAATCAAAATCCCTTTCTATTTTCTGCTATTTCAACTTTTTAAACACAACTTTATACACTTCCCTGTAAGGTTTTGAAGGTTGAGGAACGAGCACAAAGTTTTCGGTTATGACCGGATTTAACCCATCGCTTTCAACCAGTTGGACTTTATGGAGACGTTCAGGAAGGAATTGAAATATCGGACGTCCACCGCGCTGAGAACCGTTTGGGTCAAGCAGGCTAAAACTTTTTTCGCCTTTCAGAAGGCGGATTGTTAAAGTGTAGGTATCGTTGGAGAAAACAAGGTTTTGGTCCCATCCTGACGGCGCAGGTTTAAGCCTCGCTTCGTATGCTGGATCGCCGTAAAAAGCGACAACATCGCGGTCAAAAAGATGTCCTTTAGAGTTTGGGTTATTTTGCAGGCACCAGATAAGCGCTTGCTGATTTGCGAAAAATGCCTCCGAGAAGGTGAATCTGCCGGGTTGTTCGGCAAAATAATCAAGCACACCCCATCCCATATATCCGAACCAGGTTGGCACTGTGTAGCCCAGCATCTGCACTACACCTGCGGATTTCATCCACGCAAGCGCCATTGCATTTGAACTGTCAATATGCCCCATCAGACAATTTCCTACCGGCAGGTAAACTCGCGAATGCAAAGATTTAATTTCAAACTTGCGCCCGGTTGTATCAATGCCATATAGAAGCCCCGCCTCGGACCTGAACGACCCGTTTTTATAAGAATACCCGATCTGCCAATCTCTCTCAGTGGCGTGTCCAGAGGTTACAAACATATCGGCAACGCCATTCAGTTCATCAACAAGCAATCTGGTGGTGTCAATTGGCGTGCTGATTTCGCGCGGGGTTTCGCCCTGTTTCTTTTCCATTCCGAAACCTGCCTTCACCTCGCTATACCATACCCCCTCTTCAAAATACTCAAGCGGCACCGATGTCCCCGCGGCAACGCGTCGGATTATAAGAGGACCTTTTGCCGAAACAATGGATTTTGCGTTTTGGGCATCGTAACCCGTAACGATTCCCCAGATTGTATCGCCGTATGGATCGTCGTTCAATGAACGGGTAATTTGATTAACTTTTATGACGTAATCTCGTGTTGCTTCAGACGGTCTTGCCACAAATGCTGTGTGAGTCGGTCTAAATTGAGAAAGAGATTTAATTATTTCGTCAATAGAATTTGTATAAATAAAAACCGTGCCATTATATTTATTTTTTAAAATAGCAATTACCTCGTTCCACGATTTATCCTTAGAGGTATTTTTGCTTGCGACAATTGCGTAAGAAAAATCCGCCTTTGAGCAAAAAGCGGCTATTAAAAAAATCAACCCCAGTACAAGTTGCATAAAGATATTGTTTATTTATAGGGACAATTTGTCAAACACGGGTTTAAATGAAAAATGGGTTCAGGCCATTGACGGGTTAGAATTAATCTGCGCAGGAAGTAAATGTATGAGTTACGCAAGATATTTTACCGATAAAGAATCTCTCCCCAACCTGCTCTTTTACTTCAATTTTTGATTCAGTCATAAAATAGAGTGACCACTTAATTATATCCGATTAAAGCACGTTACACCTAAAAATATTTAAGTAAGATTGAATAAATGCCG
>JBAMMJ010000120.1:0-1723 GCA_039793825.1 Verrucomicrobiota bacterium | reverse complement strand
TAAATGCCGATAAATTAACAAAATAAGATTTTGAATACAGACTGGGATAATTTTATGAACGGATTTTTATAAAATGAATGTATTTGTTCTGGATAGTAACAATATTTTATGGCAGACCGTGAGGGATTACTTGTTATCTGATTTATCAAGTTCCGGACATCAGGTATTGATAAAGGAAAACCCCTATGGACTTTTGCATCAAGTGCAGGAAAGCCTTCAGCCATCCGTAATCCTTGTTGGACCAAAACTTCACAATATCTGCCCGTTTGAATGGTGTAAAAAAGTTCGGGCTACCGAAATGTTAACACGTCCATTTATAATTACAGCGTTGGGGGACGATAAAGCGCACACTATTATTGAAGCTTTTAATGCCGGGGCTGATGATTATTTATCTGAACCTTGGCAACCGGATATCTTGAAAGCAAAAATTCACGCTGCGATCAGAACCTTGCTTCATCAGGAAAAATTGATTGATTTAATAAGGCAACGCGAAAATTTGTTGAACAATTTGATTTCACAAATCGGCGGGGAACTGGAAAAGAATCTTTATTCTGTCAGCCTACATCATCCAGCTGAAAAAACAACTTCAGAAAAGAAAGAAGATATACCCGGATATAATGCGGAATCTCAATCGGCTGGTTTACAATCAATTGAAACCATTCTGCGAAGAGACCAGATTGAGTCGTTTGTTCGTAATACTCTATATTCTATAGGCGGCGCAAAATCCGAAGCAATAATCTCAAACGACCCTGTGGAAGTGGCTTATAGCCTAATTCACTTTCTAATTATTCCGGAGAAAAATCTCTGGTTAGACCTTCTGCTTGAGGCGGACACAAAGTCGTGCAAAATGCTATTTGAGGCATTGTTCAAAACAAGCGCAAATAATGCGTCGGATTCAGACCTCCTGAATGCATTGAGCGAAACATTAAATATGATTCAGGAGTCAATTAAAGCGCATATAAAAGAATTAAACTGCGATGTTTTTTCGCCATTTGTGCCACAAACAATTGATACACAGAATATTCCAGCCTGGATACTGGCGCGTTCCTTTAGCCGACAGACCTATTCACTCAACGAAATTCGTTTAAGGTTTACATTATTGGCAAATAGCCGAAAGGTAGTTTTAAAACCGCTCAAGTATATTCAGCACGGCGATGTTCTTGTTGAGTCACTCAAAACAGACAATAGTTCTGATTTAGTCATTATTAAAAAAGGCACACTTCTTGTGGGAAAATATCTTGAAAAGGCATCCACACTTGCCGAACTCGCTCCTCCAACATTAAAACAACCGGTTATTGAACCTTCGCCTTTCGTATACGTAATTAATAAAAAGAAGTAAATCAGAGCAGACATTGGCAAACTTAAGAAGGATTTCATCAATTTGTGAATAGGTTAAGCTGTATCACCGCTGTTCAAAATAACTTACAAATCGTCCCTTTGTAAAACAAGAATTTTGGATGTGTGAATTCAAGTTATATTTTTTGTTCACTATCGCTTAAAATGCTGTCGGAGTTAAATAACCTCTAATGAATTTTGGAGTGCGGCGGCAATGACGCTGCTTTGTGACACAAGATGTCATATATTCAACAGAATAAATAAGAAATCTAAAAAGGGATTTTATTTGCTGGTTCTGCAATTTTTATCAATTTAAGTTGTCAAATATTCAAAGGAACAAATATCAAAATAAAAATTGGGGGTTAATTTGATGGTTGTGTGTTTCTTT
>JBAMMJ010000119.1:28675-43320 GCA_039793825.1 Verrucomicrobiota bacterium | reverse complement strand
CAAAACGAATATCGTTCTTGTGGAACCCGAAATCCCGCCAAACACGGGAAATATCGCCCGACTTTGCGCGGCAACAAATTCTATTCTGCATCTAATTGAACCGCTCGGATTCAAATTGAACCAACGCGAACTCAAACGCGCAGCAATGGATTATTGGCAGCATTTAGTCTGGAAACGATGGGAAAACTGGAATGTTTTTTTCAACAGCCTCCCCAAAAACAGTAGACTATGGTTTATTGAATCAGGCGGCGAACGGCTCTACACAGAAGTTGAATTTAAATGCGGCGACTATCTCGTATTCGGCAGGGAAAGCGCCGGACTCCCCCCAGAACTGTTAAAACAAAACCGCCAAAGTTGGTTGAGAATCCCGATGTTCAACAAATTCACAAGGTCAATCAATTTGTCAAACTCCGTCGCAATCGTTCTCTATGAAGCCCTGCGACAGTGCGGATTCAAAGGAGAAATATTTGATGGCAAAATCTCGCACTGATCAATACAGATTTCGCATCCGATCTCCAATACCTCGTTTTAAGATTCATATTTCTTTGCAATAAATCGTTATGCCCCCTCTGCAACGTAGCGCCAGAATGAGCCCTCAAAATCCACGCCGAACTCCAAATCGGGCGCGTTTGTAGCAACACTTGCTTATTTTAACCAATAGGATAAATTATTGCCAAATGCGTAATCCCTGCAAAAACTGCCCAAAACCGCTGTATTTCTCATTAAAAACCCTCTTATTTTTAGCCATTTTTCTCATAACTCTTAAAATAAACGCCCTCACAACCGCCGATTACGCAGTTCTTGCAACTGTTCAAACTTCCACAAATCCGCCAACAATAACATTGAAATGGAGTTTAGATACCCGGGCGACAAATTATCTAATCTACAGAAAGAACCCGAACGATACCTTATGGAATCTAATTTCAACTCAAACCGGCGATGCAACCTTTTTTACCGACACAAATATTGTCAAAGGCGAATATTACGAATACAGGCTCAGCAAACTCGGTATTGAAGGAACAACACCGTTTCGCGGGGATTGCTGGATATTAAGCGCAATTGAAGCTCCATTAATAGAATCACGAGGCGGCTTGCTACTTATTGTGGAAAATTCAGCAGCGGCTAATCTAACCAGTGAACTTGAACGGCTCACACTTGACCTTGTGGGAGATGGATGGACTGTAATACGACGCAATGTTTCCTCATCCGCATCCCCTCAGCAAATAAAGGCTTTAATAACAAATGAATATTATTCAGCTTCCGTACCATTAAAAGCCCTATTCCTGTTTGGAAGCGTTCCAGTGCCATACTCGGGACAAATTGCACCCGACGGACACCCAGACCATATTGGACCCTGGCCCGCAGATGTTTATTACGCCGACATTGACGGACTGTGGACCGATTCAACAGTTAATTACACAAACTCTTCAAACCCGCAATTAGTGAATATCCCCGGAGACGGCAAATATGACCAGAGCCAGCTGCCGTCGGATACCGAATTGTGGATAGGTCGGGTTGACCTATCAAATATGCCGGCATTTTCTCTGAGTGAAATTGAGTTGTTGCGAAAATATCTATGGAAAAACCACAATTTCAGATTCAATTTCCTTAAATTCCAGAAGAGAGGTTTAATAGACGACAACTTCGGTACTTTTTCCGGTGAAGCATTCGCAGCAAGCGCGTGGCGCGATTTCTCAACGTTTTTTGGCAGCTCTTATATAACAGCAGGAGATTATTTTTCTAATATGACTAACGCAACCTATCTCTGGAGCTATGGTTGCGGAGCAGGTAGCTACACAGGCGCAAGCGGTGTTGGAACAACTGACCAGTTCGCAAAAAATCCTGTCTACACAATTTTCACAATGCTGTTCGGCTCTTACTTTGGAGACTGGAACTCTCAAAACAACTTTATGCGCGCCGCCTTATGCTATCCATCATTCGCCCTTGCCTGTGGATGGTCTGGCAGACCACACTGGCATTGCCATTCTATGGCGTTGGGCTTTCCGATTGGTTATAGCGCTTTTCTTTCTCAAAACAACGACGCTCAGCGCTACGCAGAGTCATCGTACAATAAACGCAATGTCCATATCGCCTTAATGGGAGACCCAACCCTGCGAATGCACCCCGTCTCGCCGCCGAAAAATCTAAAATGCTCTATCTCAGGCATCAGCAGCACACTTTTAACCTGGGAACCGCCAAAAGACCAGATAAAAGGGTATATCGTATATGGCTCAACAAATATCTATGGACAGTATATACGGCTGAACGACGGTATTTTGACGGATACAAACTACACCGACAACTCAGGGCAAAATTACAACTATTATATGGTAAAGTCTGTAAAACTTGAGGTTAGTTCAAGCGGGAGCTATTTTAACACAAGTCAGGGTGTTTTCCAGACAGCCCCATTTATGCCACCGCTTGCCCCAAAGGTCTCCATAGCTGAACCAGCTACAAATTCTATTTTTGCCGCGCCAGCCAAGATTAAAATCTCAGCCGACCTGTTTGACCCGTCCGGTTCAGTGGCAAAGGTTTTATTTTATAACGGAAATCTAAAACTCGCAGAGTCCGCATCTCCGCCGTATGAATTCGTCTGGCAAAATGCGCCGGTTGGAGTCTACGCCATTTATGCTAAGGCTGAGACTTACTCAGGCGAATCCATCTCTTCATTGCCTGCTACCGTAACTGTTAATCAGACAATAATAGAAAAAGGTTCTGTCTGGTCATATCTTGACGACGGCTCAGACGCCGGCACCGTATGGCGCGGATTAGATTACGACGATAGCGCCTGGAAAAGCGGACCCGCCGAACTCGGTTACAGCAACGCGCCAGTTACTATTGTAAGCTTTGGCAACGACCCAGCCAATAAATATATAACTACCTATTTTCGCCACCGATTTAATCTGGATAATCCCAATATCTTTACAAATCTTGTCCTGGGTTTAAAACGCGATGACGGTGCGGTTGTTTATATAAATGGAGAGGAGGTTCTCCGCAGCAATATGCCACAGGGTAACATCAATTACCTTACCCTTGCCTCTTCGGCAGTTGGTGGAATTGATGAAAGCGCATTCTTTATCTACAATATTTCTCCCCGCTTCCTGGTTGCGGGTACAAACATAATTGCCGTTGAAGTTCACCAGAATTCCCCATCAAGCTCAGACCTGAGCTTTGATCTTTACATCTATGGAACATCAAAAGCGCCAGATTTAAAAATTGAAGTCTCAAAGACTGCAGAATCTCGTTTGCGTTTTGTTTATCCTGCTCTGTCGCCGTTAATCAAAGTTCAAACTACAACAAATATTCATAATGCGCAGCAGTGGCAGGAATTTTCTCCGTCACTAACTCAATCAAATGGATTCAATTTTTTCCTGAATATACCAGCTGAAAGCCAGAGGTTTTATAGACTGATTCTGGAATGACATATAAAAGTTTGTTAGTTTAAAATCGTGGAATTGAGAAATTCTATGGCGCGCCCTTATAAAATCGCCCTCGCTCGGTTCCATCGCCGCGCCCTGGAAAAAGCCGAACCTAAACTATGTCAAAATACCCAGAACTATAGTCCCTTAATCTTCCAACCCTCGCGGTAGCGGCGACGTATGTACTGGTTCGCTTCCTTTACGTTAGTAAATTTTAATCCCTTCCAATCCCATTCAAGCGTCGTTTTTGGAAACCGCGTCGCCACGCTTCCTAATAGGACTGATTCGGTGAGAGGTCCGGAATAATCAAAACCAGCCCAGGTCTTTCCATTATTGCGGACAGCCTCCAGAAATTGCGTGTAGTGATTAGCAGTTTCAACCTTTGGAAAAGCGAAATCTTTGAACTGGTCTTGAGGAAATAGTCTTGGCTTTGCAATATGCGGCAGGAGCATTACGCCTTTTGTCCCAATAAAAATTGAGCCCTGTCCGGGAATCGGTTCCGGTCCAACCAGGGCCTGTACTTCTTTCGGCGGCTTTTCGTCGCCGTCATACCACGTTATCAGGATCGTTTTGCCTTCGGTATATTTTGTGCCGGGAAAAACATAATGAATTACCGCATTAATCGCCCAGTTCCATTTATTGGGAGCCGGTCCGTCTGATCGGACAGTAATAGGCGCCGTAAGTTCAAGCGATTTAAACACCGGGTCAAATATATGACAACCCATATCCCCGAAAGTCCCAGTTCCAAAATCAAGCCGCTTTCGCCAGTTCGCAGGGTGATAATATCCATTGCCAATAAAAGGACGCCACTCGCAAACCCCAAGCCATAAATCCCAATTGAAATTTGCCGGAATCGGATCGCTACGGTCCGGCAACGGGTCAGTGTCCCCCCATTTCTTATTACTCCAGGAATAAACCTCTTTGACTTTGCCAATAACACCATCCTGAATGAGCCTGACCGCAAGCCGATACTCAAGGGTTGAATGTATTTGAATCCCCATCTGCGTAACCAGTTTCTTCTGGCGCGCAACCTCGGTTAAGCGGCGTGTCTCGTAAATGTCATGCGTCAGCGGTTTCTGCACATACACGTGCTTGCCAAGTTGCATCGCAGCCATCGCCGCAGGCCCGTGCATATGGTCGGGCGTGGAAACATTCAACGTGTCTATTTCCTTAACCTCTTCAAGCATCTGCCGCCAATCCTGATACACCTTTATCTCCGGATACTGCTGCTTCCATCGTTGAACATTGTTAAGGTCAACATCCGCCACCGCTACGAGCTTAACAAAATCGTGCCGCGTGATTGTTTCAAGGTCTGACGCCGCCATCCCGCTCCCGCCAACGCTCGCATGATAGATTGTCCTTGATGCAGGGGCGGAAAACAGATTTCTAACAAAAAATGGCGCCGAAACCACTACCACTGCGCCCTTCAAAAAGGCGCGCCGACTTAATGAATTTCCGGATTGCATAGCCAAATTATTTCATATTTTAGGCATACTTCAATTTTTAAACAATTAAAAACAATATAAATCCTAATATAGTCGCTGATTTTCGGGTCATTACAATTTTTCGCCATTTAGTATAATAGTTTTGCCATCAAGACTCTTATTCCGCGCAAATTCAACAACCACCTTTTGCGGCGCTTTGTAGTTTATTTCAACTGTGTTGTCGCCTTTCAACCTCCAGCTCACTGCAATTACGCCATTTGCTGTGGCTACAGCCCCTTTTGCCCATTGTAGACCGCAAAGATAAGGGCTCAACCTGACTTTTGCGCCCGCCGGTTCAATCGGCACCACGCCCAGAACAATTCTATTAAGATAGTAAGTCGGCGCAGATGACCATGCGTGACAGTGGCTTCTGGTCGGAAATCCGCCCGACCCGGTAGTACCACTGGGAAAGCTTTCCCAAACAGTTGTCGCACCGGCTTCAAGCATCGGTAAGTAATTTCTGTATATTTCCTCAACTATCTGTTCTTGCATCCCCAATTTCTCTAATGTTTCGTATAGATATAACATTGCAAAAGGCGAACCTACTTTTACCATTTTATCAGGTGGATTCGTCAGATTCTGGATTAAAGTGGATTTGTAATCTTGCGGCGCAATATCATAAAGAAGGGCAAGAAAACTTGTATGTTGACAGACGGATGGACTGAGCGAACCATCCTCCCGCACACTGTCAACATAGGCGCCGCGCGATTTATCATAGAGTTTGTTCACCCCATCGGTTAACCTCCGACGCATCTCTTCCAACCATTGAACATAAGTTTTATCATTGATCGCCTCAGAAACTTTTAAAGCCGCCTCTATAGCGCCAATCATTAGCATTGAATTGTGCGTCACCGTCTTCTGGTTAGAGTCAATCCCGGTCCAGTCAAAAAAGTTCCAGAACGGTCCGCTGAATAATCCATCCTTGTTGATATATTTTTCTGCCCCTTTTAAATTCTGGATTACATAAGGATAGACCTGTTTAAGAAACTTTGTGTCACCACTATAAAAATAATAGTCGTAAACCGAAATCCCCCATAGAAAACTCCAGGCCGGGATGAGCACATCCCAGCTGGATGGAGTCTGGCAACCTGCAAAAGGCAGCCGCTCCAGCGATTGCGCAGTTAACATAATGCAGCGGCGCCCGATATCCCGACTATCAAACACCGAATAAGCCAGCAAAGATTCATTCCGCGCGTCGCCAACCCAGTGCGTCTGTTCATAAAGCGGACAATCGGTAAATGTATCTTCCATACACAATTTGAGCGTTCGGGTTGAAATCTCCCAGATATTCTCAAGCCGCGCATCGCTACAACTAAACGAACCGATATAATTTAGCGGGTATGTTGATTCTATTAATTGAAAGTTGCGGATTTTCACCGGTGCGTTCAGATTTCTGAAAGTGAGGAAGAGGTATCTGCCTGAACGTCGTTTTAACGAAGTAAAGGTATTAATACCTTCACGGGTCACATAACGCATCGTATTGCGATTTCCCCAGGTGTGTTGAATTCTGCCATCCGGAGAAATATATTCCACGCCATACACATCAAAAATTACGCCAGCCGGCGCTATCATTTCAAACCTGTAATATCCAATATCCTGTTCCCCAAGGTCATACATCAACTCAACGTCTCCATCCTTAGATGGTTTAATTATTGTGCAATCAGGCGTGTTGTGCATCAAGGCATACGGACTTTCCACGCAATCATCAGCCGGGCGAATAACCTTTCTATTATAGAACTGCCACATCCAATCCTGAACAAACATCTTTTCCGAAGGCATTAACTCGCATCTGTCTTTGCAGACATTCAACAGTTCAGAATCGGTTTTAATTTTGCGTAGCCATTCGTCTGTGAGCAAATTGTATTTTTCAATCTTGCCAGAAATTTCTTTGTCTTCTTTTGTGAAGATAAACCACCGCAGGTCATTAGTCGCAAACGCAAATTCATTAAACCTGATAAATACAAACGGATTCTCATAATCCGCTCTCAAAGGATTCACCAATTTAAAACCCCTTGGTTCGTAAAACCGCAGGCTTTTCTCCTTATCGTGTCCGGTCACATTTCTTACAAACGCAAGCAGAAGATGACGCCCTGGACCCAGCTCAATTTGCCCCTTTTGAAAAGGTTTTCCGTCAACTGAGACCTTGAAATTTTCAACCTGAATATTTAATACACAATTTGACTGAGCCTCAACAATCGTAGCCATCCCACAAGCGCAGCTTGCATTGTGGTTTGCCTCAATTACTCCCGGATTCACAAGCCGGGCGGCAGGAAGACAAAAGTTCAATGCCTCAGCCCTGACGATATTCGCCCCGCCATAAGTTTTGAAATTTACAGGCTGCTTCGTCAAAAGAGCCACATCGCGCGGATTAAGGTTCTTCCACGGTCCGGCTTCGGCTTCAAATAATTCCTTTGCCCGACTAAATTTTAAATTCCCTTCAAGTCTCGCATCATAGTATTCAGCCGGTTCCATCTGAATGCTCACCTTTGGCGTGTTGCGAATCCAGCCTGCGGCTTCGGCAACCTCCCAGCTGCTGTCCGTCGTAATTATTTGACGTTTGCCCTCGCTAAATTCAATCTCCAGCTGGGCAAGCAATCCGGCTTGTTGTGGTATCCTGTGAAAATCTCCAACACCAAAATAACGCGCGATTACATAAATCTCGTTTTTCCCCGAAACAAGATAATTCTCAACGTCAATAACATCATACTGATAATGATTAAACCAGCTCCTGCACGGTCCATCGTTTACCCAGACCCCATTTATAAAAAGCCGATAATAACTATCGGCTGTAATTTTTAGAACCGCACTTCGTGGCTGTTGAATCGTAAATGTTTTGCGCGCAATTATCGTCTGATTATACTGATTATAGTCCTTCTGATTTTTCCATATCCATTTTGCCCGTAGCGGTTGGTTTGTTTCGCCATAAACAGGGCTTAAAATTGCAATGATAATTCCCAGAATGACCGATGTAATTGCCTTTTTCATATCTGAATCTTTTGTATCAAATTAAATATTTATTAAAAACAAAAAATTATAAGGACCTGTTTTGGGTCTTTCTTCAAACCGCATAAGGCTGGTTCAAAAACTCTCCGATCGGCTATTACCCTTCATTTACCGCGCGAAACATTGCTATAATGTTTTCTGGTGGCACATTTGCCTGAATGTTATGAACCTGCTGGAAGACATAACCGCCGCCAGGTCTCCATATATCCATCAATTTTTTAACATGCTCGTATACCTCGTCGGGGGTAGCGTTAGGAAGGACAGTTTGTGTGTCACAGCCGCCTCCCCAGAATGTCAGCCGATCTCCAAACCGCCGTTTTAGCCCTTGAGGGTCCATACCCCGACAGCTTATCTGCACAGGGTTTATCGCCTCCAAACCCGCGTCTATTAAATCATCCAGCAACTCCATAACCCCGCCGCAACAATGGAGCATTATTTTTACATCGGCAATTTCTTTTACCTTCTTCCACATTAACTGATGTCTTGGTTTGAAAAACCGCCTGTACATCGCTGGCGATATCTGAGGACCTCTTTGCATACCTAAATCGTCACCAAACAGGATAATGTCTATATATGGAGCTATCGGCTTTAAGAATTTTTCCAGATTCCGCAGGTGAATCTCCACAATTCTATCCAGAAATGCCTCGGCGCGTTTCGGGTTCTCAGCAAGCAACATCAAAAAATTATCATTTCGGTAAAAAAATTGTCCCATCTCAAGTAAGTTTCCACCAAAAATCGCGATTATTGCGCGGTCTGTTTTTGCCCTCAACCGTCTGGCGCCATTTACCAAAATTGATTCTCCGTCTCTGCCTTCAATAATCGGACCCGGCGGCGCTTTAACAGCTGTCCATATAATTTCGTCAAAAAGCCGTTCAATCTCCTCAAGATTATCCGCAGATTCAAATGGATAATAAGCCTGTTCAAAATAAAGACAACCCTCAGGCATATGCGCAATTATCCTGTTTGAAGGCGATTTGATCACCCATCCATTGCCAGACTTTTCAATATTTATCCAGACCGGTAAAAGGCAGGGTGTGCCGTCGGGTAGTTGCCATTCCTTCCAGTATTTATCCTCCGCCGCAAAGGCGCGTCCAAGCTCAATCGTATCAACATTAAATAAATCCAGAATTTTTTCATCCACTATCGCCAGTTGCTGGATAGGCTCGTAAACCCGGATAAGAAGGTCTGGCATACCAATATATTTTAACAACCTTGCATACGCAATTGCCGATATCCCAGAGGAACGATGCCCTGATAAGTCAATCGGAATGCGGTCAGGCTCCTTGTGCAATAACGAAGTCAAAACCCGTTCCCTGCGGGTCGGTTTTTCTGAATTTATCATAAGTTCAGTCAATCATAATACTCACACTTTTAAAGAAAAATTTTGCCCTACAAACCCCGCGCACTATCGGCTCGCCATTGCACGCGCCGACTGCGGTTTTGATATTTACGTTAATAATTTATTGCTATATAATGATTAAATTATGCGAACCGTCATCTATCCGGGTACATTTGACCCGATTACTAATGGCCATCTGGATTTGATTAACAGGGCAGTGGTTTTATTTGCGCGCGTAATTGTTGCTGTCGCAAAAAACGAAGATAAAAAACCGCTCTTCACTCAGGAAGAACGAATTAAACTTATAGCCGAAAGCATTAAAAACCTTCCACAGGTTGAGGTTGAAGGTTTTGACGGGCTTCTGGTGGATTACGTAAAAAAACGCGGTGGCTGCGCAGTCCTGCGAGGCTTAAGGGCAGTCTCGGATTTTGAATTTGAATTCCAGCTCGCCTTAATGAACCGAAAATTAAATGAAAATTTTGAAACCATCTTTATGATGCCGACCGAAACCTATACTTTCCTTAGTTCAAGAATGATAAAAGAAATAGCAAAACTCAGAGGCAATGTGAGCCCTTTTGTTCCACCCCATGTAGAATCGGCTTTAAGGAAAAAACTTGGTTTTTAATTAAATTTAGTTTATATTAAAAAATTAAACCGATTTATCGGTAAACATTTTATCATCATAAATTGTTAACTATTTAAATGGCGAGGTCTATATGCCATTAAGAGTAAATATGAATGACCTTGCAAAGAAGGAAATCCTCTTCAAGGGAGTCCTTCCGGTCAAGGAATTAGAAATAGACGGTCTGGATAAGGTGATTCACGCGAATCACGATTTGAATTACGACTTTACCGTTCAAAAGATTGAAAAAAAACTTCTATTGAACGGAAGCCTCTCCATTGACCTGAACTGTGAATGCGTGAGGTGTTTGAAGGAATTTGTCTACAGCATCGTTTTAGACAACTGGTCACTCACGCTTGAACTAGAAGGCGAAGAACGGGTGCAAATTATAAACGATGTTGTTGACTTAACGCCTTTTATAAGAGAAGATATCCTTTTAAACTTTCCGTTGCACCCTGTATGTGAACCAGGGTGCACGGGATTGACGGAATTGCTGGCTAACAGCAAAGGCAATTCCGAATCTGTTAATCCAGAACCGTTCAACCCTGTTTGGGCGGAACTGGATAAACTCAAATTGAAATAGAAGAACAAAAACTAATTAACTGTTGCATAAACTAATATGGGTGTACCAAAACGCAAACAATCCCGGAGTCGCAGAAGAATGCGCCGGGCTTATAATAGTGTCCTGAAAGTGCCACAACTGGGACAATGTCCCCAGTGCGCCGAGCCATATATTCCGCATCGGGTCTGTCCATCGTGCGGATACTACAAAGGCAGGCAGGTCCTTACTATCAAAACAGCCTGATTATCCGGGTTGAAAAACGGCAGATTCTATATTATCTGCCGTTTTTATTTTAATTGTGGAAATCCTATATCACAAAGAGATCAACGTCCATCACTAAACGATGGAGGGTTTATTTTATTTTCATCTAAAATTGGATAATGTCTTATGACGGATGATAAAAAAATCAGAATCCCGCGAGCGGCGTTTGACTACAAAGGAAGACCCTGTTCAATAATATCGGTCGGCTCCTATGTCCCTAAAAAAATACTCACAAACGCTGACCTTGAAAAGATGGTGGACACAACAGACGAGTGGATTGTAACACGAACCGGGATCAAAGAACGACATATAGCCGAAAAAGACGAATGCACTTCAGACCTCGCCGCAAAAGCCGCAAAAGTCGCCCTTGACCGAGCAAATATCTCACCGCAAGATATTGATCTGATTATCGTTGCAACAATCACCCCGGATATGCCCTTCCCGGCTACTGCCTGTCTTGTGCAGGACAAATTAGGCGCAAAACGCGCAGCCGCATTTGACCTTGAAGCCGCTTGCTCCGGGTTTATCTATGGACTTGAAGTGGGACAACAATTCATTATGTCCCGCACCTACAACACAGTCCTTGTTATCGGCGCCGAAAAATTGTCCTCAATAGTAGATTGGCAGGACAGAAACACCTGCGTCCTTTTTGGCGACGGCGCCGGCGCCGCCATCCTGCAACATCGCGAAAATTCGCACGGACTCCTCACTGCCTGTATGGGGTCTGACGGCGGAAAATCCAACCTGATTATTATGCCCGGCGGCGGTAGCAAAAATCCAGCTACCATTGATACCGTAAAGGCGCGTTTGCACTACCTTAAAATGGAAGGCCGTGAGACCTTTAAAAACGCCGTCAATGCGATGTACACTGCGGCTATTGAAGCGTTGAACAGATGCAACCTTGATATAACACAAATAAAATGCATCATCCCACACCAGGCAAACCACAGAATCATTAACGCTGTTGGGGAAAAACTTGGCGCAAAAGATGGTCAGATGTTTATAAATCTTGATAAATACGGCAACACATCGGCAGCCTCTGTCGCAATCGCGCTGGACGAAGCCGTCCAGTGCGGAAAGATCAAACGCGGCGACCTCATTATGCTCCTTGCCTTCGGAGCCGGGCTTACCTGGGCGGCTGCCATTATTGAGTGGTAAATTAGATTCGCCTGTTGACGAATCCTTAAACTGTGATAGGTTTTATTTAAAATCTTATGAGCGCAGGAAAATTAGATAGATCAAATGCCTTTAAACCGGTCGTTGTCCACTCGCGTCAGACTTCGCTGGCTTTGTCGCCGGAAAAAATAAGGATTCACAAAAACGGTATAGAATTTTATTCCCCCCACAAAATAAAGGAATATACCGAAATGTCCATAGAAATTGAATCCCCAAAAGATGGCAGCAGGCTCAGGTGCGACGGCGTCGTCGTTGCTTGCGCGGGCAGCAAACATACCGGTTATAACGTCACAATGCTGTTTACCAGTATGAACAGCGTTGCCCAGACGCAACTTGCCCACTTTGCAAGGCTCACGACTTAATAATATATTATTTACAGGAGTTTGACCGTAAAACTGGACCAATACTATGGAACCAGAATTAGAATTTTTTACAAAAATATTGTCAACGGCTGTAGAAGCCGGCGCCTCCGACGTCCATATCAAAGTAGACGCCCCGGTTGTTTTCAGGATCAATCGTCAATTAATCGCAATTGAATGCCCCAATCCAAACGAAGAATGGATTAACAAAGTCGTCTGGAAAATCGTCCCGCCTCACGCCGCCCAAAGATTGGAGGCGGACAGAGAAATAGATTTTTCATATTATCTCCCCGGCGTCGGCAGATTCAGAACAAATATTTATCAACAGCGCGGCACCTTCGCCATCGCAATGCGTTATGTAAAAACCAAAGTCCCGAGCTTTGAAACACTCGGACTGCCAGATACAATAAAAAAGATCGCAGAAGAACCGCGCGGAATCGTCCTCGTTGCCGGAACCACCGGTTGCGGCAAATCCACAACACTCGCCGCAATGATAGAGCATATCAACGAGAACTTTAAAAAACATATTATCACCCTTGAAGACCCGATTGAATACGTATTTGAAGACAACCAATCTATAATTGAACAACGGGAAATCGGCTTAGACACACAGAGCTTTGCCACCGGACTCAGAAATATGTTGCGTCAGGACCCCGACGTAATTATGGTCGGTGAAATGCGCGACGCCACAAGCTTTCAGGCCGCAATGAGCGCAGCAGACACCGGACACCTCGTTCTTTCAACCCTCCACACCACCAACGCCGCTCAATCCATCGGCAGAATCCTTGACTTCTTCCCGGCAGACGAGCGTGAGCAGATACGACGCCAGCTCGCAGGAACACTCTGCGCCGTCATCTGCCAGAGAATGGTCACAACAGTCCGCGGCACCGTCACCCCAGCCGTTGAAATCCTGCTCAATACACCAACTGTTAGAAAACTCCTTGAAGAAAATCGGCTGGAAAAAATCTCCGTCGCCATTGAAACAGGCACCGACGAAGGAATGCAGACCTTTAATCAACACCTGCTAAAACTTGTCCAGGCAGGTATCGTCACCGAAGAAGAAGCCCTCACAAAGGCTTCAAACCCGGAAGCCCTGAAGATGAACCTGCGCGGAATATTTTTGAGCGAAGGCGCAAGAATCATTGGCTAACTACCCTTAACCCTGCCTTAGAATATTTTCCTGAAATTGAGCTAAACCCTCAACTATTGAATATTTCTATCCCGTTTTTCGTCCTATCAAATAGACTAAAATGTAACCGCTGAAGTGTCAAAATCGTCTATTTTATTGACTGATGAAAAATTTGAACAAAAAGCTTAATTCCGGATTTACGCTCATTGAACTGCTGGTGGTGATTGCGATAATTGCCATACTCGCCGGAATGTTGCTCCCGGCGTTGGCGCGCGCAAAAGAAGCCGGCAAGCGAATCCAATGCCTGAACAATATGCGTCAGCTCGGACTGGCGCTACGTATGTATGTCGACGATAATCTCGGATATTTCCCACCAAGAACACATCCTAATCGCTGGCCAACCCGTTTGCGAGAATATTATCAAGACCTGAAACTGCTCGTCTGTCCAAGCGACGGTCCAAACCCGCGCACAGGCGAGACTGATAAAGTTAACTGGCCCGCCGATGCCGCCCCGCGCAGCTACATCTATAACGCCTGGAACGATTTCTATCTACAGCTTTACAACAACGCGCCAAACTGGCGAACCTATGCCCGCACAAACACTGTTGGACTCCACGAAAGCGCTATAAAAGAACCATCAATGACCATCGCTTTAGGCGAAAAAGTTGAAGAATCTATGCACTGGTACTTTGACTATGAAACCTATGAAGACATAACCCAGCTTGACCAACGTCGCCACGGCTCAACTCACGGCAAAGAAAGCGGCTCGGGTTCAAATTATATCTACTGCGACGGCAGCGCCCGATTCGTCAGATTTGGTATGACAGTTAACCCGATCAACCAATGGGCAATAACAGACGCCTGGCGAAATATCGGGACCCCAACCGGGCCCTGATACCCAAATCGGTAATTTCAAAGTTAAATTCACTTCCCATTTTCAATCTTCCCCAACAACCTTAATAAACCATCAAGTATTGTAATAGGATGAGGCGGACAGCCCGGAATATATAAATCCACCGGTATCAGGCTATCCACGCCGTTATTGACTTCGTCGTGATTTATAAACGGTCCGCCTGAAATTGCGCAAGCGCCAACAGCGATCACAATCTTTGGCTCAGGCACCGCCTCATAGGTTTTTTGCAGCGCAAGCTTCATATTTTGAGTTACCGGACCGGTAACAAGAATCCCATCGGCGTGCCTCGGAGAAGCAACAAATTGAATTCCAAACCTTCCCAGATCAAAAACAATAGTGTTAAGAACGTTAACATCGGCTTCGCACGCATTGCAACCG
>JBAMMJ010000119.1:28037-28665 GCA_039793825.1 Verrucomicrobiota bacterium | reverse complement strand
ACCTGCCTCAATTTCAAAGAACGTCCAAAGATTTTTCGGGATTTCTCTTCCAAAGCTCTCGCAAGCTTAACTTCGTTCTCGCCAATGATTAAATCCGAGCGTGTGGAGACCGAAAGCCGATAATCTTGCGTAAACTTGATTGCTTGTTGCGGACAAACCTGTTCGCACTCCGGACAGAACAGACAACGTCCAAGGTCAATTTTTATCTTATTACCCTCGCGCCATATTGCCTTCGTCGGGCATACCTGCTGGCACAAATTGCATTTATCGTCACAAACGGAGCGGTTAATTTCCGGATAACCGCGAAAAAGCTCCGGCAATGACGGCTCGGTCTTAGGAAAACCAACCGTGCGATACCCCTGTCTAATTCGTTCAAGCAATACTTTAATCATAAATCAAATCCGCAATATGAGAGGTTAAAACTTTTATTGCAAAGCGGGAAATCGGAGATTTGCTGGTTTCTCATCGCCAGTTCAAGCCCCGTCCAGTTATGAAACGAGGGGTCGACAATTTTATAATATGCTATCCGGCCATTTTTGTCCGTAATCACAGTATGACATATTTCGCCTCTCCACCCTTCCACAAGCGAGACCACAATGGCATTCCTCGCCAGTTGTTTTGGTGGTTT
>JBAMMJ010000119.1:24541-28027 GCA_039793825.1 Verrucomicrobiota bacterium | reverse complement strand
CTCAAAATCTCTATCAAAAACTCCGCCGAACGCTTGATTTCAAGCCAGCGAACATACGCCCGCGCAAACACGTTTCCAGCAAGATGAGTTGAAACTGGAATCTGGGAAAAACAATATTGACCGAATGGATGGTCGCGTCGCACATCAATTTCTAACCCACCTGCCCGCGCGGCAGGTCCAACTATTCCGAATTTGATACACTCCTCACGCGATAAAAAGCCCACGTTTTCAAACCGCGCCCGCACCGATGATGTGTTCCACAACAAATTAACAGCCCCCTCAACATGCTCATAGGTTTTTTTAATCTTATCAACAAGTTGTCCAGTTTTATCAGGCAAAAGGTCAAATGTTACACCGCCCGGTCTGATGAACCCTCTTCCAAAACGGCTTCCACAAAGCAGAGCCGTCATATTTAAAAAATCACCCCTCAGCCTCCCGCAAAACGATGCAGTTGGCAGAAAACCCACATCATTGGCAAGCGCTCCGAGGTCCCCGGTATGATTCGCCAACCTCTCTAACTCCAACGCCACCGCGCGCAGCGCCTGCCCCCTTGATGTCGCGTTAACCCCCGCCAACGACTCAATAGCCTGACAATACGCTAACGTGTGCCCGATCGTGGTGTCCCCGGCAACTGCTTCCATATAGTAAATAGTTCTCTCATCAGGACCGCCAATCAGGTTCCTCTCAATCCCGCGATGTTGATAACCGAGTAAAATTTCAAGGTTTAACACCACTTCGCCAAAACATTGAAATCGGAAATGACCCGGTTCAATTATACCGGCATGGACAGGACCAACTGCCACCTCGTGAATTTCCTCACCCTTTACTTCAAAAAAATCCGCAACACCGCAAATCTTTTTGCTCTCCACATACTTCCCGCTTATCCGATTGTAAACCTTGTTCTGAAACCGAACCGGTTTTAGCCGTGGATGTCCTTCGGGAATAATGCCGAATTGCTCATAAATTTCGCGCTCAAAAAGGTGAGCCGACGGAACATCGGGCGTTAAAGATTCAAACGTATTTTCTGCAATTGCCGATATAATCTCCACATATCCATCGGCATCATTTGAAAGTATCGCAAAAAACCTGATTCTATTATCCAGCGGCGCTGCAAAAAAAGAAGATAACCTCCGCCCTTTTGAGACATATTCAACCACAGTGCTTCTAAAATCCTTAATCCCCAATACCGGAACTGAACCCAATTCAGCAGATTCAACATTTTTGATTTTTAATAACTCTATATCGCCCATAAAAAATACAGGATTTATTTTGCTATATTGCTCAACAACTCTTTCATCCAGTTCGGAATATAAACACCAAGCGAAAGTGAAATTATTAACAAAAGCGCCGGCGGATAAATCATAGTCGGTTTTAATTTAATCTGTGTCGCAGATTTTGAGTTTTCACCGCCCTGCGACTGAACCATATTAAGACACACGGTCGCCATACCAATGAATACGATGACAAGTAGCCCCAATGAAAGCGAAGCAAGAATGAATTGCCCCCGGTCAAATCCTGATTTAATTATCATTATCTCGCTCATAAACAGTCCAAATGGCGGGCTACCGCTTATTGAGAGAAAACCCAATAACCATAATAATCCCAATAACTGCGAGCGCGTGAAAATTCCCTTTACATCGCTTACCTTTTTTGAGCGGTAATTAATCAGCAATATGCCGGATATCAAAAACAACGCAGCCTTTGTAACTGAGTGATTGAGGGCGTGAAGCATAGAACCAAAGATTCCGGCGCCGCCAAAACCAAGACCAAGAGCCAGCAACCCCATATGTTCAACGCTTGAGTATGCGAGCAATCGTTTATAATCGCTTTGACCGAGAATAAAAATCGCAGCCACCGCAAGCGATGTTATTCCCAGCACAAGCATTATATCGTTTGAAAATGATTCTAATCCTGCTCTATGACATATCTGATACAGCCTGAAGACTCCGAGAAAGGCGCAGTTGAGCAATGCGCCCGATAACAGAGCCGATATTGGAGAAGGAGACTCGCTGTGAGCGTCCGGTAACCAGGTATGCATAGGCGCAAGCCCCATCTTGGTGCCATAACCTACTACTATAAGTATAAATGCGGCTTTTAACCATTGAGGATTTATACGGTCTGCGCTCGCAATTAGGTTATTAAATACAAGATGAAGATATTTACCATCCGCCTGTATAGAGGCAATGCTCAAAAAGAAATTCCCCAATAACGCAAGCGCAATTCCAACCGAACAGATAATTATGTATTTCCAGGTTGCTTCAAGCGAACGCGGATTAGAATGAAAAAATATAAGCGGGGCGCTTGTAAGCGTTGTCGCTTCTATCGCAACCCACATCAAAGTGAGGTGCTGGCTCAAAGTAACCAACGTCATTGCGCTCAAAAAAAATAACTGGCATCCAATAAAGAGAGATTTCATTTGAATTCCAGAAAGTATTATAATGTCAACATCTTCATCAGCGTCGCTTTCTGAATCTTCAAAATAGCCCAATTGATAAATTGAAACCAGAAAGAACAACAGGCTTGTTATGGTCAAAAACAGCAAGCCCGCCGGGTCAACGTCAAGCCATCCCCAGAGCGACGGAGCTACCGGTTTTCTCCAGACAATTATCGTCAGGATAAGATGCGACAACGCGCCAGTGAACAACAGATATTTCTGCGCCGAACTGCGTCTGGCTAACAACGCGCATATCCCGAACGCAAACGGTATAAAAATCAAAAACCAGACCATACTGCTAATCCTTCAAGGTTGAAAGTTTATCGGTGTCAATATGTTCACACTCCTGTGAAATGCGAAAAACAGTAATTCCCATAACCAGCAACGCAACAAAGATATCAAGCAAAATCCCCACCTCAACAAGAAGCGAAGTCATCTTAATAACCCCGGCGCCAAAAGTAAAAACTCCGTTTTCCAGAACAAGAAAACCAAGAACCTGACTTATCGCGCGCCGTCTGCTCACTATCAAAAACAAACCAGAAAATATGCCAAAAAACGACACCGAAACTATTAGCGAAGAATCCGCTAATCGCCCAATGCTTAAGGTGCGCCCCAGCCAGAACGAAACAATTAGCGCAAAAATACCGTATAAAATTGAGGAAACGTAGCCTGCAAAAGGTTGAATTTCGCGACTCACATTTGCCGTGTTTATTGCTTTAAATAGCAGCCAGGTAAAAACAAATCCTTTCAAAAAGATCGTCCCGCAAGTTAAAACCATAACCCGCCAGTTCAATGAATCTATTTCAGAAATAAATGGCAACAGTCCCAGCAAACCACCCTGTATAGCCACAGTCCGAATGCTTGAGCCAATCCTGCTTGAACCAAGCAGTTTTAAGTTAGTAAACAATACCAGTATTAATAAGAGTTGGATTTTCATAAATCACCTTATCCAGGTTAAAACTATCGCCGCTATTGCGAGCGCTGTCGCGCCTAACAAAAACTGCGGCACAACCGTCAGCCTCAAACGCGCCATTGACGATTCAATTATTCCG
>JBAMMJ010000119.1:0-24531 GCA_039793825.1 Verrucomicrobiota bacterium | reverse complement strand
AAATCAGGAACATCCCGCTGAGCCAGACTAAAAAATCTGTTGCAATATTGCCGCTTTTTACCGGAAACAATACAGGCGTGATTATTGCCGAGTTTATCCAGAGTCTCAGAGCTGAAACATAATTTATTGTGGCGAAATCCGGTCCGCTATGGTCAAGCACCATCACCTCGTGAATCATCGTCAATTCAAGATGCGTATTCGGATCATCAACCGGTATGCGGGCGTTTTCACTCAACAGAACAATAAACAACGCCCCAACTATAAGAGCAAAAGAAGCGCTATTGTAAAACCACGTTTCCGCTGAAAGATTCCCGATAATTGTCGTTAACGAAAATGCGTTTGTTATTCTTGCCAGACCAAGCAATGCAAGCAGCAACGCCGGCTCCGCCAATGCGGAGAAAAACATTTCGCGGCTCGCCCCCATACCTTCAAAACTTGACCCTGTGTCCAGCGCCGATATTACTGTTATAAACCGCGCAAGCCCGATTAGATAAACAAGAAGAAAAATATCACCCTCAAACGAAATTAACGCCGGCAACGGTCCGGCTGGCACTATAAGCAAAGCACACAGGACAGCAGCCAGATTAATCATCGCGCCAACGCGAAAAATCCAGCTCGTAGTCGCGCTATACACAGCGCCTTTTTTAAACAACTTGACAATATCATAGTAAGCCTGCAACAGCGGCTGACCTCTTCTGCCGGCAAATTTCGCCTTGACCCGGTTTATTATCCCGTTAAGAAATGGAGCCAACAACAACGTTATCACCAACAAGACAACTGGTTTTAAAATTGATGCGTTCATAAATTTTTACCCGAGTTTCCAAACAAGAAGAAGCAACAACGTTATTGCAATATACAGAATATAAATCTGAATATATCCGTGTTGCAAAAATCTGAACTTTATTAAAATCTCTCTCACTTTAAAGAACAGCGGCTGATACAGCTCGGTGTGACATATATCAGGCGTTTCGGAATGAAAACTCCCACTTTCCGGAAAAACTTTTCCTGAAATCCCCAAATGATATCTGGTTCTCAAAATCGGTTTGAACAACTCTATAAACGGTTGAGCAAATGAAGATGCAGTATATTGCATCCTTTCGGTGGGTCTAAAATAACCGCAATCCCACGTTACTGAGGTTGAAACAGTTCGCTTTTTTAACAAATTGATTTTAACCAGAATAAACAAAACCGATAATATAATAAGCGCAATTCCAACCACTCCTATAAAACCGAACGCCATTTTTAAATTAATCTGGCAGTTTGCAAAATCCATTTCCACCCCCGGCGCTATACCTTGAACCGCAGGTGTCAGATATGGAATAATTAAAGCCCCGCCTAAACCGATGAGCAGACACAATGCTGAAAGCGCAACCATAGGAATTATCATCAGCGCTGGCGATTCTTCCGCATTTGAACAATTTACTGAACGCGGTTCACCGATAAAGACTATCCCGAAGGCTTTTGCAAAACAGGCTGCCGCAAGCCCGCCAATCAAACCAAGCCCCCCAATCAAACCCGCTCCGCTCAATGCAAGCGCAATCTCTTTTGACATCAATGCATATCCGCCAGAAATAAAAATTATCAGCTCGCTTATAAATCCGTTTAGCGGCGGCAAACCGCTAATCGCCATCGCCCCTATTAAAAACGTCGTTCCGGTCCATGGCATCCGCTTTATCAATCCGCCCATCCTGTCCAGTTCCCGCAAATGTGTTGAATGCAAAATACTCCCGGCGCCCAGAAACAATAACCCTTTAAAAACTGAATGGTTTAAAACGTGCAGCAACGCCCCTGCGAAACCAAGAAAAGTTAAACTATAAACCTTATAGGATAGCCCAAGAATTCCAATACCGACGCCAATTGTTATTATTCCAATATTTTCAACGCTGTGATAGGCAAGCAACCGCTTCAGATCGTGTTGCGCAATCGCAAATAATACCCCTATTATCCCCGAAATTATACCAATAAATAGAACAACAACCCCCCACCAATGCGGAATAGAATCAAACCAATCCAGCGAACGAATTAAACCGTAAATCCCAGTTTTAATCATTACACCGCTCATAACAGCGGACACATAACTCGGCGCCGCAGGGTGCGCCTCAGGCAACCAGATATGCAATGGAACAAAACCAGCCTTCGTCCCAAAACCGATTAATGCCAGCATAAAAAACAAATCCTGACTCGGAACCGACAAACCGTGCTTTGACCATACGGAAAAATCAAAACTGCCGGTCTGCGCGGCGGCAAGTAAAAACAATACAATCAAAAAAACCGTTCCAAGATGTGTCGCAATCAGATAAATCCAGCCTGCATCCTGTTGGTCGGAAGATTTTAGCTGGTCTCTAATTACAAGAAAAAATGAGGCGATAGCCATCGCTTCCCAGCCGATCAGGAAAACAATCCCATTCCCAGCCATAACAACCAAAACCATACTGAACAGCAAAAGCAAGAAAAATGACCATGATAATGACTTTGAAAATCCAGTCTCGCTCTCCCATTCGTATGCCACCGCGTAAATGGCTGCAAGTGAAGAAAGCCCGCAGATCGGAATTATAAACCACGCCGATACCGGGTCTATTGATAACGCCATTTTTTCTAAGACGAAATTCCAATCAATGTAAATTTTTTCATAGGAATTTGATACGAGTATTTTTAAACAAGCTACTATAGCAAATATTGATCCAGCAACCGCGCTCAGCGCGCCAATTACCGAACATAATCTGCCGTTTTTCCGCGCAAAAAACAAAACCGGAATAGAAAAAAACCAGATAAACAATGCAACTAAGAGCAGCTTCATAATGAATAAAAATTAGTTCTTTTTCTGATTATCCAGAAAATTTTCAAACTCCTCTATCATTTTGAAAATTTCAGCCTCAGCAGGCGATTGATGAAGAAAGTTTTTTACTTTTTCATTTTTTAAAAAATAAGAAAGTTTGGATAAAATTCTCAGATGAAGTCTCACCGAAGGGCTAAGAATCATAAAAATGGTAGTAACCGGAGCGCCGTCTATCGCCCCAAAATCAACAGGATTCTCAGTAAAACAGAGTGTGGTTTGTGGTTTACCTATGTTTATTACTATAGGGCTCCTGAGGTGCGGGACCGCAAAACCGTCGCCTATTGCCGTAGAGCTCAATTTTTCGCGCGCAAGAACCATTTTTAATAAATAATTGCGGTCTGCGTCCTCGGGAAGTTTCATCACTTCAATTATATTTTTTAATACCTCTGCTTTGTTTTTTCCCTTTATTCCATAAAATATCCCGCCAGCCTTCAACGACTCGCTGAGCAGATGATTGCCGATTTCGGCGGATTCTGTATCATTTAGAAGTTCATCCGGGATTTCCATCTTGCGCGACATTGCCCACTCAAGCACTTCCTCCCGATTAAACGAATAAAAGTCTCCATCGCGATGCGCCTTAAGTTCGCCATTGCGAACCCATGCAGACACCGTTCTCTCTGTCGTTTTAAAAATTTTAGCCAAATCTTTAATAGTAAATTGCATATTATAAAAATTTTTTATCTGGGCTTGCCTCTGGATGTCGGAAGTCCAGAGCCTCTTCTGAATTCTGAAATCTGTCTGTTGCCTATCGCCCGTTTTTATGAGCGTTCAGAAACGCAATAAACACAATACCAATTCTCACAATTTGTCAAGAGGTATTACTACTCCCATTGCTATTATTGAATCGTTAACAAACCAGAAAAAATTCTATTTTGAATATTTTAACCCCTCACTATTGCCACTAATTAATCGCAATTCATACCTTCTAACTCCGCCTTTAAAAAAATTAGACAGGCTTCATACAATTAAACCTAATCTATAAATTTCATTCTCTTCCTTCTATATTCCCGGCAATATCTTAACTCCCCATTAATAATTAATCCCAAACACATAAATACCGCTTCAGGCGCAAATTCTGAAATTATCACTCAAATTTCTTCTTGGGATTCATCTTCTCCAACAACTTCAAATCAGGCTGCCCGCCAAATTGTTTCCAATATAAGGCTTTGAATGGATTTATCGTTGGTCCGACAGCATATTCATTAATCAGTATGCCAGCTTGCACACTCTCCCACCAACGTTCATATGCCTCAGACATCTGGCGGACGAGTTGCGGCATTTTATCGCTCAAATCATTACTCTCCATAGTGTCAACGCTTACATCATATAATTCCCATCTGCCCGATTTTGTTGAAGAACTCACAAGATGATATTTCCCAAATCTAACACTGCAATTTGCGTATTTTGCTTTATCACTCTCCCCCGTCTTCCAACGCCCTACATGAGTAAACAGGTAGCGGTCTTCCCACTCTGTAGTGGGATTCAATAGTAGTGGAACAAGGCTTTTACCGTCTAATTCCGACGCGAGTTTAGAAGGTATCTTTGCCCCTGCAATTTCGGCTAATGTTGGCAGAATATCAACGTGCGCTGCCAGCCGGCCGATATCTCCCGGCTCCAGAACGCCTTTCCATCTCCAAAACGACGCCGCGCGAGTGCCGCCAAAGTAGGCGGAACCTTTCTGTCCGCGCATCTGTGCATTATATATCTTAACGCCAGCCGTGCCCCCGTTGTCGTTCATATAAATAACAAGAGTGTCTCTCTCTATCCCCCACTCAGCCAGCTTGTTTAAAAGGCGACCAACATTCTCGTCCAGATTCGCTATCATCCCAAAAAATTTAGCCACATTTCCAGGAACTTTTCCCCCATAAATTGCCTCATATTCAGGCGGACAGTCCAACGGCGCATGCGGAACATTTGGCGTTATATACGCAAAAAACGGTCGCCTGCCTTTCACCTCGCCAATCCATTCCATTGCGCGGTTAAAAAATACATCGGTGCAATAACCCTTTGTTCTGACAAATTTCCCGTTGTGATAAATTGTTGGATTAAAATAACTGTTGTTCGGCGCATCCCCGCAACTCCCTGGATAGGTCTGACCAATACCGCCACCACCGTGTACAAACACTTCATCAAAACCACGTCTCTCAGGACGGTATCGCTCTTCATCGCCAAGATGCCACTTTCCGAAAATCCCCGTCCTATAACCGGCTGACTTCAAAATCTCCGCAAGCGTCTTTGCCTTCAAACTTAACCTTTCCCTCTCATAAATCGTGTGAGTGACACCCGATTTAAACTCGTGCTTTCCCGTCATTATGGCGGCGCGAGTCGGTGAACAGGTCGGACTTACCAAAAAATCCGTAAACCTTCGCCCTTCATTATACAAACGGTCTAAATTGGGCGTCTTTAATATCGGATTATGATGACAGGAAAAATCCCCATAACCCTGGTCGTCGGAAAGTATCAAAATTATATTCGGTCTCAAACCGGCTATCTTCTCTACCGCCTGAATATAAAACATCACCGCGAAAAAAATCAGAATGAAAATTAACTTCGATTTCATATTTTTAACTAACTTGTTCACAAATTTTGGTTTCTATTTTTTCTATCATAATTAAAAATATATTAAAACCATTAAATATTATGGCGATTGTCAGATTATTGCAGATCGCGTTTTTACTCGGAATTTTATGTAGTTGCAAAGTGGTCACCAAACCGGTGACTACAGCCGGAACCTTGGCGGTAAAAACTGCTGGCGTTTCCGGGCAAATCGCCACACAAACTGTCAAAACCTCCGCAAATGTAACCTCTCAAATCGCTACAACAGGGGCAAAAACAACCACCGCTATCGCCAAAGAAGGAATAAAAAGCGCTACCACAGGCGCAAAATATCAAACCGTCTTTTTAAAAGATGTCTCCACAGGCGTTATAAAAGAAGTCCCCTGGCAGGAAGGCTTACGCCTTTACGCCGCAACAAAAGGCGCCAATATTGATATGTATGGAAAAGCCTTTACAATTTTTCGGAACGGCGGCGACAAAATAATTAAAACAGATTGGAAAAAAATCAAAAATCCATCCGGCAACCCGCAACTTAAGCCAGGCGACTATGTGGAAATCAAACCATCCAGATAACTGACTTTGATGATTTATGAAGATTACAAAATAATTGAGGCAAAAACCCGGCGACAGGCGTTTGACTGGGGACTCGTCCTTGCCAGTCAAAATATTGATGCAATCATTGAACGTTCGCCAGAAACAGGAAAATATCCCCTTCTTGTCTCTGAAAATGATTACGCTCGGGCGATTGAACAATTGCGGATTTACCAGCTTGAAAATCTTCACTTTCGCCCCGTATACCGAATTGAAATCGCAAAGAACCTCTTTGACGGACGGAGCATACTCTGGGCATTGGCAATAGTCTTAATCTATCTCGCAGATACAGAATCAAAAATTGACTTGCGCGCCGCCGGTCAGATGCATAAAAGCGCCGTATTGAATGGTGAATGGTGGCGGCTATTCACTGCCGTCAGTCTTCATTACGATCTCTCCCATCTGGCAAGCAACGTGACCACCGGTATCATTCTCCTTGGAATATCCTTTGTCTATTTCGGCGTCGGTATTTCATTATTGCTCTCTTTTTTATCCGGCGCCATCGGAAATCTCGTCGGACTTCTTCTCCGCACTCAGGACTATTATGGCCTCGGCGCCTCAGGAATGGTAATGGGAGCGTTAGGATTGCTCGCCGCAAGCGGCTGGTTCTCGGTTGAATCAACAACTCCATCAAAAACCAAAATAAGCCTCGCCAGACTTGCAGCGGCATTTATGCTATTTGTTCTCATTGGCGTCAGTCCCAAATCCGATATCCTGGCGCACGCCGGCGGGTTTGCCTCCGGACTCCTTCTGGGAATCATTACAATGAAAATCCTTAAAAAGCCCTCTCGCTTTTACACCCTCAATACAGCGGCTTCTATTATCACCATTTGGCTATTCCTATTCGTCTGGTGGCGTGCCCTGAAATAACACCGACTCTCCTTTTTCCTATTCAATAAAAATAAATCTTTACATTAATCTGACCCTTCCCGATGTGCGGCAATTATATCCATTCTGAAGCGCTGTGGTTAACGTCAACGCAAAACCGTTTTGATATAAAATCATCTTCTCTCCTGGGCAAGTTTATCCAGCCGCTCATCCAGCCGTTTAAGCTGTTCTTTTAATTCGGCAATCTGATTTTCCAATCGTTTGAATTCTTCCCTTGCCATCGGAACCGCTGGAGGCATCGGCATAGGTTGAACCACATGCGGTTGTTTAAATGGCTGCACGGGCTCTCTCGGCATATCTTTGAGAGGTTCCTTAATCGGCGGCTTCGGCATTCCACCAAACCTCATATCAATTTCTCTTTCCACCCTGGCTGCAATATCCGGAAAACCTGCCGCCCGCAAATTCTCAATCGCAATCCGCGCCCGCTCCATAGACTCTTCTCTTATTTTTGGTAACGGAACCGGCGGGGACTTCTCTCTGGCTTCAACCTCCCGCCTCTCCTTTATTGGTCTTTCGGCTTCCCTATCCTCCTTCGCCTCTTTCTTTTTATCCCTATCAACATCAGGCTTTTCTTCCTCCGATTCAGCCTCTTTTTTTAATTTAGACTTTTTATCTGCACTATCCCGAGCCTCTTTTTTAACCGCCTTTTTCGCATCGGGTTTATCATTATCAGAATCCTTGGCTTCTCTGCCTGCAAGAACAAATCCAATCCCGCTTATCAGCGTCGCAATCAACACCAATTTTAAAATACTTGATCTCTTCATAAGACATCTCCTGTTTAATTTCACGGGCTATAATACAACCTTAATCCATATTGATTAAAAATCAATAGTCCATTCTCTATCTAAACACTGGCTAATGGTTATAACTGTCACCCCCATTCAAAATCTCGTAAAAGCGATAAAAATATCCCGTTTTAAACGGCTTTATTTCTCTTGCACTCAAAAAATCCCCCACTTCTATTTAAGTCATAAACTACAATGCTTGATTTTTTGTCCATATCAGGTATTGAAGAGTTATGAAAAAGGCAATATCGGGAAATGGCATTTTAATAATTTTTATATCTCTGATTTTTATGGGAGTAAACTTAAACTATGGGGCAATAGCGCCAAAAGAGATTCATTTGTGGAAAAACAACGCCCCGGGCGAACCTGCAATTGATGGGGAAGAAAGGGACACAACAAAACCATCCGATGCCCTCGTTGGCGGCAAACCAGTCATAAGACTGGGCAATGTCACCAAACCGACGTTGACATTTTATCCTTCCGATAAAAACAGGGACGGCGAAACGGTAGTGATCTTTCCGGGCGGCGGTTATCATATTCTCGCAATGGACCTGGAAGGCACAGAGATTGCCGCGTGGCTAAATTCCATCGGAATTCATGCCGCGGTGGTCAAATACCGCGTCCCTGCGCGAAAAAATCAGGAACGTTATAAAGCCCCGTTGCAGGACGCGCAGCGGGCAATCCGTATCGTCCGCGCAAACGCAAAAGAGTGGGGCGTAAACCCGGAACGTATCGGCGTTCTCGGCTTTTCCGCCGGGGCTCATTTAGCAGCCACATTGTGCGCCAATGCCTCAACCAATGCTTATGAGGCAGTTGATGAAATTGACAAACTCAATTCCAAACCAAATTTCCAGGTCCTCGTCTATCCAGCCTATTTAACAATAAAAGATAAAGACGATACAATAGCTCCCGAAGTGGCAGTTTCATCAAATACTCCCCCCACTTTTCTGATTCAAACCCAGGACGATCCGATCCGCGTTGAGACAAGCCTGTTCTATTACCTTGCGCTAAAAAAGGCTGGCGTTAAAGCCGAACTGCACATATTCCCAGCCGGCGGGCACGGCTATGGACTCAGACAGGGCAAACGTACGGCAACGCTCTGGCCAACTCTGCTTGAATCGTGGTTGAAAGAATTGTTCGGATATTCTGCAAATTAAATTGCCATAACTCCATCCTCTATCCAATCACAATAAGGATTACTTCTGCCATTTAAAAATTATTTTTGCCTCTTGCCAAAACCGATAAATTTTTGGTTAACTTCAAAACGTGCTGCAACAACAGACAATAAAAGAAACGGTAAGTTATTCCGGTATCGGACTTCATAGCGGAAACCGGGTGAATATGCGATTATTGCCTGCCCCTCCAAATTATGGAGTGCGGTTCAGGCGGGTTGACCTTGATGGCAAACCCGAGATAGAAGCTCGGATTGAAAACGTATCCGACACAACCCGTTCTACCACCCTTTCTAAAAGTAACGCAAAAATTCACACCGTTGAACACCTGATGTCAGCCCTTGCAGGGCTAAACATTGATAACATTATCGTTGAACTGGACGCAAACGAGCCACCTATTGGAGACGGCAGCGCCCGCGTCTATTGCCAGCTGCTTGAACAAGCAGGAATCCTCCCTCAACCCGAGGCGGCTCAGCCCTGGATAGTTCAGACCCCTCTGGAAATGCAGCTCGGAGATACTTTGATGACCGTTTTCCCAAGCGAAAAATTGAAAATCACCTGCACCAGCTCCGATAAACAGGGCAAATTCACCCAGTTTTACAGTGTGGAAATCACGCCAGAGACCTGGAAAAAAGAGATCGCCCACGCCCGCACATTCTGCTTTTACGACGAAATAGAACATCTGATAAAAAACGGCTTGATAAAAGGTGGCAGCCTTGAAAACGCAATCGTCATCAGAGACGACGCGGTCTTAACCACTGAACCTTTGCGATATCCAGAAGAATTTGTCCGTCACAAAATATTAGACATAATCGGCGACCTGGCGCTGATCGGCAGACGCTTGCAAGCGCATATAATCGCGGTGCGTCCAAGTCATACGGCTAACTGCGAACTCGCTCGCCGCATCGTTTCCCAGATTTCAAAGGCTCAAGCTGCGCTCCAGACATTCACTCCACCCCCTCAACCGGAGCCAAAACGCGCCGAAGCGCCTCCTTCTGAACAACCTGCAGCGGTCAAAATTGAAGATGGCGCTACCCTGGATAATATTCAGGTAATGAATATCCTCCCGCACAGATACCCGTTCTTGATGATTGATAAAGTCGTTCAAATAAAAGGCAACACTATCAGAGCAATTAAAAATGTTACAATAAACGAGCCATTCTTTCAGGGACATTTTCCTAATCACCCGATTATGCCCGGCGTGCTCCAGCTTGAAGCGATCGCTCAGGTCGCCGGAATCCTGATGCTCCGTCAGGCTGAATATGCAGGAAAAATCGCTTACTTTATGTCGGCTGAAAATGTCAAATGGCGAAAACCAGTAAGACCCGGCGACACGCTGGTTATAGACATTGAATTGCTCAAAGTCAGGGGAAAAATCGGCAGAGCAAAAGGCACCTGCAGCGTTGATGGAGAGATTGTCAGCGAAGCCGAAGTCACCTTTATGTTAATTGACCGATAATTTTTGATTCTACGAAATAGGAATATGATTCATCCAACCGCAATGATTCATCCGACAGCCATCGTTCATCCTGACGCAAACATCGGCAAAGGATGCGAAATCGGTCCGTATTGTGTCATCGGTAAAGATGTAACGCTCGGAAATAATTGCCGATTGCATTCACACGTCGTGATTGACGGTATAACAACACTCGGAGAAGGCAATGAAATATATCCATTCGCCTCTATCGGGCTTAAAACCCAGGATTTAAAATACAAGGGCGGTCTAACAAAAACTATAATCGGCAATTACAACACCTTCAGAGAATACGTCACCATTCACAGCGCCACAGGCGACGGCGAGGCAACCATCGTCGGCTCCCATAACCATATACTCGCCTACTGCCATATCGCGCACAATGTTATACTGGGTAACCATATCATAATGTCCAATGTGGCAACACTTGCCGGACACGTAATCGTCCAGGATTACGCCGTAATTGGCGGTCTTGCGGCAGTGCATCAATTCTGCAGAATAGGTAAAATGGCAATAATCGGCGGATGCTCAAAGGTCGTTCAGGATATACCCCCATATATGCTCGCCGACGGCAATCCAGCCGCAACCAGAACAATAAACAAAGTCGGTATGGACCGAAACGGAATATCAGAAGAGGCTCAATCCGCCCTCAAACAGGCATACAAAATTCTCTTCAGAGAAGGTTTAAACACAACAGACGCAATCAATAAGATAAAAACCGCGCTGCCTCAAATTAATGAAATTAAAGAACTCGTTGAATTTATCCAAACCACAGAAAGAGGAATTGCCCGTTAAAAATTTCACTGCCTCTGAAACACATTTACAACATATTCCTGTTTTGTCTTCAAAAGCGCTGATTTTTCCATCTCAACCACAGTTTGCCTCCCAAGAAATTCCATCAGCACCGCCACCCGCTTGCTCCCAGGCATAGGCTTTATAACAACTACTTCCAACCCTTTGAACGGACCGTCCCCCACTACCACCTCGTCCCCTTCGCAGAATTCGTCTTCAATAATATGGATTTGCTCCGGACCAACAATCCGCCGCAGCTCTATTATAGATCTTCCGGTATCTGCGGATAAAACTCCCCAAAATGCACAATCCCAGCAACGCCGTTCGCAAAATTTACCGCCCGTTTATAACTGAAAAAATCAAACTTTGCAAAAAAATAAGACGGAAATAGCGGTTCATTAAACCAGACCGTCCCACGTTGAGTAGAACGTTTGAACCGCAGACGAGGGAGAAAAACTTCAAAACCAAATTCCCTTTCCAGTGTGGCAGAGGCAATATGTTCGCGTTTAGGTTGCGTCCTTATGCAATACCACGCCGGATAGCCCTGCGGAAATTTTCCCCACTTTTCCGCCCTTGTCGTACTCATATAAAATTTAATTTTAATTAGCTTAAAAATCTTTTCAAGAAAAAAATCCTGCCTTTTTATTAAAAACCCCGCCTATCAGCAATTCCACCCAGTTCCATTTTTGACAGGCTGCTCCAATTCGTTTTACACCCCCACATTTCAACATCCATCTTAAAAACATTCAAACAGGATTTTACCCAATCACCCTGTAACGCAAAAAGAGCTCCTCACAAACCCTCTTTTTTGAAATTAGTGAGAGTTTTACCGCGTTTTTCAAACTTGCGATTCCATCCCCGTCGGCAATTGTTGGAGCCGATTTCCCTCCAAAAATTAATGGACATATCGTCAGATACAACTCCTTAACAACCCCAATATTAAACAAAGCCGAGTTGAGACTCCCACCGCCTTCACATAATAGAGTCTTTACACCCCACTGATCCTTCAGAATTTTAAGAGCTTTGATGAAATCAATTTTGTCAAACCCGCATCTGACTATGTTCGCGCCAGTATGACTAAAAAGGTTTGCTCTTTTTCCATTAACCGATTCTGTGGTCAGGATGATTATCGGCGAAATCTTTGATTTGAATATTGGCAATTCAGGGCTGATAGAAAGCGAACCGCTCACAATAATCCGCAAATGACACTCCCGGAGACCGTGTCTCAATCTTAGTTTTCTATACCGTTCTCCGCCAACCCCAAGAATCACACCTTCAGATTCAACCGTTCGCGCCCCGCACATTACCGCATCGGCAGTTGCGCGAAGTTTATACAAATTTTCAATGTCATATCTGCTTCCAAAACTATGAACCTCGCGGTTCTCAGTCGCAATTTTACCGTCGGCGCTCATCGCCATATTTATTATTACATACGGCAAATCCTTATTAAGAAAATCATTCCCCATACACGCATTTATATGATTAACATAGCATCACCATAGCTATAAAACCGATACCGCTCCTTTATCGCCTCGTTGTATGCTCTAAAAATAAGCTCTTTCCCGTCAGTCCTGCCAGGGCTGGCAAAGGCGCATACAAGCATAAGCAGTGTTGAGCGCGGCAGATGAAAATTTGTAAGCAACATATCGGCAACTTTAAAATCAAAAGGCGGATAGATAAACAACCTCGTTTTCCCTCGCATAGGTTCTATAATACCGCCTGTTTGCAAGGCTGCTGATTCAAGAGTCCTGATTGATGTTGTCCCTACGCACAAAATCCGTCTCCCCGCCGCTTTTGCGGCATTAATTTTTTCTGCTGTTTCTTTCGGAATTTCAAACCGCTCCTCGTGCATCTTGTGGTCTTCTATCTTCTGAGATTTTACCGGCGCAAATGTGCCAACACCAATATGCAGTGTAACATAAACAATCTGAATGCCGGCTGAAGCCAATTTTTTTAACATCTCTTCAGAAAAGTGCAGACCTGCGGTCGGCGCCGCAACAGAACCCGGAATCCTCGCAAATACGGTTTGATACCTCTCCACATCAACTGAAAAATCAGCCGCTCTTCGTATATATGGCGGAATCGGCGGCTCGCCAAGACGGTCAAGTTCATCTAAAATATCCGACGTATTTTGAAACACCAATCTGCGCATCCCCTCCTCGTTAACTTCAACCACCGTCGCTATGATATGATTTTTCTGCCGATTCCTGTCATAGAATTGAATTTGCCCTCCAACACGCGCGCGCCTGCCGGGTTTAAGCATCGTCCACCAATCGTTGGTTGAATTTTGCTCAACAAGCAACACCTCAACCTCCCCGCCGCTCTTCGCATTTGCGCCCCGCAACCTTGCCGCAATCA
The DNA here is from genome assembly GCA_039793825.1 of Verrucomicrobiota bacterium. Taxonomy (GTDB): domain Bacteria; phylum Verrucomicrobiota; class Verrucomicrobiia; order Limisphaerales; family JAKPVM01; genus JAKPVM01. Next base: position 11,079 of record JBAMMJ010000119.1, on the reverse strand, counting down.
CCTTTGAATCGTTCAATACAAGCGTATCTCCAGCCTCCAGATACTCAATAATCTCCGGAAAACTTCGGTGAAACAGTTTCCCGCTCTTCCTATCAACAACAAGCAATCGCGAACTCCCCCGCTGTTGCGCAGGATATTGCGCTATTAATTCTTCCGGCAGATAATAATCGTATTCACTCGTCAAACCCATTTCTCATCACCAATAATAAAAATACTTATCATTTTCAGGCAAAATAAGAGAGAAATAATTGCGATATTGAAAAATTTAACATAACCCTTCACACCTGATTGCGCCCGAAGAGTAGAGTTCATTGTAGACACAATTTAATATCCAGACCTTCACCCTCCCTCCGCAACCTGTCTCTCTTCTCCCATCCGCCCGTTATCGGAAAAGAATATAAAATCTCTGTTTATGAAACCAACCAAAAAATCTTTCCTGATTTGCGGAGGATTAAATTGTTCCAGAATAAAGATTGTACCTGGAATAAGGATAGATTTATTTCCACACTTTTGTAATTCAGGAACTTAAGTCAATAAATTTAATTCCGCGCTTCAAAAGTATGGAGATTTTGGCTCTATCCTATTTGCGTTCTGGATTTACTGCTGCTGTTGATTGGCATAGTAGGCGTCTATTTTTGCCGCTACATCGCGATACCCAATATCCACCTCATAAATCTGTTTGAACTGCTCTATTGCCTCTTCTTTCTTCCCCATCTTTTCGTAAACGCAACCTAATTGATAAATTAGCTCCTTCTTTTCATCATCCAGAACCTGCTTTTCTTTAATCGCATTCTGAAGCATCCTGACCGCGGAATCATACATCCCGCGTCGGGCAAAGCATTGAGCCATATAATTGAGCGATGCAATCCGTTTTTGCGGATAATTTTGAGCCTTCTGGAATTCTCCAAGCGCTTCGGTAATCCTGCCGGCGTTAAAATAAAGAACGCCAAGTTCAAACTTTATTGAAAGGTCTGTCGGATAACGTTCGGCGCGTTGTTTGCATTCTTCAATCTGATAAGCCTGTTTTTGAGCCTGAAGTTGGGCAAGCTTTTCCGCGTAGTCAGGCGCCTGTTTATCCAGTTGTTCAATAAGATAATCAAACTTCTTCAGATTAGTTTCTGCAATCGCTTTGTCCAGAGACGGGTCGTTGCCAAGCTCGGTATTTTTGATAATGGCATAATACTCAAGCGCCCTGTCAAAATCCTTCTTCTGGGCGTAAAGTTCAGCCAGCGAGCGGATAATCTTTAAATTGTTAGGCTCTTTCTGCAAGCGCTCGGTGTATTCCTCAATTAGCCGTTGCGCAACATCCTCTGTCTTTAATGCCCGCTGTTCCTGTTCAAGGGCTATCGCCTCTTCTTTATCTTTAATCAAATCCCGATAATCAGCCTTGCCCTCCGCTACCGCTTCAAAACCAGTCTCCTTCAATGTCCTTTGCGCCGTTATGTTTTTATAAGCGCGCGCAATATCTGCGTCGTCCGGATAAAGCCGCAATAGTTCCTCGTAAATCGCTTCAGCTTTGTCTATTTCGTTTATCTGCGCAAATAGGTCGGCAAGTTGAAGTTTTATCTCTTTATCTTCCGGTTTCTGACGCGCCAGAATCCCGAGCGAAAGAATCGCCGTCCTCGGAAAACCAACCGCCATCGCCGCCTCAGCCACTATCCTGTGCGCAGCGGCATTATCCGGGTCGTCGTTCAAAATCCCTTCGGCAATCTCAATCGCCTCTATCGGATTTTTCTTTAACGCAAGTTGCGCCTTTGCAATCTGACCCGATACCGACGCCGCGCTAAACACCTTCTTAAAAATACTCTTTGAACTCCCGCCTTTCTTAAATTGAGCCTCCCGTAAAGCCTCCCGACATTGATAAAAGCCAGGTTCCAATTTCAGCGCCTGCATAAAGTGAATTAACGCGTAATCAACATTGTTTCGTTGCAGGGCGAGTCTGCCTTTCTCATAAAGCTCGCGAACATTTCTCGGCACTTGTTGCAAATTCTTTTCTTGCATAATACTTAATTTGACGACAATTTAGAGTTACTTTTTCATTTAATAAAATTCAATTCCCTGTCTTCAATGGCTTATTCTATACTATTTCTGTTTCAACTTTTAATCAAGTATAAGAATAAACAGCCCCACTGGATTTATTCCAATTCAGCTCTCAATGTAACAACACCCCAGCCCGCAACGTTCACCGCGCTATTAAGCGGGATTGATCTGAGCGGTCTCTCCCCGGTGTCGCTCAAATATAATGCCTTTGGCAATGGCTCATTCCAATATACCCTGACGTTTGAGGTTTTTCCGCTCGCCCCAAACAGCCTCAATATTATAGCCTTGCCGTCGTCTGCAGGCTTTAACGTAGTAGCAACGACATCTTCTGAATCAACAAATACACGCGGCTTTGCCGGCAACGGCTCTTTTGCCGGCGTGGCAATCAATGGTTGAGAAGATTCAACCCCAAACCTTGCCGCCTGAATTGGCGAGTATCCACCGTGGAGCCTCAAGTAATACCTGAAATTAACCGTATCGTCCTGCTCAGCGCGATAATTTGTGTGCCAGTGATTGTTCATAACCCAGGAATAAATAATAGACGAAGGCGGCAACTCCTTTATCCAGACATCAGGATTTGTTTGCGAACCGATTAGATTCGCTGTTAAATCTCCAACCTCCACAAGCGGCGCGTCAACCGGTGCAAGCAAAACTCCATATTTCTTATTGGACACATCAATCCAACGTTGCACGCTAAACCAGTTCTTACACGCCGCTGGAATCTGATCCACATTGGGTCGGACTGCTGCAAACCCCACATCCATACGCACCGTCCCATCAGGAACATTAAATCCAAATCCAAAATGCACCCCCTCCTTCTGGCGAATCGGCAATTTCTCAACAGTGTTTATCAGCAATATCTTATCATCGCCGTTCACTACCCGGACCTCTCTGACAAGCCTGCGACACCCCGGCGCCTCAGATTCAATCACCACCGAACCCACCAGCGGTCCTGCCTCTTTTACCCTGATGAGAGCTTTGCCATTTCTCTGCACATTCTTAACATCTGAGCCGGGCAAATAGAAATAATCATTAATCGCGGTTTTCGCCGTAGCGTCAACAAGTTCTTCGTTATTATCCTTGTTAATAAGCGAAACAATAGCCCCGGTCTCCTCGTGTATGCCAATAGTAAATTTCGGATGGTCAATCTTTGTCGGTTTCACAGTCAGACCTTTAAGTTGCGGCGGTGAACCAGACCCGAGTTTGAATCTCTTTGCCGCAAACGGCGGCACCAATTCAGCCCAGAACGCCAATTCTCCGGTTGTTAGTCTCTGCGACGGCAGCGGCTTGCCGGTAGAATCAAAGACGCAATCATAGGATCTGGCTATCTGCTGCGGTAATATCACGATATCTGACCTTTGCCACGACGCGGTGTTGTAAACATCAACATATTCCTGCAACGTTGACTCAGAATAAAGCGCCTGTTCAAGCAGCTTTTTAGAAAGAATATCCGCTTCAACCGCAAAGCCACGCTTTATCCTCCACTGGTCTTTGACAAATTGTTTATCAGGCTCGCTAACACTGTTATACGCACCCCATGTGTGTTCACTATAAAGCAACACATTTCGCCACGCTTCATAAGACATAACCACGTCAAAGACACCCGGATTTCTAATTGCCCAGATTGTTTCAGCCTGAACAAGACGCTCAGCGGAAGCGCGGTTCATAGCCGTTTCTAACGCCGAGGAACCGGCACCATCTTCCCAATACGGCGTATAATCGCCGCGATATTGCGGCAATGAATTGCCAAAACGTTTTTCAAACCTCCGAAACGCGTCAGCCGTAGTTGTTATTATAAGTTTAGGGACGGCATATTTATTATTCCAATCGCGGACTACGTCAGAGAGTTTTTCGTCTGGGGCACCGTTATCGCCGTGGACATTCCAGCGGATGTAGGTGATATCATAATGATATCGCTTCTCCTGCAACTCTTCTAAATACCGCGGTACAAACCGCGCAAGCGCTTCGCCAGGACCAATCAGATGACCAAGCGCATACCCACGCGTCGGACACCAGCACAATACCCGATTTTGACCGTCAGGACTTATCCAGTAAAACGGTTTATCCTGCCAGGTAACCATTGTGCCACCCATTCGGTCAAAGTAATTCGGAGCAAACGAAAAATACTTAACCCCAGCCTGAGCCATCGCTGTAACAGTGCTCCAGGTATACCCCGGCACGTCGCTTATCATCGCTGATTCAATTTTTACGCCAAACATATCCGAAAGCCGCCTGGCATACCTCATCATCCGAATCAACTCCTCGGGTCTGCACAAACCGGTTAATATGTTGCCATAAAAAGCGTCCAGCCCAATTCTTCCTTCTTTTATGAATTGAATAAATTCCTTCTGTTTTTCAGGCGTGGCATCGCGGAGGTAATTTTCAACCGGCCAGAGCACTTCAACATTCCAGACGAATTTTGAGCCTTCGGGGTAATTAGCCGTTTGTTTGATAAGGTTGAGCGCTATGTCAATGTTCTGGTTTTGTTTTTTTTCAACGTCGGTCTGGACTGCCGTATAACCGATGTCAACGTGTGAATGCGGCAGGATATATATCTCCTTTATGAATGGTTCTTCAATTTTTAATTCTTTTTTGTCAATCTCAAGCCCTTCGGACTCAAGCGCCACTTTCACGGTTCTGGATGAGCCGGCGCTTATGTCAATTTCAACCGTTGAGTTGCCGGGTTTAAGTTCAATGATCTTGTTTTGAATTGTATCAACGGTGTAAACCCTCAAGTATGCCGGGGCGGATTTCGCATAAGGATGGTCAATGGAAACTCTAACTGTTCTTACCTTTGCCCCATCTTTTATTTCAACCATTGGTTCAACTTCGGGTTTGATTTTAGTTCCAAACGGGGCTTCTTCGGCAATAGTAGGCTCATAGAACTCAATTTCCGCCCCGCCGACTGTGCCATAATTTTGAGGTCCAAGTTTTGTGACCTGCCATCTTACATATCTTGCGGTGGTGGGTGCAGGAAGGGTGTAAAATGTGATGCCGGCGCGTTTATTTACGTGAGTAATCTGCAGTCGTTCAACCACTTTATTGTTTTCATCTTTTAAAATAAGTTCGCTTCTGGCGACGGTTGCCGGGTCGTTTCTATCTATATGTTTAAAGGCGGCGATTGTAAATGGTTTTCCAAAATCAAACTCAATAAAAGTGTTTGTGCCGTCCCCGCGCGAAGAATATTCGGTGCGCAAATCACCATCTATTATCCGCTCCACATTGTATTTACCCGGATAAGCAATTGAGTTAGTAATGATATTTACAGATTTAATTTTTGCCAATCGCTGGAATGGTTTTGAAAAGAGCCGTTCTCCTGCAAACAGGTGGTTTAAACCGAAAATAGAAACAGCAATGAAGATTAAACCGCAATTTTTAATGATTGTTTTCATAGGCAAATTATTACAGTTCTTATAAATAATTTATTTTAGTCCTAATATCCAGTTAATTTTTAACGAATATGAAGAACATAGTTTAAGGAGGTTAAGCGGATAGATTGTTTTTTGTAACCGTTGAACAGAAAAACGGTATTACAATAGTAGAACAAAGATGAAAAAGTTGAATAATAGATTTGGGCGGCTGATTCTGGTATCAACCATCAGCGCGGTATTAGTTTTGAATTATACGTGTCTCTGGTCGGCGGAGCAGGAAAAAGAACAGTTAAAACTGAAACTGCCTATGCCGACATTAAAAGGGACGCCGGACGATTTGCCGTCTGGTCCGAATATTGAACCGTTACCAACCAAGCCAAGACCGCCGTTTTTTGTTCCCAAAGGATGTGTTAACGTTGCAAAGGGCAAGCCGGTAACCGGGAGCGATAAGAATCCGATAAGCGGCGATTTGAGTATGGTTACCGATGGGCAGAAAGAAGCCTTTGACGATCAGGTTGTAGAAATGCGGAAGGGAACACAATGGGTGCAGGTTGATCTTGGGCAGGAATATGAAATCTACGCAATTGTTATCTGGCATGACCATCGGTGGATTCAAGTATTCAGAGATGTTGTAATCCAGATTTCAAACGACCCGGATTTTACCAAAGATGTTGTAACGGTCTATAATAACGACGTTGACAATTCATCAGGGCTCGGGATTGGCAAGGACAAGGAATATTTTGAAACCCACGAAGGCAGGATTATTGATTGCAAAGGCGTAAAGGGCCGTTATGTCCGCTCATATACCAGAGGCAGCAATATGAGCGCGCTCAATTGCATTCAAGAGATTGAAGTTTACGCTTTGCCGGTCAACAAGTAGGAAATTTTTAAAATTTAATATTGCTTAAAACGCAGATGAATTGAGAATAATCATTCGTCTGCGTTTTTTGTTTTATGGGCAGGATTTATTGTATAGCGGTTGCGCTGGTTTTTGCGCTTGCCATACTCTGGCGTTTGCCAGAGCTGGATTTGCGCCCTATGCACAACGACGAGGCGGTAAATGCAATTAAATTTGGTGAACTGTGGCAAAAAGGAAGTTATAAATACGACCCGGACGAGTATCACGGTCCGACGCTTCATTATTTTACGCTGCCATTGGCTTGGCTTAGTAGCGCGCGCGATTTTTCTCAACTTTCAGAAAAAACTTTGCGGTTAAGCCCGGTTCTGTTTTCGCTCTTTGCGATAATGTTTATCTGGCTATTAAAAGAGGCGATCGGCAAATGGGGCGTGGTTTGCGCAACTCTATTTTTCGCCATCTCCCCAATTATGGTTTTTTACAGCAGATATTTTATCCACGAAATGTTGTTGATTTGTTTTACGACTTTATTAATCGCGGCGGGCTGGAAATATTACAGGAACGGCAAACTGTTATGGGCAATAGCGGCTGGAGCAGGACTTGGTTTGATGTATGCCACAAAGGAAACATTTGTGCTTGCTGTTGCCGCGCTGATAACGGCAACCATTCTTGAGTCAATTTACAGTTATTACTTTTGCGGTGCGGAAAAACAGGCTTGCAATGAAATTGACGATACTGGCTGTTGCGGGATTTTAGAAAAATTCCCGTTTTTACGGTTGATAGTCAAGAGGGTTAAAAAGAAACACCTATTAATCGCGCTCTTTGCCGCGCTTGCGGTCTCAATTCCGTTTTTTACTTCTATGTTTAGCAACTGGCAGGGGATAATTGATTCGGCGCGGACTTATTTCCCGTGGCTTGAACGGGCGGGGGGAAAGTCTCCCCACATTCATCCGTGGTATTTTTATTTTGAAAGATTGTTATGGTTTAAACCGCCGCGAAACCCGGTCTATGTATGGAGTGAAGGGACAATTTTGATTTTTGCAATTGTCGGGTGCTATATCGGATTTAATAAAACTCAATACAAAGAAGCCAACATCAACAAAGGATTTATCAGGTTTATATCGTTTTATAGTGTGGTTTTAGCGGGAATTTACTCGGCAATTTCTTATAAAACGCCGTGGTGCGCTCTTGGTTTCTGGAGCGGTATAATTCTACTTGCCGGCGCCGGCGCAGGGGGCGTTTTTGCAATTAGTAAACAGACCTGGGGCAAGGCTATTCTTGGGTTATTAATACTTGCCGGCGCCGCTCATCTTTCATATTTAAGCTGGATGGCGAATTATGTTCATTTTGCAAATTGGCGAAACCCGTATGTGTATTCGCAAACTGTTCCGGATATTTTGCGACTGGTAAAGGTTGTTGAAGGGGTGAGCAAGGTTCACCCTGATGGCAAAAAAATGGTGATAAAGGTGATTGCACCGGAGCATAATTATTGGCCATTGCCGTGGTACTTTCGGTCGTTTGAAAACGTAGGCTGGTATGATAAATTGCCGCAAGACCCGTATGCGCCGGTGGTAATCTGCGGTTCTGGAATAAACGCCGAGATTGATGAGAAGACAAACAAAGAGTGGTTAATGGTCGGGCTGTACGAGTTGCGTCCGAGATTTTATCTGGAAATGTATGTTGAGTTCAAATATTGGGAAAAATATGTAATGGGTTTGCCGAAACAGAGGGATAATGATTAAATCTTACGGCAACAATAGCAAACTTAACGATGTCAATATTTGCGTTTTTTGCGGCGCAAATGTCGGAACTGATCCGATTTACAAAAAAGCCGCCGAGGAGCTTGCATTAATTTTGAGCAGGCACAGAATCGGCATAGTTTACGGCGGCGGCAATATCGGGCTTATGGGTGTTCTTGCCGACGCTGCGTTAAGGGCGGGCGGCTCGGTTATTGGGGTCATTCCCGAATCTATGGTTGAAAAAGAGCTCGCGCATACCGGGATAACGCGGCTTCATATTGTAAAGACAATGTCTGAGCGAAAGTCTTTGATGATTGAGCTATCAAACGCGTTTATTGCGCTTCCGGGGGGTATCGGGACATTTGATGAATTATTTGAGGTTATTACGTTAAAACAACTCGGCTTCCATTCAAAACCGTGCGGGGTTTTGAACGCAAACGGTTATTTCCAGCCGTTTCTTGCTTTGATGACAAACGCGTTTGAAAAAGGGTTTATCGCGGGCGGATTAAATCAGTTGTTTTTCTGCGCCGAAACAGCCGAAGAGTTAGTTTCAATGTTGATACATTCAAAAACTTTTGATAGCTCGGTTATTTCAAAGAGGTAATCGCGGATTGTTTATTCGGATTATAACGTTGAAAAAAGTTTGTTCGCGCCAGATAGACCTGGCTCTCAAAGGGATGGGAAGATGCGGGTGTTTGTGTTAAAAACCACAGGCTGGTTAACCAAATGCGTGGCAGGATAATGACATCGGTTCAATCGTCTCGGGGAGGGGAACGCCTCAGCAATTTAGGTTTAAGAAACCGACCGATCAACCGGCTGATAACGTATTGAATTGGTGTAAAAAATCAAAGGCGATATTTCCAGGTTTATTTTTTTAATGAAACGGTTATTGATTGCGCCTGTTCACGCGCCCAGGCATCGGCGTCAAGGATTTCCTCCAAATGGGGATGAGAAATCGGTTTATGAGATTCCATAGTTTTTGCGACGACTTCCGGGATATCTATGAACCTGATTTTTCTCTGGCAAAAGGCTTCAACGGCAACTTCGTTTGCAGCGTTCAGGACGGCAGGCATAGTGCCGCCGATCTGGGCGGCTTTTCGGGCGAGTTTCAGGGCGGGGAATCGGGCTTCGTCTGGTTCTTCAAAGCTCAGGGAGCCGATTTTTGCAAGGTTTGTCTGGACGCGCGCGCTTTGAACGCGTTCGGGATATGTGAGGGCGTATTGAATGGGCAGGCACATATCCGGCGTTGAGAGTTGAGCCATGATAGAACCGTCAATGAACTCAACCATAGAGTGAATTACGCTTTGAGGGTGGACCAGGACGGCTACGCGGTCAATCTCCACATCAAAAAGCCAGCGGGCTTCAATCATCTCAAGACCTTTATTAAAAAGGGTTGCGGAGTCTATTGTGATTTTTCTGCCCATATTCCAGCAGGGATGTTTAAGGGCTTGCTCAACGGTAATTTCCGGGAATTTTTCTATTGGCGTTTTTCTGAACGGTCCGCCAGAAGCCGTGAGCCAGAGTTTTTTTATGAATTTGGTGGGATACCCATCAATGCACTGAAAAATAGCGGAGTGTTCGCTATCAACGGCAAGAACGCGGCGACCATATTTGCGGGCTTCAGCCATCACGGTTTCGCCAGCCATAACCAGGATTTCCTTTGACGCCACGGCAATATCTTTTCCCGCACGCAACGCCGCCAGAGCGGGTTTGAGTCCGGCGGTGCCGACAATGGCTATTAACACCACATCGGCTTCGGGCATTGTAGCGAGTTTAATAAGCCCTTCATCTCCGCTAAAGACGCGGGTTGAGTCTCCAAGAGCCTCGGAGAGTTTGACGGCGTCCTGTGGGTTTTTAACCGAAATAGCAATTGGTTTCAGCTGTTTTGTCTGTTCAAGGAGCAAAGCTGTGTTGGTTCCAGCAGCAAGCCCGACGAGCCTTAAACGTTCGCTCAGGTCCTGAACAACCTTTATCGTGCTTGTGCCGATTGAACCAGTGCTGCCAAGCAAAACGATATTTTTCATAACAAATTTAATGCCAGAGAAACATCAGCCTCAAAATCAATTGAACCAATTACAGGTTCATCACAAATCGCATATAAAAATACATTATTGGCGCGTTAAAAAGCAAACTGTCAAGAACATCAAGCACCCCGCCGACGCCGGGAAAAAGATTACCGCTGTCTTTTACGTCGGACTCACGTTTAAATACAGATTCAATCAAATCCCCAACCACAGCCGCCGCGCCAAGGAGAATAGAGAGAACTATTAGATGTGGAATCGTCATCTTAGTTAACGATTTGCCTGCGAGACCGTAAAGTATAAGGGCGACGAGGACAGGCAGAAGAATCGCTCCGACAAAACCTTCCCAGGTCTTTTTTGGGCTTATTGTCGGCGACATCTTGTGTTTGCCAAACAATGAACCAAAAATGTATGCCCCGCTGTCGCTAAATTTTGTTAACAACAAAAAGAGGAGCAGATAATATTGCCCGTTAATTTTTGGATAAAAATAAATTTTCTGTATAAAAAGGAATAAGAAGGGAACATAAATAATTCCAAGCAGAGTGGTGGCGATAATAACAAAGCCGTTGTCTTTTAGCGGGAGCGAGAGTCTTATTGTAAAAAGAACAATCGCGATGAAGGCGAGCAACAAAAATTCGGGTTCAAAATTGAGTTCAGTCTGAAGAAAAGATTCTTTTAAAAAACCTACGCAGACCAAGATTGAGCCGGCGATGATGCCTACGGATTTAAGGCATTGCAAACCGCGACGTTGAATCAGGTTATAGAACTCATAAAGTCCTATACCTGACAGGGCAAGCGCAATGATTAGAAAAGAGGCAATGGCAATTGTTCGGGAAGGGGCAAAAATCGCCGACAAAACAATCCCCCACAGGGCGATTGTTGTGCCAAATCTTTTTAGAAACACAGCGCCTTTTTCGGACTGACTTTGAATTTTTGAATCCGTGTCCATTTTAGCGACAATAATAAACTATGCGTCTATAAATGCACTAAAATTTTGAAAAGCAAACATTGGTCCTAAGTCATTAACATTGAACTCAACGATTGATTCCATA
>JBAMMJ010000118.1:566-6653 GCA_039793825.1 Verrucomicrobiota bacterium | reverse complement strand
TGAAGTCACAAAGCTGTGGTGCGGCTACTCCGTAGCCTTACCACAGCACTCCAAAGCCTCACCGCCGCACTCCAAAATTCATCAGGGGTCATTTAAATTACAAAGCATTTTAATTCATAGTGAACAAAAATATAATTTGAATTTATCTATCCAGAATCGCGGTTTTACAGGTGAACAATTTGTGAGTTTAAGTCTTTCTGGATAACCGTTACCGCCAGATGGATTTTAAGCGATAGAGTTCAATAGATTTTATATTTCCGTTAACCGCGACTGTTTGGTTATCTGATTTGGGAATAAACGGCATCGGTATGTAAGTTAGACCGTCGCTGATGAAAATCTCCAGCGCAGTCCTGTCAACGTAAATGATTATTTGTTGTTTCCCATCAATTAGCGGCGCCGGGGCTCTATGACCGTTGACATCAATCTCCTGTTTGGAGGAATCGTATTGAATTTTTGCGCCGCGAATAGTAAATGTTGCATCGCCTTCAAATTCAGACCTTAATTCAATGAGTTCGCTGCGGAACTTATCAATGGTATCAGCCTGGTTGTTACCATCGCGCAAAAGTTTTAATTCTTCAATCGGGTGCCAGCCAAGACGGAAGCCGTCGGGTGTTTGATGTAATTTTAATTCCATCGGCAATGACATTGCCTGATTGAACGGCATTCCACGAGTTTCTGTTTGAAGCCATCCTATCTGGACTACTCTACCTTTGGGGTCGTTGCTATAGGTCTGCGCGGCGTAAAAGCCGCGGCCGCGATGTCCTTTGAGTTTTGGCGTTTCAGGGGTGAATTTTTTGCCGTCAAAGGCGCCAATCATATAATCGCTGTTTGCCGCTGTCAGAACCCATTTTCCGTTCAGTTCAAATATATCAGGACATTCAAAAAAGCCGGCGATTCGGCTCTGGAAAGTCCATTGTTTTAGGTCTAAAGAGGTATAGAAGGCGATGTGATGTTCCTTATTGAATTCGTCGTAAACTGCCATAATCCAGTGTTTAGCTGGCGCAAACCAGAGCAGGCGCGGATCGCGACCGATATGTTTTACGACCGGGTTTGCTTCAAACTCGGTAAATGTTTTGCCGCCGTCGTTTGAATAGACGATACACTCGCCGCGACCTGTGCTTGTATAGGCTGCCACAATAAGGTCGTTTGTTCCTTTTTTCCATCCGCTGGTGTTGTGGTGGTCAACCACGGCGCTGCCGCTCCATGCCCAGTCGCCATATTTGAACGGATAAATTGCGATTGGCAATTCTGTCCAGTGAACAAGGTCCCGGCTTACGGCGTGACCCCAGTGCATATTTCCCCAGGACCATCCAAATGGATTGTGCTGGAAATAAAGGTGATAGAATCCATCTGCAAAGACCAACCCGTTCGGATCGTTATTCCAGCCGCGTCGTGGGGAGAAATGGAATTGAGCGCGTAGTGATTCTTTATAGAGATCGGCGATATTCCAGATTTCATCCGATTGAGCCACCAGGTCAAGCGTGTTGACATTTTGAGGCAGTTTATCGGCGCGCAATGTTGCCCTTTTTCCTTTCCAGCCGCTCACATCCAGGTGGGCATACCAATCAGGAAAATCGGTGAGATTGATGTCAAAATCGCGAACCACAATGCCGTCAACGAGCAATGTTACGCGCTGTTTTGGGTGGTTATCAGAGGCGCTTTTAACCGGAAACAACAGGTACCTTTTTTCAATGGTGAGCGAACGCTCCGCTGCTGTTTGATTTTGCCCGAACCCGGTTAAAACAATCTGCGCGCAAAGTATTGCAATAGCGGCTAATACAAATTCTTTTTTCATTTTTACTCTATTCCGAGTTTTTTCTGGATTTGCTCAAGAGAAATTCCTTTTGTTTCTGGCATAACTTTTAATACCCAGATTAGCTGACCGATCATACAGAGGGCGTAAAACAAAAAGGCGTGGCCACCGGAGTTTGTGGCGAGCATTGGAAATGTCCAGGAGATTGCGGCAGCCATTGCCCAGTGGGTGAAACTGCCCAGTGCCTGGCCTCGCGCCCGAACGCGATTTGGAAATATTTCGCTGATGAAGACCCAGATTACGGCGCCCTGTCCGAAGGCGTGCGAGGCGATGAAGACGATAAGGCTTGCCAGCACGAGCAGTCCGCCGACGTGGTTATAGAACGCGTAAGCCGTGACGCTGAGGCTCAGGATGTAACCGATAGAACCGATTATCATAAGTTTGCGTCGCCCGAAACGGTCAATCACTGTCATTGCGGCTATAGTAAAGATTAAATTGGTTAATCCTATGATTACGGAGCGTAGCAAGGCATCGGCGGTTTCATAACCTGCCATCCTGAATATATCTGCGGTGTAATAAATTACGGCGTTGATACCTGAAAGCTGGTTAAACATTGCGATTGCGACGGCGAGCATAATTGGTTTTGCGTATTTTTTGCAAAAGAACGGTTCTTGTTTAAGGCTATGTTGCAGGGCGAGGGAGGCTTTGATTTCCTGAATTTCTTCTTCAACGCTACCGGTGTCTGTGCCACACATTTGTAGAACTTCTCGGGCTTCGTCTATTCGTCCCTGCGCAACAAGCCAGCGCGGACTTTGTGGTGTAAAAAACATCAGGAAAAAGAACGCAGCGGCAGGCGCAGCCTCAACGCCAAACATCCAGCGCCATTCAACCTCGCCGAGATTTAAACTGCCGATGATGTAATTTGAGAGATAGGCAAGCAAAATCCCAAGCACTATATTAAATTGCGTAACTGCGACCAGCCTGCCGCGAAGTCGCGCCGGAGAGATTTCGGCAATGTACATTGGCGACACCACAGATGAGCCGCCAACCGCAAGTCCCCCGAGAAATCTGAAAAAGACCAGCGACCACCAGTTCCAGGCTATCGCGCAGCCGATTGCAGAGATAAAATACAGAACCGCCATCACGATGAGCGTTTCGCGGCGTCCCAAAATATCGGCGGGCTTGCCGACCGCGATTGAGCCGATTATTGTGCCTATCAAGGCGCTTGCCACGGTGAAACCCAGAGCAAAGTCCGACAGGTTGTATATCTTTTTAAGCCACTCGGTTGTCCCTGAAATGACCGCTGTATCAAACCCAAACAGCAATCCACCTAACGCCGCAACAATTACCGCTCCGTAGAGTTTTAGTTTCATTGTAATTTTGAATGCTTCTAAACTTTCTTGAAAGAGATGTCAATTTGATTCTGTTAAAAAGAAACTGGATGACGATTTGTTCGGTGGGTTAAAATGGTTGTTTTGTTTTGTTATCCTGATAATATATATGAAACAGCATTAAACACAAAACCAAAAAACATACGCGCAATGAAAAAAATCCCTCAATTTGTCGGTTTAGCCAGCGCGAGTATATACGCGGCTACAATGTTGCAAATTCAGTCTGCGACTGGATTTAACGGGCTTGATTTAAATCTTGGAAATCTATATCGGTTATCGCGGGCTGAATCGCGCTCTATTAGCCCGGAAAATTTCACCGGGGAAAAAGGCAAAGGCGGTATGGCAACCAACGGCACCGGGGCGTATGCGGCTCGGGAGCTCGGTCGGGGATGGAAAGTCTCGCCTTCTGTGGAGATTAAACCAAAGAGCGTATTTGTGCTTGCGGAGATAAATGGTCCCGGGGCAATTCAGCAAATCTGGATGACGCCGACTGGCAACTGGCGCTGGTCAATTTTAAGGATGTATTGGGACGACGAGCCGACCCCTTCGGTGGAGTGCCCGGTTGGCGATTTCTTTGCGTGCGGCTGGGGAAAATATGCCCAGATAAGCTCCCTTGCCGTGTGCGTGAACCCCGGAAGCGCCTTCAATTGTTACTGGCAAATGCCTTTTAGAAAAAAGGCAAAAATCACTATGGAAAACATAGACACCAAGCCGATGGTTTTGTATTACCAGATAAACTATACACTGACTGATGTGCCAGAAGACGCAGCATATTTTCACGCGCAGTTTAGAAGAGTTAATCCGTTGCCATATAAACAGGTTTACACAATCCTTGATGGAGTCAAAGGTTGGGGACATTACGTGGGAACTTATATGTGTTGGGGGGTTCATAATTCCGGCTGGTGGGGCGAAGGCGAAATTAAGTTTTATATTGATGGCGATGTAGAATTCCCAACAATTTGCGGAACCGGAACGGAAGATTACTTCTGTGGTTCTTATAATTTTGAAAATAAAGAGAAGAAACAATATCAGGAATTTACCACACCTTATAGCGGACTTGCGCAGGTTATAAAACCGGATGGACTGTATGAGTCGCAACAACGGTTCGGTTTGTATAGATGGCATATTGTTGACCCGATAAGATTTCAAAAGGATTTAAAAGTAACGATTCAGGCGCTTGGGTGGCGGTCTGATGGACGATACCTGCCTCTGCAGGACGATATTTCATCTGTGGCTTACTGGTATCAAACCGAACCTCATGCGCCGTTCCCAAAACTTCCCGATAAGGACGCGCTTGAAATAAGATGATTTTTCTATTGCAAGATTGAATAGAGAGTGGTTAAATTAAAATTAGTTGTTTTAAATGTGCTGCTCTTGACAGGAGGCACTTTAATAACTATTTTTTTTCAACCGCCCGAGAGGAACGGAAATTGTTGGTATAAACCCGTTCCGGGCGGAAGAAAGGAAGTGATTATGGCGTGACTGAAGTAAGACTTAAAAAAGGCGAACCTATTGATAAAGCCCTTCGCCGATTAAAAAAGAAATTAGACCGCGAAGGGACATTGCGAGAAGTGCGCAACCATCGGCATTATGAAAAGCCGAGTGAGAAACGTCGTCGCAAAGAGAAGGCTGCGCGCTTTTCCGCTATGTTGAGCGCAAGATACGCTGAAATGTAAATCTACTGAATTATATCTCAAACAACAGAACGCCCCGAATATGGGGCGTTTCTGTTTTTTGGAGAACCCGGGGGCAACAGCGGAAGAGAGTTGTTGAACACAAGGTAAGCGGTTTTCTGATGTCAGATGTCAAATAATCAACCAAATAGATACCAGAACAAAAACAGGGAGTTAGTTTGTGGGTATTGTATTCTTTTATAAAGGTTAGGTGTTATCTTTTGTCACAAAGCGGTGTTGCGCCTGCTTGCGCAGGCTTAACACCGCACTCCATATAACAGCAATCCATATAACCGCATCACAAAAATTTCAGTTATCATTTTGTGCAGATATGTAAGACAGTATGTGGTGTTGATATAAATGAATGGCGTATGTAGTATGTAGTTTACTATTATGCGTGGTGTTGATTATATCCCAAGATATATAATGGTTGGCGGCTTTCTGGGGGCAGGTAAGACGACCGCAATTATCAGGCTCGCCGAATTTTTGAATAGGAGTGGTAAGCGGGTTGGTTTGATTTCAAACGATCAGGGAGAAAACCTTGTTGATACCGCTTTGATGAAGTCAAAGGGATTCAAAACCGAAGAGATCGCCGGGGGGTGTTTTTGTTGTCGGTTTAACTCATTGATTGAGGCAGTCAGAAAATTGTCTAATGAGGTCGCGCCGGATATTTTTATTGGCGAACCTGTCGGCAGTTGCACCGATCTTGTAGCAACTGTGACGTTTCCTTTGAGAAAGTTGTATGGCGAAGAATTTGTAATCTCTCCTGTGAGCGTGCTGGTGGACCCTTTCAGGGCTGTCCGCGTTTTTGGGATAGACCGTTCTCCGGCGCGAAATCTTTCCGAACGGGTTAAATATATATATTTAAAACAATTGGAAGAAGCCGATGCGGTAGTGGTGAATAAATGCGACGCCGCGGAAGAAAAGTTATTGGCGCGGCTGTGCGACGAAATAAAAATCCGTTTTCCAGAAAAACCGATATTCAGGGTTTCCGCGAAAACCGGTCAGAACCTTGAGCAATGGTTTGATTTCATTTTAAATAATCACCAATCTGTTGGCAACGCGATTGATGTTGACTACGAGATTTACGCTAATGGCGAGGCGCAACTTGGTTGGCTTAATTGCGCTATAGAGGTATCATCCCGAAGTATGTTCAATCCAAACCAGATAATAAAGTTTATCGCCTTAGAAATTAAAGAAAACCTTGATCGCTCAAACGCGGAGGTGGCTCATCTTAAAATGTCGTTTAGTCCGCGGAAAAACATCGCAG
>JBAMMJ010000118.1:0-556 GCA_039793825.1 Verrucomicrobiota bacterium | reverse complement strand
ATCGCAGGCGAACTTGCGGTTGTTAATCTTGTCAGAGGCGATTTTATTCCTGAGCTTTCATTTACTCTGGAGGAAGACGCCGATGCTGGTCAACTGGTTATAAATCTAAGAGCTGAGGCAACTCCGCCTATTCTTGAGCAGGCGGTAAAAACAGCCATTGATACAGTAAAGAAGAGATACGGCGATATTGAATTTAACATTTCCGCTCTTGAGCGGTTCAGTCCGGCAAAACCTCAGCCGACACATCGGTTGCCTGAGATAGGTTAGAAAAGCGGTTTGGTGTTAAGTTGCGGAATTCAACAATTGTTCAGGCACTATATTTTACTTAAATTCACAGTTTATGTTGAGAGCGTTTTGGCGATTATAGTTATTCGCGGCGGTGGTTTATACTTAAATTTTTTAGTGCTACAGTGAATCAGGTGAAATAGGCGATATAAGGTTATTTTCCTTTTTCTGGGTTGTTAAAGTTATACGGATCAAATCGGATTTTGGTTTCAGGGGATTATTTGACGGTTAAATTTTCAAGCAGATCGATATGGTTTTTGAAATTAAGGGC
>JBAMMJ010000117.1:0-6694 GCA_039793825.1 Verrucomicrobiota bacterium | reverse complement strand
TAAAAAGGATAGAGCAATTGAAATGGGATTTGATGTGCCCGGAAGCGATAAGAAATTCATCGTAAAAACAGGTCTGATAAAATCGGGAAACGCGATTGATTTTTCCTATACTGCCGCAGAAGGGGTGTTTGTTGAGAGAGTTAATTTTGGAACTTTTAGTGTAAGAAATATTGACGACGGTTATTTTGTAATTCCTGTCAGAGAAGGCTTGATAATACCAGCCGATAGCGGCAAGGCATTTACGCACACATTTAACACATATACTTACGAGGGGTGTCATATGGCGATGTTCGGGGCTGTTAAAAATCAATCCGCGATTATGGCGAACTGGCGCGACCCCTATCTGAGTGTTGTTATTGAGAGCAAAATTGATAAGAATCAACAAACCCTCTCATCAATTATTTCTATGTCCAAAACTGCCACAAATTTTCAGATATATTTTCTCGGTAAGGGCAGTTACGTTGATATCGGCAAATATTATAGAGAGGTTGCAAAGAGTAAGGGATGGTTTGTTAACTGGGACGAAAAGTTAAAGGAAAATCCTCAGAGAAGTCTTCTTTTTGGCGCTGCGAACATCAAACTCTGGAGTTTGCTTTCGCGAAGGATGAGCGAGGACAGCACAAAGGAAATATCAAAACGGGTCAACTGGACTTTTGAGGAGGCTGCAGAGATTGCCGAGCATATAAAATATGACCTTGGTATTGAGAAAGTCCTTTTTACGATTGGGGGTTGGATTCATCGCGGATACGACAATCAGCACCCGGATATTCTACCTGCGGCTCCGGAGTGTGGTGGTAATGATAAATTGGCGGAGTGTTCAAAACGGGTTCAAAAACTCGGTTATCTTTTTTGCCTCCACGATAATTATCAGGATATCTATCGCGATTCTCCCTCCTGGAACGAAGATTATATTATGAAATCGCCTGATGGAAAACTTGTTCCGGGCGGTGTATGGGCTGGTGGACGCGCTTATCTAACCTGTTCGCAAAAAGCTCTTGAACTGGCAAAACGTCCTCAAAATTTGCCGGCGGTAAAGGCTCTCACAGGCGCGAATTCTTACTTTATAGATACAACTTACGCTGCCGGATTGTATGAATGTTTTGACCCGAAACATCCGCTGACCCGCTGGGATGATATGAAGTGGAAGCAGGCGCTTTCGGATTACGCGCGTTCGCTGTTCGGAGTGTTTGGCAGCGAATGCGGAAGGGAATGGGCTATTCCGCATTCTGATTTCTTTGAAGGGCTTACAGGAGTGAGCGGGAGGCATTTTCACGACGCCGGGTTAGAGAACAAGGTCGGCGGTTATGTTGTTCCGTTATTTGAGGTTGTTTATCGCGATTGCATCGCTATGTACGGGAAATATGGGTACGACCCGAATTCCGCGAATGGATATGTCCTTGACCATATAATTTACGGCAGACCGCTTAATTATCACAGTATTCCAGCAGGCATTTATTGGAAGAAACCAATAGAGGAAAATTCTGAGATTAAAATAAAACCATACGGGGCGGAATTTCAGATGATGTCAGCCGATTCGTTTCAAATTGCTTATATCTGGGATGTTCAACAACCGGTTAATTCAGATTGGACTATATTTGTCCACTTTACAGATAAGAATGGCAAAATATTATTTCAAAACGACCATAAACCCGAGAAACCGATTTCCCAATGGAGTATCGGTAAAATAAGGACAGGTCCATTTACTGTTAAGGTTCCCGACGGGCTTACGCCTCCGTTTGACGTTCGCGTCGGTATGTTTAAACCCGAGCAGGGACCGCGCGCCAGGCTTATTGGAAAAGAGGATGGCGAATCACGATATATTTTAGGAGTGGTAAAAAGGTCTGATGGTGGAATGATATTTGAACAATCTCAAGTCTCTACTGACATTGCTGGCGTTTTTGTAAAGTCAGATAACGGCTGGGCTCAGGGGCTTCATCCGATGGACAGATTTATTAAAAACACCTGCGAAATCTTGAATCCATTAAATGAAATTACGGCAAGAATGCCGATGACAGACCATAAATTTTTGTCAAAAGATAAAAAAATCCAGCAATCGGTTTTCGGAAGTGGCGCAAATTCAGTTAATGTCGTGGTTAACTATTCAACGGAGAATTTTTCCATAAAATCAAAATTCACAAAAGCTGATGTTGTGTTGCCGCCTTATGGATTTGTGATTGAATCTCCCGCTTTTATAGCCTTTCATGCCTTAGTATGGAATGGAATTAATTATGATAAGCCGACCCTCTTTACAATGAAAAGTTTAGACGGTCGGGATATTTCGCGTTCAAAAAAGGTAAGAATATTTCACGGGTTTGGAGACGATAGGATTCGGATTAATTCAAAAATTTATTCCGTTAAAAGAGAGGAAGTAATAAGTTTTTAAGCAGACCTAAATTTTCACTGATTTTCGTTAAACAAACTTGACTCTGTTTTTTTATTGGGGTAGAAATTCGCCATTAAGCTATGAGTATGAGCAATGGATTCCCTTTGTTTGCGGTATCAAGCGCGCCTACATTGACTCTTGGCGCGATTGACCTGCTAATAATTGTAATTTACTTTTTTGTGGTTCTTGCGATTGGGTTTTACCTCAAAAAGTTTGCGAATACAGGTGAGGATTTTTTTCTTGCTGGCAGAAAAATGACAGCCTGGATTGCCGGGATAAGTTTTATTTCGGCAAATTTGAGCTCGCTTGAAACGATGGGATGGTCTGCAATGGCTTACCAGTATGGAATGTTAGGAGCCCATGCCTATCTCATCGGGGCGATACCGGCAATCCTGTTTCTTGCGGTTGTGATGATGCCTTTTTATTATATATGCAAGACCCACTCTGTGCCCGGATACTTGAAGCTTCGTTATGGTGAAGGTCCGCGTTCTATTGCGGGCGTATCGTTTAGTTTTATGACCGTTATGGTTAGCGGCGCCAGTATGTTCGCTATGGCAAAAATTTTGAACCTTCTGCTTGGCTGGGACATTCACGTAAGCATCTGGGTATCGTCTATCACAGTTGCCGTTTATGTTGCTCTTGGCGGGTTGTTGTCAGCTGTGTTTAATGAAGTTTTGCAATTTTTCTTAATATGGTTCGGTTCGCTTTTGATTCCAATTCTCGGTCTTATTCATGCCGGAGGATGGAATAAGTTGATGGCGACAATTCAGCAGAATGTGAAAGTTATTCATCCTTCTGTTCAAAATGCCGATTTTACGAGTTTGTGGAGAAATCTTGGGTCTTTTGACGCCAATCCGATGGGGATTGATTGGTTTGGAATGGTTTTTGGACTGGGACTGGCAGTAAGTTTCGGATATTGGTGCACTGACTTTTTGCAAGTTCAACGTGTAATTGTGGCAAAAAATTTGCGCGCCGCTCAAAATGGGACAATTATTGGCGCAGTGCTTAAGATGTGTGTCCCACTGATTGTAACTCTTCCTGGATTACTTGGACTTGCGGTCTTATTAAACCCGGATGGCTCGCCGCTGGTGCTTGTGCCTGAAAGCGATCCCCGCGCGCGGATAACAAATCACACATTTAATGACGTTATGCCATTGTTAATGGGACAATATCTTGGTCCGGGTTTGCTTGGTCTTGGCGTTACGGCTATGATTGCCGGTTTTATGTCCGGTATGGCTGGCAATGTAAGTGCCTTTGCGACTGTGTGGACTTATGATGTTTATAAACCATTAATAAATAAATCCGCAACAGATGAACATTATGTCAAGGTCGGCAGATGGACTTCAATTATCGGCGTTTTAATATCAATTGCGGCGGCATACGCGCTGCTCTGGTTTTCAAACATACTTGAATTTCTGCAGGTGTTAGTCTTTTTCTTTATCGTGCCGCTGTTTGGCACAATAATTCTGGGAATGTTGTGGAAACGAGCAACACCTGCCGGCGGGTTCTTTGGATTTTTAACCGCCATTATTTTCTCTATAGCAATGTGGATTTTTGTTCATTCATTTCCTGAAGGATATAGACCACAGCCGAGAGTTGAATTAAGACCCGGCGCAGTTGTTTCTGTGGAGCGCCAGAATGGAAATAATGGTAAGATTTCAAAAATAAACGTTGAGAGCGGAGAGATAAATATCGTGAATGTGCCTTTGTCTGTGGAATTAAAGGAGGAGCAGAAATCTGCAAAAACAATCAATCTCAAATTGCAAAATGAAGTCATTCTTCCGCCAGTGGTTAACCAAAAAGGCGCAGATTACTCTGTTCAGATACTTGCGCCGGAGGTGCTTGACGCGCGTAATAAAGAAAAATACGGTTTCGGCGCCGAGGCGGTGCCCGTTGTGTTAAAGCACGGAGTAAATGTTATATATAACGACATAGAAATGAAGTTTGCTCCTGCTGCCTTTAATCCGGACCATACTAAATATATTGCTCGTTCGGAAAAGGCGAAACCTATGGCGGTCAATATGTATAGCGGATTCTGGACGCTTGTGGTTTGCGTCTTTGTTACGGTGGTGGTTAGCCTGTTCACAAAACCAAAACCTGATTCTGAATTAACAAACCTTGTAATGGGTCTCACAAAGATACCGGATGAAGGACCGTGTCCGTGGTACGAAAATCCAAAACTTTGGGCGGCGATTGTGTTTATCGCCCTTGTGATTATAAACATAATATTCTGGTGATTCTGGCTTATGGCAAACAAAGATTATCATGAGATGATACCAATCTGGTTTTTCATAGGATGCGTGCTCGCATTATATGGATTGCTAATAATGGGGGCAGGAATTTATCAACTCATAGTCCCGCCAGAGCATAAGGTGGCTCTGTACCACCTTCATCCAAACATCTGGTGGGGGGCGTTAATGGTTTTGTTCGGACTTTTTTACATTATAAAATTCAAGCCCAGGAAAGATTAAATATCATTAAAATGTTTTTCCTCCGTTGAATTTATTTGCTGGACGGATGAAAGATAATTACAATATTGATAACCATTTGAGTTAAAATCCGCAATGGGTAATTGTAGCAATATAACCGTTGAAACATTGGCGGAGGCAAAATTATGAAACTTGGATTCGTAACGGCAATTCTTCCCGAGTTAACTCTTGAAGAAGTTCTGCAATATGCCAGAGAGGTCGGTTATAAATGTGTAGAGGTGATGTGTTGGCCACCTGGAAAAGCCGAACGCAAATATGCCGGCGTTACCCACGTAGACGTCACATCTATTAATGAAGAAAAAGCGGCGCAAATAAATGAATTATGCAAAAAATACAATATACAGATTAGCGGTCTTGGATATTATCCAAACGCATTAGACCCAAATCCGGCGGTTGCTAAAAAAGCCGTAGAACATATCAAGAAGGTGATTGTTGCGGCAAAAATGCTCGGGCTTAATCAGGTCAATACATTCATCGGTAGAGATTGGACCAAATCCGTTGAGGATAATTGGGATAGATTCATTAAAACCTGGAAGCCTCTTGTTGCATTTGCAAAAGAAAAGGGTGTGAGGATTGGGATTGAAAACTGCCCGATGCTTTTTACAAATGATGAATGGCCCGGCGGCAAAAATTTGGCGCACTCACCGGCAATCTGGAGAAAGATGTTCAGCGATATTCCGGATTCAAATTTTGGTCTAAATTACGATCCGTCTCACCTGGTATGGCAACAGATGGATTGGATAAGACCTGTTCGCGAATTCAAGGATAGAATTTTTCATATTCATGCAAAGGATGTGATGTTGAATAGGGACGGATTAAACGATGTTGGAATCCTTGCAACTCCGTTAAAATACCACGTGCCAAGAATCCCGGGTTATGGCGAGATTGATTGGAATAAGTTTGTGGCGGTTTTACGAGAGGTAAATTATCAGGGACCGGTTTGCGTTGAGGTTGAAGACGATACTTTCGGCAAATCGTTAGAAGGCAGAAAACTCGCCTTAAAAGTGGCTTATGGCATATTAAGTCCCTTAATACCTGATTAACATTCCATCTGGATTTATGGACGCTTGCGCCTATTCTTATAGCGAGCTGGCAAAAATGATTGACCACTCCTTGCTCCATCCGGCTTTAACCGACAGAGAGATTATTGATGGTTGCAGGTTGGCAAAAAAATACAATGTTGCCTCTGTATGCGTAAAACCGAGTGGAATTGAAATTGCCACAAAGATTTTAAAAGGCTCCGATGTTGCTGTCGGAACGGTGGTCGGATTTCCGCACGGAAGCAGTTTGACCGATGTTAAAAGATACGAAACTGAACTTGCCTGTAAATTGGGAGCCACAGAAATTGATATGGTCATTAACATTGGCAAGGCATTGTCACGGGATTGGAACTACGTTCAAAATGAAATCCAAATAATAACCGATACAGCCCATAGATTTAAAGCAATTGTAAAAGTAATAATTGAGACCGATTATATAACTGATGATAGGTTTAAGAGAAAATTGTGTCGGATATGCAACGAGGTGAATGCTGATTTTGTAAAAACCTCAACAGGCTTCGGTTTTATCAAAGGAAGCGATGGTAAATACTTTTATAAAGGCGCTACAGAAGAGGATGTCAACTTGATGAGAAAAACTTGCAGGTCTGAAGTATTAATCAAGGCGGCGGGCGGGATTCGCGATTTAAACACACTCATTAAGATGCGGCAATTGGGCGTTTCGCGGGTAGGCGCCACCGCCACAGCGCAAATCCTTGATGAATATATTGCGAAATTCGGGTGTAAATAGAGGATGTTTCTATTCCTAAATCATTAGCATTGCA
>JBAMMJ010000116.1:37021-44136 GCA_039793825.1 Verrucomicrobiota bacterium | reverse complement strand
GGTATGCAAAAGAAGGAGCGACTGATGGTTTCAATCCGATTAAACCGGAAGATGCCGTTGTTAAACCGATTTCCGCCTACACTCCGCCGCGCGTAAAAGGGGCGCTGGAGGGAGAAGAGTTGAAGAAGGTGAAGGTGGTCGGAACTGCGGAGCCGCAAAACTGGAGCGGCTTGAGCAACGAACAACATCTCTGGTGGCATGCAGGTATGAAGCCCGGCGATACGCTTGTGCTATCGTTCCCGGTTGAAAAACAGGGTAAATATCACGTTGTGGCAAGGTTTCTGCGGGCAAAAGATTATGGAATTCATCAAATCGCTATCAACGGTGTAAAGGCTGGAGAACCTATAGATTTTTATAATCCCGAGGTCAAACCTACAGAAGAAATTGATTTAGGCGTTTTTGAATTAAAACAGGGCGAGAACGAATTGGCGGTTACTGTTGTCGGCGCAAATGAAAAGGCAATCAAGGCATATATGTTTGGCTTGGATTATATATTGCTCAAGCCGGCGGAATAAAGATTAACACTCCGAAATATAGCCTTTTTAAACATTTTTCTAAAAGACAGACTTGCGGACGAACAGGGATTCGCATTTGAAATTCATTTGCGCCGAGAGACAAAACGCCGAACCGCGGCTCTGCAGGGGCGCAACTTTTTCGCCAGTGCCATTTATTTAATTTGGTTTTAAAATCATCCCCTGAATTTGATGCGATGATTTTGAAAAATATTTCTGGCGATAATTTTATTTTTAAAGCGCAAAAATTTTTATTATAATGGCTATGTGGGCATAAGCATAAGACAATACGAGTCTCTTTTAAGCAGGAGAAGAAAGTCGGAAGATTCCGATGGAGCGCGGAATTTGTTGGACGGGGTGAATGTTATTATCGGGATAGACCCGTCATTGAGGGGGACAGGATATGGTGTGATTAGCATGAATAAGAAGGCGGTGGCTGCATTGTCTTATGGAACGATAAAATGTCCCGGAGACCTTGAACATTCAAAATGTCTGCTTGAAATTGGCAGGGTGTTAAGAGAGGTTATTAAGGAATATAAGCCTCAACTGTGTGTTGTGGAAGGACTGTTTTACGCACAGAATATAAAGACGGCGCTTGTAATGGGCGAGGCAAGAGGGGCGAGTTTGTTTGCAGCGGCGGAATCGGGCATTGAAATCTACGAGATTGCGCCGCGCAAAGTAAAAAAGGCTATCACAGGTTACGGCGGGGCGCAGAAAAGGGCGGTTGCAAAGATGGTGCAGCGAATTCTGGGATTAAAAGAACAACCCGAGCATGACGCCGCAGACGCATTGGCTCTGGCTATTACTTTTGCGCAGGAGTGCGCCGGCTTCAAATTGAGTCCGCTTAAAAAAATTTAACAATGTGTTGGAGAAATGATGTTATAATGAGGATTGTATGATGGAAAAAGTATTATTTTGGGCAGTGTTGATATGGATGATTGCGTTGCTGATTCTTGGGATTATAGCGGTTAAGGATATCTGGAAGGACGCGGTTGCCGATGATCAGTCTAAAGTTGAAGGCGACTCATCCGACAACTTGACTGATAATGAAACGGCGTCCAAATCAGAATCACAGGTTGGCGGGCAGGGGGCAACATCGTCGCAACCACCATCAGTATAATGCTATGATTTCACATCTGCGGGGCAAACTGATTGAGGCGTTGCCGACACAGGTTGTGGTTGAAGCCTGCGGCGTTGGCTATGAGGTCTTTATTCCACTTTCTTCATACGACAAACTCCCGCCGATTGGCGAAGAGGTTTTTCTGTTAACACATCTTTATGTCAGGGAAGATTCGCACACGTTATACGGGTTTATTAGCAGTGAAGAGAGGGAGTTATTCAGGCTTTTGATAAATACCGTTAGCGGTATTGGACCGCGAATCGCGTTGAATGTTTTGAGCGGTATGAGTCCGGAGGCTTTTAGAGGGGCGGTTGCCTGCGGCGATGTGCGCGCGTTGTCAAGAATTAGCGGAATCGGCAGGAAAACCGCGGAAAGAATAGTGGTTGAATTAAAGGATAAGATAAGCACTATCAGCGCGGCAGAGGCGGCGAGCGCGCGACATTCAATGAGTCCGGATGAACAGAAGATTAACGACGCAATATTGGCGCTGCTGGCGCTTGAATTTACCAGAGACGAGGCGCAAAAAGCCGTTCGGGACGCTTTTAAACAATTAGGTTCAACCGCAACGGTAGAGGAACTTGTAAGAACAAGTTTGAAGAATACCAGATAATAGTTTTTATTTTGTGTTGGATGATAATGCAAGTGAGAGAAGATCATAGGAATTACAGACAGCGTTTTTCAAAAAGGAAAAGAACGAGCGAAATAGTAAAACCGCATAAGGCGCGCTGGTGGTCACAACTCTTTGGTTCTTTCATTTTCTATATTATAAAACTACTTTCTCTGACAATTCGGTTTAAATGGCACGATTATTCCGGGATTAAAGAAAGCAAGCAGAGCCAACATTTCATATTTTGTATATGGCATAATCGTCTGGCATTGTCGTTGATTTTATTTGAAAAGTTTATTAAAAAGAATTTTCCGAATAGGCGGCTTGCGGCAATGGTCAGCGCGAGTCGGGACGGGGCGTTATTGACGCATATTCTTGAATTGTTTGGAGCATCGCCGGTAAGGGGGTCATCAAGCAGACGCGGTCATCAGGCATTAAAGGAGATGATTTCGCGGGCGCGGCAGGGTTATGACCTTGCGATAACACCAGACGGACCGCGTGGTCCGCGCTATGAAGTCCAGTACGGAGTTATAGACTTATCAAAGATAACTGGCTACCCGATAATACCTGTGAGTTATTCGGTTAGATGGAGGATCAGGTTGAAGAGTTGGGACAGGTTTATAATACCGCTTCCGTTTTCTCGCTGCGATGTGTTTCTCGGCAAACCGATTTACGTACCTTCAAATTCATCCGATGAAGAACGCGAATATTTTAGAAGGCATCTTGAAAGTTCATTGAGAAAATTGACCCTAGATTAGTTGGTGTTTTTATCTGTTTTGTTTGTTATTGCGTATAATGTCGTCGGAGTTGAGACATAGAGAACGCCATTTGCTATCACCGGTGTTGAGTAGATTGGGGAGCCAAAATTCGTGGAAAATAATGGCTTGTCCTTTAGGGGATTAAATTCCTTTTTTGCCGGCAGAACCACAAAATCTCCTTCCTCGTTTCCGACATAGACTTTTCCATCTGCGACGAGTGTTGATCCCCAGATGTGCCCCTTCATATCATACGACCAGAACATTTTTCCATTTAAGGCGTCAAAGCAATAAACAAATCCAGAAAAATCAGCAACAAACAACAGTCCGGTTTCAGGATCAATTGAAACGGTTGATAGACTGCGCTTAATATCCTTGCAGTCCCAGATTAGACCATTTGTGGTTATATTGTCGGACCTTGTGGCATCAAAGCAGAGAAGTCTGCCGACTCCCTCGCCGTTTTCCGGGTCCTGTCCAATCGTGACGTAGACCCTGTTGCTGAAAAATACCGGGGTGCTTACGATTTCGCTCGGACCGTTCGGGTCGGGATATTTTATTTTCGCGCCATCTCTGAATTTATACTCAGGCGGATTACAGTCCGCTTTCCAGATGACCGGAAGAATATATTTATCGGATTTTTTAATCGGTTTAGCGTTCAGCGCGTATAACCAGCCGTCGCCACCGCCGTAAAAAATAAGGTTGTTATCATTGACTTTTCCCGACGAAATAGAACTCCATTGACCGTGAAATATATTCATTCCGTTTTGCGCGTCATCTGTGGCAATTAGCCTGCCGGTTGTTGCGTCAAGCGCAATCACATTTGGAGCGAATGGGAATGGGACATAACCGTAGTTATGGTTAAAATCCGCGCCGTTTGATGTTGTTGCGTAAAGGATGTTGCCTATTACAAGCGGAGAGCCATTTACAGCATTGTGTGGCAGCGAGCCGACTTCGTCCAACATATTAAATAACCAGATTATATCCGCGTCTTTTTCTCCGGGAGTTGAAGACGGCGTGTCTGTGTCTTGAACAACATAGTTTGCTTCATCAAGAAACGGCGGGTCGTTTCCGTTTTTCATACCATCAATATCAAGGCATAAGACTTCTCCGCGAGTGGAAATTATATAGATGCGATTTCCGATTATTGTAGGCGAGCAGAGCAGACCGAGATTATCGTAGTCAATGGCTTTGCCAGCCCTGTGTTTTGGAATAACCAGCTGCCACAAAAACTCGCCTGTTTTTTCTGAAAGACATAGGAGGATGCTTCTGTCGCCTTTATGACGGTTGTCCCTTGGAAATTCATTGTTGGTTCCAATTAAGACTTTGCCATTGCCGACAACGACATTGCCATAGCTTTGAGAACCTAATTTTGCAATCCACCTGACATTTTTTGTGGTTGAAAAATCTATATCGTCGCTCCCCTGTTTTAGTTTTCCCGGATCAAATTCAACAGGCGTGTTTTTTTCTGCCGAATACATATTACCGGAGTTGTCAGGACCGCCCCATCTATTCCAATCACCGCAGAAACTATTAATCTGAGGCAAAAACTCTATAATTAAAAGAGCCAGCCACGCTAATAAATATCTCAAATTAAATAACATCGTTTTTTATTCCAGTTTAATTCAATCACATTTTATAAGTTATTGGAATCACAACAATGAAAATGTTGTGGATTATTAATTAGAAATAATTTAAAATATAAAAAAACCTATGACAGACGTTTTCAATTTCAAAATGTTGAGATTTGCGTTTATCTCCATTTTTGCGATATTAATTATAAACGCAATCGCCCAGGCGCAATTAAGTTTTAAACCAATAATAAAATCTACGAATTCTGATATAATTTTGAATATAAATGCGCCGTCCGGGCAATTGCACAGATTGCAGGTGTCGGAGAATCTGCAGAGCTGGTTAAACCTCGCCACATTTGCGGTTAGTTTAGGCACCTGCAGTTATACTGATGGCGCGGCGCCATATTTGCCGCAGCGGTTTTACCGCGCTGTTCAGATGCCAAATACAAACTATATCTGGGGAGACCATATTCAGACTGATGATGGCGAGGTTATAATACAACCAATTAATCACGCTACATTTGTT
The DNA here is from genome assembly GCA_039793825.1 of Verrucomicrobiota bacterium. GTDB lineage: Bacteria > Verrucomicrobiota > Verrucomicrobiia > Limisphaerales > JAKPVM01 > JAKPVM01. The sequence continues at coordinate 39,045 of JBAMMJ010000116.1, read as the reverse complement.
ATGCAATGGGGCACGAATACTCTCTATTTTGACCCGACAGGCGCTGCGTCAAGATACGCCCACCTGCCAAAGCCGACGCTCCTGTTTCTAACCCACGCCCATTCAGACCATTATTCATCGTCTACTATCCAGAATATTATTACAAATTATACTAAAATAATTTCGCCAAATGTTGTATGGAACCAGCTTCCTTCAATGCTAAAACCATATTCAATCTTACTCACCAATGGTATGACTACAAATTTAAATGGAATTAGAATTGAAGCAATCCCTATGTATAATTTAACTTCTTCTTATCACGTTAAGGGAGACGGCAACGGCTATATACTGACCATTGGAAATAAAAGATTCTATATCAGCGGGGATACAGAAGATATTCCTGAAATGCGGGCGCTGAGGAATATTGATGTGGCGTTTTTAGCGATGAACAAGCCTTATACAATGAACGCCGCGCAGGCTGCAAGCGCCGTAAGGGAGTTCAAACCAAAGATTGTTTATCCGTTTCATTATTCTCCGAGCACTCCGGCAACAGATTTTAACGCGTTCAGACAGGCTGTGGGAACAGACCTGGGAATAGAAATCAGGCTACGAAAATGGTATTAAATGGTGAAATAACATTCGCAGCAATAGATTTTGAAACTGCCAATGAAAAAATGGATAGCGCGTGCGCCGTATCTGTTGTACTGTTTAATAAAAAAGGGGAGCTCGGCGTTAAGACAAAATTAATCCGACCGCCTTACAAAAATTTTCGTTATTCTCGGATTCACGGCATAACATACGACGATGTTAAATACGCGCAACAATTTCCCGAGGTGTGGAGTGACTTATCTAAAATGATAAAAGAGGCAAGTTTATTATGCGCGCACAACGCCAGATTTGACCAAACGGTGTTGAAAGAGTGTTGTAAAAGATACGGAATTCCTTGTCCGCAAAAGGAGTTTATCTGCACGTTAAAAATCGCAAGAGAGCATTTTAAGATTAAGCCTGCAAGGTTGGACAATGTTTGCAAAAGATTAAATATTCCTCTTATACATCACGATCCGGAGTCCGACGCAAAAGCCTGCGCCAGCATAGTAATCAAAGCTATTAAGCGGGGATATCCATTCTGCTATCAGCTGGAATTATTTTAGTAGTGAATAAATTGTTGTAGGCGTTGCGTTTATTTTAAAACACTTTTTCACAGTCGTTTGCAATGACTCAAGTAGCAAAAAAATAATTATCCCGTAATGAAAATCGCCCTGCAATGCAGGGCGATTTGGCACGTGTCAGAAAAAATATCTGGTTATTTTTGAACCGACATAATAGCCGCGACTGCCGCTACTTTTACAATATCGTCGGCTGAACAACCGCGCGAGAGGTCGTGCGCCGGTTTTGCCATACCTTGAACAAGTGGACCCAGCGCCTGGGCGCCGCCGAGTCTTTCAGTTATTTTGTAGCAGATATTCCCGGCGTCAAGGTCGGGGAAAATGAGGACATTAGCCCTGCCGCCTACTGGCGAACCTTTGCATTTTCGTTCGGCAACGCTCGGAATCAGGGCGGCATCAGCTTGCATTTCGCCATCAATTAAAACATCTGGCGCGAGCTTTTTTGCAAGTTCGGTTGCTTTGACGACCTTTTCGGTGTCCGGCGATTTTGCCGAGCCCTTAGTGGAATAGGAAAGCATAGCCACGCGGGGTTCTGTGCCGATAAGTTGTCGCCAGGAGCGCGCCGATGCCACAGCGATATCGGCGAGTTGTTCAGCCGTTGGCATTTCAACCATACCGCAATCGGCATAAATCAAAACGCCATTTTCGCCCCACCTCTTATCTGGATGAATCATAATAAAAAATGAAGAGACGGTTTTGAGTCCTGGCAAAGCCTTTATAATTTGTAGCGCCGGGCGGAGGTTGTCCGCTGTAGTATGAGTCGCGCCGGCAACATAGCCATCAACGATTCCTTCCTTTAACAACATTGTGCCAAAGTAGAGATAATCTTGAATCAATTCGCGCGCCTTTTCGGGTGTTACGCCTTTTTCTTTTCTGTAT
>JBAMMJ010000116.1:23176-37011 GCA_039793825.1 Verrucomicrobiota bacterium | reverse complement strand
TATTGGTACAATTTTTCTGCCAGCGGCTCCGAGATAGATTTATCTTTAGGCGACATAATCTCGCAACCGCTGATATCAATGCCCCATCGTCTGGCATCTGCGTTTAATTTGTCCGGTTCGCCAACCAGAACAACCCGACAAATTTTCTCTTTCACAAGCCTTGATGCGGCTTGCAATGTTCTTTCATCTTCGGTTTCAGGTAAAACCACTTTTTTATTAAGAGCGCGCGCCCTTTCCAGTAATTGTTCTCCAAAATTCATAGCCATAAGTATTATTATTTAAAAAATTATTTCAGATAAACTTTACGAATACAACACAAACCTTGTTAAAGTCTATTCATTTTTTGTTATTATTAATCGCGTATTTGTTCAAAATAATAACTGAAATAAAGCCTCTTCAAAGAAGATTTAATTCAAAAGATTTTGCTTTATCTGGAATCAAATAGCGGCTTTAGAGTCGGCGCGCTCTAAAAAGAACCTATTTTGTAAACTATATTATTATCGTTTCCGAGCCGTTGCTAATTATTGGGAAAATTAACTTTGAAAAGACAAACATCTATATAAAATATTTTCAGGTAAATGAATGTATGATAACCAATAAATTTGAAGAATTTGCTAAAGAGATTAAACCTGTTCTCGTATTGAATAATGAACAAAGTAAAGTATGGCTATTTAATTGTGATTGCGTTTTATTGATGGATAAATTGATACCTGCGTTTCCTGATGGTATTTTTGATATGATTTTTGCCGATCCCCCTTACTTCTTATAAAATGGCGGCATTACCTGTTATGCGGGGAGAATGGTTAAAGTAGATAAAGGGAAATAGGATGTATCAAGGGGTGTTGAAGAGAATCACAAGTTTGTTTTGGAGTGGCTATCAAGGTGTCAGAAACTGTTGAAAAAAAATGGCACAATCTGGGTTTCTGGCACTCATCATATTATTTATTCAGTAGGATTTGCTATGCAAAAATTAGGTATGAAAATTTTAAATGATATAACCTGGGAAAAGCCAAATCCGCCACCTAATCTTTCTTGCAGATATTTTACACATTCCACAGAAACAATAATTTGGGCTGCAAAGAATGAGAAATCTAAGCACACATTTAACTATGAAATAATGAAGAATTTAAATGAAGGTAAGCAGATGAAAACAGTCTGGACAATACCTGCGCCAGATAATGATGAAAAATTGTTTGGGAAACACCCGACTCAAAAGCCAGTTAGGCTGCTGGAAAGGATTTTATTGGCATCCACAACCGAAAATGACCTTGTTTTTGACCCGTTTATGGGAAGTGGAACTACTGGAGTTGCAGCTTTGAAATTAAACAGAAAATTCGTAGGTTGCGAAATTGAAGATGAATTTGTAAAAATAGCGACAAACAGAATCAAGCGTGCTGTAGAAAATAAACTCTTTTCATTAAATTTGAAGGGGGTATTTCATTTTCTTCAATGAAATTCCTTTGAAATTTTTAGGGCTTCCATTTAAAGGTTAAAATATTTCTTTTCGGCGTTGCGTTTGTGAATTGACGCCGATAGCGGTGGAGCTGCAATATCAGCCAACATTGTTAACACTTGCGCTCATCCGTCGCGATGTAATACCGCAGCATAAGACTATATTTATAATTAAAGTGAAATCTTCTGGATTGAATGGATAAATTTAAAATCTTCTTGAATATTAATGATCAGGAATTAACCTTGTGAATATGAACAGAAAAACAGAAATCAGCCGTCGCGAGTTTATAAGAAACGCTGCGTTATTTGGCGCAGTGATTGGATTTCCAACGATAATTCCTTCTTCAGTGATCGGACAGAACGCGCCGAGCAAACGGATCAATGTGGCGTTGATAGGAATGGGGCTTATGATGGGAAGCCATCAGGGGTTTATGCTTTCAAGAAATGACGTTCAGGTGGTGGCGGTGTGCGATGTTGATAGGGAAAAAAGAAACCGGACAAAAGCCTCAATTGAACGCGCATACGCAAACAGGATGGGGCAGGGTAGTTATAAGGGGTGCGACGCTTATAATGAGTATGAAAGGATAATGGAGCGAAAGGATATTGACGCTGTGGTGATTGCCACGCCCGACCACTGGCACGCGCCAATCTCTGTTGCCGCGATGCGTTCGGGAAAAGATGTTTATGTTCAAAAGCCGATGACACTTACCTTCCGCGAAGGGAGAATAATGAGCAATGTGGCAAAACAGTATGGCGCAATTCTGCAGGTTGGTTCACAACAACGTTCCGACCGCGCTTTTAGAAAGGCTTGCGAGATTGTTAGAAATGGGTTGATCGGTAAGGTTCATACGATTTATGCCAGCCTTGGAGAATTTCCGCCACCAGCGACTCTGCCCGAAGAACCTATCCCGGATGGTTTTGACTATGATAGGTGGTTGGGACCAACGCCCTGGTATCCTTACAATAGACGAAGGGTTGAAGGAAATTACGGTGGCGGATGGAGGTGTTTCTGGGATTATGGTTCGCGAAAGAACGGAGACTGGGGCGCTCACCATTTTGATATAATTCAGTGGGCGCTTGGTATGGACGATTCAGGACCGGTTGAGTTTATTCCGAAAGGATATGAAGGCAATCCATACCAGACTCATATTTACGCTGATGGCACAAAGGTGTTGCGGAATCACCCTGATATGAAAGGACATATGATTCGGTTTATCGGCGAAAAGGGCGAAGTCCTTGTTAGCCGCGGCAATAGACTTGATACAGTGCCGGAAAAATTGAAAGACGTGGAGTTCGGACCAAATGATATCCGGCTTTATGTCTCCAACAATCACGAGGAGAACTGGATTCAATGTATAAAGACGCGGCAACAACCGATTTGTCCGGCTGAAATCGGGCATCGTACCGCAACTATCTGCCATTTAAACGGGATAGCGGAACGGTTGGGACGTCCGTTGAAGTGGGACCCTGTTAAAGAGGAAATAATTGGAGACCCTGAAGCAAGCAAATGGTTAGATAGACCGCGCAGGGCGCCATACACCTATATTTGATAGGGAAAATACCTTCGTAAAACAAATGAATTTATTTTTCAAAATTAACCACAGAATAAAAATATGAAAAGGCTAATAACAGTAATCGGAATAGGGCTGGTAAGCTTTTTATGCAACGGGGCAGAGGCGGATTTTCTAAAAACAATAGATAACCTCTTGCCCACAATAGGCTCCGCAAACGTGCCAGACAGATATGGCGCGCAGATGGAGTTGCAAAAGATTGTAGTAAACACCGGACGCCCCGGAGCGGAAACCGAGCGCAAAGAAATGGCTTCGGCGTTGTGTAAACGGGTTGCCGATAAGACTGTTGTCCAGCCGGCTCGGGTCTGGCTGGTTAGAATGCTTGAATATATTGGCGGAGATGAATCCGTTGAAACATTGGTGTCAATAATGAAGGAGAATGATTTAGAATTGAGGGAGTGCGCGAGACGGGCTCTGGAGAAAAATCCTTCAAAGGCTGCGGTTACTGCGCTCAGGGGGATGCTTACTTCTGAACAGGATAAAAATATGAGAATCGGTTTGATACATTCTCTTGGAGAAAAGAGAGACGCGGATTCAGTGACGCTAATATCTAGGTATTTAGATACTCCGGAAACCGCCTCGGTTGCGGCGCTTGCATTAGGGAAAATCGCCACCGAGCAAGCAATAAACGCTCTTTCAAAGGCGTTAAATAAAGTCTCAACAGCAGGCGATGCGCTCATAGAAGCGGCAAACAGGAATCTGTCGGGCGGAAATGTAAAATTAGCCAGGACGGCTTATCAGACAGTTTATGATAACGCAAAAGAAACTATCACACGCGGAGCCGCGCTTGTCGGGCTTGCAAAGGCAGACCCTGAAGGCTCATTTCGGATAGTGAACGGGGCATTGAATAATAATTCAGACGAACTTCTCCAGCGCGCGGCAATTATCGCAATTAAAGAAGGCTACAAGGATTATTCACGGAGATTAATGGCGGCGTTTCCAACTTTGAATCCACAGGCGAAGGTTCATATTCTTGGAATAGTTGACAAAAGTGTTGAAGGCGATGTTATAAAGGCGACAAAGGAGACTGATCAATCTGTGAGGATGGCTGCCATTAATTCGCTTTCAAAAATAGGCGGCGCAACGTCTGTGCCTGTTTTGATTGGCATCGCGGCTTCTGGTTCGCAGCCGGAAAAATCAGCTGCAGAGTCCGCGCTGGCAACGATTTCAGGACCCGGTGTTGATGCAGCGATTGAAAAAGCGGCGCTTGCCGGAGAAACGGCGTCGCGTGTGGTCGCTATTAACTCAATTTCATCGCGCAGACAGTTTTCGTCTATCCCAGTTTTGATGAGACTGATTAGCGATGATGATGCCGAAGTGAAGAAGGCTGCAATGAAGGCGATCGGAAAGATTGGCGGAGATAATGAATTTGAAGCCGTGGCAAAGATTGCTGCGCAAAATCAATCCAGAGACGCTATAGCGGTTCTTGAATCGTTGGCGCAGAGAGTTAACGACAAAGCAACTGCTGCAAACAAGATTATCAGTATAATTGGCAATGACAACGCGAAACTGGTTGCATTCATCAATGTGCTTGTGGCTCTTGGCAGCGATGAATGTTTGAAACCGATTTCTGGATTATTGAAGAGTGCCGAATCAAGCGCAAAAGAGACCGCGCTAAAGGCATTGAGCCAGTGGCAGAGTCTGTCGGCAGTCTCTTATTTGTTGCCGATTGCCACCGACCAGACCGTTCCGCAAAACCAGTACAATTTAGCGTTGCGGGCGGTGACGCAGATCGTGAAAAATGCGGAAAATGGTGATGTTAAGACCAGAGCCGACGCCTTGCTTGCAGTATTAAAAAGCGCGCGGAGCGACGACGATAAAAAACTTGTTATATCGGCTATGGCAACGGTTCCCGAACAGAGGATAGCCACCACATTGAAGTCGTTGATTGGCGATGAAAAATTCAAACAGGAGGCTGCACAGGCTGGGATAGCAGTTGCGGAGGCGCTATCAAAAACGGACAAAGCAACCGCGCGTGAACTTGCCGCTGCAATTCGTGACGCTAAAATAAACGATGAATTAAATAAACGGGCTTCGCGAATAAGGTAGAAGTTTAGCGGGTTGAAGTCACTTTGTAGAAGCGGTTTGTTTGATCCATAGGTAGAGGGAGTGTTATCTCTCTGCCAAAACCGATGATATTGGTTAAGTATAGTGTCCACAGACCGATTATTTTATTTGCGTAACTCACATTGTAGTTAACGCCATAAACCGTAGTGAACTGGATGGTAAACAGCCGTTTTTCAAAGTCTATGTTGAGGATTTTTAGTGAAAAGAAATCGGCGGCGTTTAGCGGATTTGTGCCGTCAAGATATTCTTTAAAATTAGGTATTCCATCGTTATCGCTATCAACGAGTCCATCTGCTGAAGAATACGGGTTTAAACCAAAGGCAAGCTCATACTCATCGGGCATTTTATCGCCATCAGAATCTATTAAAGCGTCGGCGGTAATAACGATATTTGAGCAAAATTCGGATGTGTTGCCATTGATGTCGGTTGCTGTTGCGGAAAGAAATCCTGTGGTTAAAACTTTGTTTGTAAAGACCACGCTGAAAAAGACGTTGCCCGATTGGTCGGTTGACACATTTGTTGAACCAAGCCAGTATTGTCCCTCGCCATAGCCGGACGGGTCGTTTGTAGGATTGTAATAAAAGTCAATTGTATAAGTATTAAACGGAAGGCTGTTAAGAGAGCCGCTAATTGCGATTTTATAATTTCCTTTCGCGGAGGTGAGAACAGGGAAATTTTGCAGATTATTTGCTCCAGTATCAGCATCCCCAACATCATTCGCGCTTACGCCATCAACGCTCAAATCTATTCCGAGCCCGGCATTTGCGAAAATGGAATTTCTTTGAACTCGGTTCCCTGTTGAACCGTCTCTGATCCTGACACCATCATAACCTGCCGTTCTTGTGCCACATATAATGTTTCCATCAGCGATATTTGTTCCGCCAATTAAAGTATTACCGGAGTTTCCTGTAATCTCAATGCAATGGATTGCGTTGCCGAGTATTTTGCTGTAATCCGATGTCATACCGATGTTGTTGCCCTGAATAATATTCCCGTATGCTGCTGAACCGTCTATTGCGATACCGGTAAAATTATTTCCAGAGATTATATTTCCGGCATTGGCGTTTCCGATGATATTAGATGGCGCGTTATTTATATAGACTCCGTCTTTTATGTTTGGCACAGCGATTTGTCCGGAAATATCCAGACCGATATAATTCCCCAAAACCTTATTTCCGTATGCGTATTGCCCTTGAATATATATTCCGTTATAGAAGTTTCCGGATAGAACATTTCCGAGTTGTTTACCGCCAATTATATTCAGAGGAGCGTTGCTGATACCGATGCCGCTTCCGTTTGGTATTGCATTTGTCCCGGTAATCGCAACACCAATCAGGTTAATTTGAACAAGATTGTTGCTTGAATTTTGTCCCCTGATAAAAATGCCATTTCCAAGGTTATGTCCCGAGATAAGGTTTTTTAGAATAATATTTGATGGCGCATCTTCAATTAATACGCCTGAAACTCCGTTGTTTAACGAGGCTGTGCCTGCGAGGTTTAAGCCTATTATGTTACATTGGATTATATTTCCGTAACTATTCGTGCTGGAAATGTAAATACCGTTAAGGGTATTTCCGGAGATTAGATTGGCGGGGAAAGAAGCGGCTCCGATTATATTTGACCTTCCAATTATCGCAATGCCATTGCCTTTGTTCCCGAGTTTGTATATTCCCGTGATATCTGTGCCAATTTTGTTTCCTACGACAATATTTCTTTCTGATAGCGGGTTATTTATGGTTATGCCGTTTTGTCCGTTTCCAGAGATAATATTACCATCTCCCCGATTCGCACCGCCGATTTGGTTATATGAGCCTTCAGCAATATATATTCCATCCAGACGATTGCTCACGATTTGTGAGCCAGTTTTATCTGTTCCAATGTAATTCCCGATAATTTTGTTATAATTTGCGCCGGTTCCGTAGATTAAGATTCCGGTCCCGCCATTGCCGGAGATGATGTTGTTTTGATATGCTCCGATTAGATTTGAAGAAGATGCCCAGATAACAATTCCGTGTTGACGGTTGCCGAGCCCATTTGTTCCATAGATGTCGGTGCCTATCAGGTTGCCGCAGATGATGTTTCCGATTGCATTTGTCCCGCTTATGGCAATACCGTATTGGTTTCCGGAGATCAGATTTAATTCATTTGTTCCGCCGATAAGGTTGAAACTTGAATTATAGATTAAAATCCCTGATTCCTTATTAGTTGCCAAAAATTCGCCTGAAAAATCGGTTCCGATAAAGTTCCACTGGATAATATTAGACGAGGCTTCGTTGATGAAGATGCCGTTTTTCTTAAAATTTACAATAACAAATCCTTTTATGGAGCAGTTATTGGCAGAAACCACGAATCCGTTGGCATTGGTTCCAGCAAGCGATCCGTCAAGGACGACTACAGGTCTGTTATAATTGGTAAATTCCGGCTGGATTGTTGCGTCAATTTCAACTGGTTCAATTAAATCGGGCAGATTATTTGTTGGCGTAATTACAAATGGCGCATTACCAGGGATATTAAATAATATTCTATCAAAGCCAGGGTTACCATTGGCGTCGGCAATAGCCTTTAACAGCGAGCCATCACCAGAGCCGTTTGTGTTTGTTACAAAAAAAGTGGCAGAATAAAGAGGTGAAAAAATCGTTAGCAGGTTAAAGATTAAAAAACAAGCCGGCGCTAAACACAATATTTTCATAAGACCTGCTTTGTGCATAAATATGGTCAGCCACAATTGACTGTTTAAGCAGACTTAGTCTCTTTTGTTTTTTTCTCCTTTTTATAATAATCGGAATAATACCCATGATAGTAATAATCGTAGTAGTAATAGCCTTTGCCTCTACGCAATGGCAGCATATTAAGAACAATTCCATTTATATGGGCGCCGGCATTTTTTAAAGCCTGAATTGAGCGGGCGATTGCCTTGATTGGGGTCTTTCCGCCTTTTACAACGAGGATAGTTGAATGCGCCTTTGATGCCAGCAATAATGTATCGCTTGCAACGTGAATTGGCGCGCTATCAATTACGATTTTGTCGTATCTCAGAGTTGCTTCTTCAAAGAAACGAATCAGGTCTTCCTGGGCGAGTAATTCTGTAGGATTAGGCACGTGAGAGCCATCTGTTATCCAGTCAAGATTTTGAATAGATTTATGTTTATTGGCGATATCTGACAATGTTTTCTTGCCGAGTAGATAATCAGTTATACCGGGAATTCCGTCATTGCTTTCGATTAAATATTCAGCCACCGACGGTCTTCTTAAATCGGCGTCAAGCAAAAGTGTGCGGAAGCCCTGCTGGGCAAGGCTTGTGGCAAAGTTGATTGAGGTGAATGTCTTACCTTCTTCTAGCAGAGCGCTGGTTATGAGGAAGATTCTATTTTCATTCTCTTTGCCGCTCATCAAAACCGATGTTCGCAGGGTTCGGAATGTTTCAGCGCCGGTTGAGGAGGCGCCTTCTGTTGCGACGATGTGGCCTGGCAATTTGTTTGCCTCTTTAATTTTTGGAATAGCGGCAAGGACCGGCAACCCGAAGCTGGCTTCTGCCTGTTCAACAGTTTTAACAGAGACATCCAGCGCTTCCATTCCAAAGCCGATAAACATTCCGAGCATTCCACCTATGAGAATGGATAGTAAGAGCACAATTTTAACTTTTGGCGAGGCAGGCATCTCTGGAGGAACAGCGGGTTGAATTAATCGGATTTTTTCTGGCGTTATCTCTGTTGTGATTGAAGTTTCTTTTAGACGGTTCAACACAGAATCAAACAATGCCCTGTCGGCTTCAACTTCGCGTGAAAGCAGGTTAAATTGGATTGCCTGGTCGGCAAGTTGCAACGCATTGCTCTCGGATTCTTTTAAAAGGAGTTCAAGTCCATCTTCAACGATTTTAGCGCTTTCATAAGCAAGGAGACAGGACTTCTGGTATTTTGCGGCTGCTGTCAGCACTGCATTTGTGAATACCTTTCTGAATTCTTCAAGCGAGTTTGAAGCCTGAATATATTTTGGGTGTTTGTTCTTATATCGCAGCTTGACCAATGTGAATTCATTTTCCAGTTTAGTTAAATTTGCTATGGCGTCTTGAACCTGTGGATCGCTTGCGACGTTAGGTTCGGCAAGCAGAGCCGGGATATTTGACCCCAGTCTTTTTGCCTCTTCATAAATTGCGCGTGTTCGGATTGTTTCGGCTTTTGCCTGGGTGAGTCTTGCGCTTAAATCTCTTAATTGTGGGATTACAATATCCTGGCTTTGCTGGAATGAAACAGAGCCGACCTGTTGTCTGTATTCCTGGAGTTTTCTTTCGGATTCCTCAAGTTTTGATTTTAAACGTTGCGATTCGTCTTTGAGAAATTCGTAGGCGCCTTTTGTGGTGGTTGAACGGAGCTGGGCGTCAAGTTCAACATATTGATCAACGAGCGAGTTAGCCAGCTGTGCGGCAAGTTTTGGGTCTTCATCCTGAACAGTTATATCAATTAATCGCGTTTGCCGCCGCAGTGTTGTTTTAACATTGTCGGCAAACTTGCTTAAAATATCTTCTCTCGTTATAGGTTTGGTGCTTCCTGGTGGAATAGTTCCAACTGCTGCAAACATCTTATTGGATTCCAATACCCTTTCCAGTAGTTGCCTGCTTTTGAATTTTTGAACAATCGTATTCAGGACTTGCTGACTTTTGAGGTCTTCCTGTATGACCTGTTCAACTTTTACGATTTTTTGTTCTTCCTGTTCAACCTGAACGGTTGCGGTTGCCTCGTAAATTCTGGGCGCGTGTTTAAGATATATTGCGGCGCCGATTATGGAAACGGCTATACAGATTGCGATAATCCACGATTTTTCCCTGATAAATAGAAGAATAGAGCGCAGGTCCTGTCCCGGCTCCATTGTCTGCATATCCGGGTAATCAAGCGATGGATTTAATTCAGGTAATGGTGGCATAGTTTAAATCCTTTAGAATGCTGATTCTCCTATGGTTATGACGTCGTCAGGATATATAAAAAACGGCTGTCCTTTAGGGTTGTTGAGCATTTTTTTAACGTCAATTTTATATATCTTTATATTGCCATTTTCTCGTCGTTGAACCGAAACGTTGGACTGATCGCCGAGTCTTGTAAAACTGCCAGCCAGACCGATTGCTTCAAGAATGGTCAGGGTCTTCATTGTTGGATAGTCATATACACCCGGTTTTTGAACCTGCCCCAGTACAGTGAATTGGCGTTTTGCAAATTCAACGATTGAAACATTTACGTTGGCTTGAACAAGATAATCCTGTTCATAGAGTTGTTTTATATAGGCTGCGGCTTCAGCGGGGGTTTTGCCGCCGATTTTGATAGCGCCGAGCAACGGCAGGTTTATACTGCCATATTCATCAATCGCGCCTTTGGCATCAAGGTCAGGTTCAAGATAGACTTTTATTTAGACCACATCGTTTGGACAGAGTTTGTAAATCTTATTTGTGTCGGTTTGAACGGAGATTGACTCCACGCTTGTTTGGGAGGAGGAATCGTTTTTCTCAGCCCCTGTTGTTATCCAAACCCCGAGACTGGCTATTAGTAAAATGATGGCTATTGCCAATCCTTTGTTCATTTTTTTAATCCTCATTGTCGGTTTTCACCGATCCTTCATTTTTTCTTTGTTCAGCGGACTATGCCCCCTGGACTTATACAAAATATTTATATTCATTTATAAATTATTTGCAAGAAAAATGTTATAAATATTTTGAATTTTTTATTAGTTAAAAATTGTAAGTAAATCTACGGCAATTATTGATTTAAGTGAAAATTTTCTGGCACAGATTAAGAAGAATGCGAAGACAGGCATATACCACTTTAATAGTTCTTAAATTCTATTTTAATGAGTCTGAAAATTTAGAAGGAAACTCCTTTAATGATTTAGTGTAATAATTTATAAATGGTTTGTTATGATTTATTGGTTACAGATTGTAATTTTAATTTCTTTTTGTTTGGCGTCATACGCACAGGAAAATGATGTTCGGCGCGATGCCGCAGTAGTTGCTGTTGAGAAGGTGATGCCGAGCGTTGTCAATATAGCAACGGAAACAGTGGTTTATACACGTCATCCGCTTGAAGATTTGATACGAGAGTTTTATGACCCTTTTTATCGGAGAAGAACTCCGAATATGTTATACAGTTTGGGTTCTGGTGTAATAATTGACGAGGATGGATATTTGATAACCAATGAACACGTCGTGCGGAGCGCGACGAGGATAGCGGTAAAATTGTATGATGGTCGGGAATATGAATGCGACCGGGTTGTAGGTTCCTCAAGGAGCGATGTTGCCTTGTTGAAAATCAGGTGTAAACCGGGCGAAAAATTTGTTGCGGCAAAATTTGCAGACGATGAAGACCTGTTATTGGGGGAGACGGTGCTTGCGCTGGGGAATCCGTTTGGACTTGGCGGCTCAGTCACAAAAGGGATTTTAAGTTCGAAAAACAGACGTCCTCCAAGAGAGAATGAACCGCTTGATGTAGCTGATTGGTTACAGACCGATGCTGCTATAAATCCGGGCAACAGCGGTGGACCGCTAATCAATCTCAAAGGCGAGGTTATCGGGATAAACGTTGCGGTTTATCGGGAGGCGCAGGGAATCGGGTTTGCCATCCCGATAAGGCTGGTTTCAGAAGCGCTTTCGGAAACCTTTACACCTGAAAATTTGAAATCTCTCTGGTTTGGCGCAAAGGTCCGAGCCGGCGCTGGAGCAAGAGAAGTTTTGGCTATTGAAGAGGGCAGCCCTGCGCAAAAAGCCGGTCTGATGAAGGGCGATATAATAACGGCGGTTAATGGGAAGCCAGTGAGCACTTATATCGGTATGATGAAGGAGATTGTGGCTGTGCGTGAGGATGATTCTGTTGCTCAATTAACAGTTAAAAGAGGAGGGGCTAAAAAGGTCATAGCTGTGAAATTAATACCTGAAAGATCATTCTTTAATGAGAAGTTGATACAGGCAAGATTGGGAATTTTAGTGGAAGAATTAAGCGATGAATTTGCTGCTGAGCTTGGTTTAGGGACGCAAAGCGGGTTAATAATTCGTAGTGTTGATAAAAACAGTACTGCTGAAAAAGCGGGGCTGACACGAGGGTTAATAATAAGGACAATTGATGAACAGCCGGCGTCAAGCGTCCTCAAGGCGGCGCGGTTGATCTATTCTAAGAAGAAAGGAGAATCAATTGTTTTGAAGGTTCTTGCGCACCGCAGACAGGGTTATCTCATTGAGATGCGAACATTTGATGTTGAATTAAAGTTAGAATAACACAGTCTGATTTATTGAATTGTTAAGTGGTTTAATTGACAAATGGAAACGTAATTTATAAGAAGATTTAAAAGAAGATGGATAAGGCAGGCGATACAATTATAGAAGTATCGGAGTTGACAAAGCGGTTCGTAGGACGGATTGCGATTGATAATATTTCGTTTTCTGTTGCCCGCGGCGAAGTTGTTGGATTACTTGGACCGAATGGCGCTGGAAAATCAACCACTATGCGGGTTTTAGCGTGTTATTATCCAGCAACTTCTGGAACTGCGCGGGTTGCCGGTTTTGATGTTTCAACCCATCCCTATGAAGTTAAGAAGCGGATTGGGTATATGCCGGAAAACAATCCGCTTCATAAGGATATGCGTGTGCGGGAATATCTTAAATTCAGGGCTCGTTTAAAAGGATTAGGATGGAAAGAATCCCGCAAACAGGTGGATCTGATAATTAATCAATGTGGGCTTGGAGATGTTGCAGACCGGATTATAGGTCAGCTTTCAAAAGGGTATCAGCAGCGTGTCGGGCTTGCCGATGCGCTTGTGCACAATCCGGAGGTTATAATTTTAGACGAACCTACTATCGGGCTTGACCCAAATCAGGTTCGCTCGGTTCGCAACCTTATAAAGTCGCTTGCTGGAAGGCATACTGTGCTTATATCTACTCATAATTTGACAGAGGTGGAGATGACCTGCAATCGGGTAATAATTCTTAACAATGGTAAGGTCCTCGCGGCAGATAAAACTGAGAACCTGCAGAAAATGGTTTCTACCGGACCTCAAATTATTGCCGAAATTCTCGCGCCGATTGACCAATTGAAGAGTTTTTTGGGGAATCTGGCAGGGATTGAAAGTTTTGAAATTATTCCTTCAGACGCCGGTTATTACCGATGTATCGTTATACCGAAGAATGAAAATGATCTGAGGGAGAAGATTTATGAGAAAGCTGCGGCATCAAATTGGAAATTGAGAGAATTGACAAAATCCCGCTACGGTCTGGAAGAAATTTTTGTGCAATTGACCAAAAAAGAAGAGGAAGAGGAGTAATATGCGGAATAGTTTTATATTAGCGCGAAGAGAACTTGGTTCATACTTTGTTAATTGGACGGGGTATGTGGTGATTGCGCTGGTTTTGTTTTTATCAGGTCTGGGATTGGTCGGGATAATTGAGTCTGTGAATACCGAACCAATAACCAGTTCGGTGACGGAATTGTTCTTTGAGAGCTACTATTTCTGGTTGATTCTAATTGCAGTGGTTCCTTTAATAACAATGCGCATCTTTGCAAGAGAGATATCTTCCGGCACAATAGAGACTTTGATGACTTCGCCGGTGAAAAGTTCGGAGATTGTTGCCGCAAAATTTTTAGGAGCGCTTGTTTTTTACATTTTGATCTGGTTGCCACTTTTTGTTTGCGTGTTGATTGCGCAATATTATACCTCAGGAGAAGTTCAGACTGATTATGGTAAGCTTTTAAGTGTGTTTCTCGGGATTATCCTTGT
>JBAMMJ010000116.1:22392-23166 GCA_039793825.1 Verrucomicrobiota bacterium | reverse complement strand
CGTTATTTCTGGCGGTTGGTTGCTTTTCCTCCGCATTATCAAAAAATCAGGTCTCTGCCGCTATTACAGGGTATGCGTTTGTGATAAGTCTATTTATTTTAGGCTATTATTCTTATTCGGGCGCTGTTCAACAGAATGGTTTACTCGCCAGCGCGTTTTTTTATCTTAATATGATTGAGCATATCCGCGATTTCGCGCGCGGTGTTATTGATACGCGCCCCCTTGTATTATATATTTCATCTTCTTTATTATTTTTGAATTTTACGTTGATGGTCGTGGAGAGCCGACGCTGGAAGTGACGATTTGGAAATGAATAAAGAACACAGACAGGGCAATGTGAAATCATTCTGGAGCAGGCTATGTTCTGGATTAATGTTGATTATCTCTGTGCTTGCCATTGTTTCGGTAGTTATAATGGTAAATTATCTTTCCGCCCGCCATTTTAAACGATACGATATTACCTCCTCCAAACAATGGAAGTTGTCGCCCTATACATTGAAGTTTCTAAACTCGCTAACAAATGATGTTAAGGTAATTGTTTATTTTGACAAAGAACATCCAGCATACGATTTAACTGTTTCATTGTTGCGGGAATATTCGGCAAGGAGTCCTGCAATAAAACTGCAAATTATTAATCCCACAACAAATCCGGTAGATGCAGAACGGATAAAGACAAATTACAGGTTGGTGGGACCTGAGGGCAAGGATGTTATTATTTTTGATTATAATGGTCAGGTTAAAATAGTTTATTCAAATGAAATTATTGATTATGAA
>JBAMMJ010000116.1:18890-22382 GCA_039793825.1 Verrucomicrobiota bacterium | reverse complement strand
TCAGCTGGTAATGTATTTAGAAAGAATGTTATTGGTTTTAAAGGTGAATCTTATTTTACCTCCGCGTTGATTTGGGTCACGCAACCGCGTCAATTAAAGGCATATTATGTTCAAGACCATCGCGAACATAGCCTTTCAAGCAGAGACGAGATAGTTGGATACTCCAGGTTTGCTGATTTATTGTCCGAGATAAAATTGAAGCCTGAACCGCTCTCTCTTCTTGGCAGCGCAGAGATACCGACCGATTGCAGTCTTTTGATTATTGCCGCTCCGCTTGAGCCGTATACGAGTGATGAGATAGACAAGATTGAACGTTATCTCAATCAGGGCGGAAGGTTGCTGGTTCTGGTAAATAACAACACGGTGAAAAAGGTTATTGGCATTGAAAAGATGTTAATTGGATGGGGTGTAATCGTTGGGGACAACATTGTGCTGGATATGTCAAGGCAATTGCCGGGGTCACGCGGGCTTGCCCTTTCACTTAACAGATTTGCGCCACATCCCATTACCGAACCGTTGGAAAACAGCGCGGTGCATCTTTTGATGCCAAGAACTGTGAGCGCTATTAAGTCGGCTTCAAAACAACCTGATTCTCCAAAGGTCACAGAACTCATATTTACAAGCGAACAGGGGATTGTTGCCGATGATATCAGGGACGGAACGGTTCAGTTGAATCCAGCCCGAATCTATCGCGGTAATTTTCCGGTAGCGGCTGCAATAGAGAAGGGGAGCGTGCGCGGCGTTGTGCGGGGTTCAACGAGGATTGTGGTAATAGGCGACTCGTTCCTATTCGGCAATCAGATGATTGATACCGCGGGCAATCGTGATTTTGCAATGCTTACTGTAAACTGGCTGGTTGACAGAACGGAATTAATGGGTGGCATCGGACCGCGCGTTGTAAAGGAGTATAAACTGCTTTTAACTCAACAGCAATTAAATACATTGCGGATTGTTCTTATGCTGGTTTTACCCGGCTCGGTCTTGTTTATAGGTTTTATTGTGTGGACGATGAGAAGAAAGTAGATTTGATACTTGTTTGTTGCTAACAAATGAATAAGAAAACGACAGTAGTGTGGGTTTGCCTTGCCGCGGCGCTATTTGCATATATTTATATGTTTGAACGCGGCAGGATACCAACTCAAGCCATAGACGATTCCACCAGGAAGCTGCTATTGAATTTTAACCCAGAACAGGTTAACGAATTGAGGGTTACGTCAGGCAGGCTTTTTCTAAAGATTCAAAAGACTGGCAATAGTTGGTGGATTGCGAGCCCAATTAAGTATCCTGCGCATCCAGTATTGATTGAAAACCTACTCAAACAAATCGGGATTATAACCCGGGAATATAGGATTGAAAGTCGCTCGTTAAAGGATTTTGGTCTTGAAGAACCTTCTGCAACGGTGCTTATAAAAGGGAAGGATTTTCAAAGCGAACTTCAAATTGGCAATGTAACGCCGGACACTGCCGGAATTTATGTTAGATTGGCAGGCGGCGACGCTGTTTATGTTGCCCCAATTGAGTTAAAGCAATTTATTCCTGATAAGTTAAATGATTGGCGTAGCAGGGCGCTTGTGTTCAGTGAAAAAGACACGCCTTTTGACAGAGTAGAGGTCAGGAGTTCGGTGCGTGGCATTGGTTTTTCAATTCAACATAATCCAACCAATAGAACCTGGCACATAATAAAACCGTTGCAAGCCCGAGCTGACCGAACGAAGGTAGACCACATCCTTATGAAACTGTTATCGTGTCGGGTTTCGGATTTTGTCAGTGACGATCCGCAGGTAGACCCGGATAGATATGGACTGACAACGCCTGAAATTGAGCTTGCCCTTGGGTTGGGCACAAATGACTTAATTACAATTCAATTCGGAAAATCTCCGACCAATGATCCAACTCAGGTATATGCGAGGATTGTTGAACAGAAAAATGTTGTGCTCGTGAATAAGGATTTGTTTGACAGTATTCATATATCATTTACCGAGTTGCGGGAACGAAGACTGATGAATTTTGCCCCCGAAACCATAACTGAAATAGCAATTCGCGGTGCGGGGGCATTTACGGTTCAATATCAGAGTAACCAAATTTGGAAGATTGTTGAACCGCAGGAAATGATAGCCGATAATGGACTGCTTTCGGCGCTTGTTTCCGACCTGCTTTCAATACAGGCAGTAGATTTTGAAAAGGATGTTGTAACAGATTACGCACCTTATGGACTTACGCAGCCGTTAAGACAGGTTATCATAAAAGGGACCATTACAAATCAAGGATTGGTGACGAATGTGGTTGTTGCCCAATTAGATTTTGGAACAAATGGAGCGGGTAAGTTTTTCGCGCGACGTCCGGATGAAAGTTCAGTATATGCAATTAGTGAGCTTGATTATTATAAATTACCTGAGGCTGGCTGGCATCTTCGCAATCGTCAGGTCTGGAATTTCAATTTAACAAATGTAACAAGTATAACTGTTTCAAAAGGCGGGGCAATGTATCAGATAATAAGACGGGGGGAAAAAGATTGGACTCTTGGCGCCGGCTCGCAAGGAATTGTTAATAAAGTGGGGGTTGAACGGACTGTTGCCCGACTTTGCGCATTGCAGGCAAATTCCTGGCTGGCGCGCGGCAATGAAAATCGCGCCGCGTTTGGTTTTGAGCAGGACGGATATAAAATTATGATAAATACAAAGGAAAATAACCAGTTCAACACGTATATATTGGAAATAGGTGGAAAGTCTAAATCATTGTCATTTTATGGCGCTGTTTATCTGGACAATCAACTCTGGATTTTTGAACTGCCCTGGGTCGTTGCTGATGAAATTATTAAAAACCTCCCGCCCCCGCAGCAAGTTATACCCGGAAGTTAACATACCGATTTTGTTAATATATTAATTTAATGACAGAGAGTTATCCAAATAATATTAAGAAAAAAAAGAAGGTACTAATAACATTATTTTGGTTATTCAGGGTATTGATATTGTTATTTGTATTTCTGCTTGCATATTGTTTTGTTTATATTGAATATATTGGGACCCCGAAGTGGATAAAAATACTAATAGAAAATAAATTAAAATCGGATAATGTTGAACTGCATTTTACTGACATCCGCCTTGATTGGCTAAAAGGCATCGTGGTTGATAGAATCAGTTTTAAATTGATTAATGGTAATGAGGTAATTCCGACAATTAATGTGGATTCTGCAGAGATTATTCCATCAATTAACATCCTGTTAAATAAAGAATTTAAGATTAAGAAATTAATAATTAATAACGCTACTATTACATTAAATCCAAATACAAACAATAATCCTGTTATAATTGACAACATCTATGCAGTAGTGAGGTTAAAACCCAGAACATTAAATATTCACAATATCACGGGCACTTTCAACAATATTAAAATAAAAGCAAACTGGATTATTGATAATATCACAACTGAAAAGCAATACGAAGGCAGAAAGCAAACAGATAAACTGTTGGCAAAATATTCCAGAATAATATA
>JBAMMJ010000116.1:5033-18880 GCA_039793825.1 Verrucomicrobiota bacterium | reverse complement strand
ACTCATTAATGGACTATAAGTGTTCTACAAATGTGGAATTATCATTAAATATTCGATCTGACATAACATCAAGCTCGCATTCTGTTACGGCAACATTCCAGGCAAATGTTGTTTCCAATAAAAATATCATAATCAAGGACATAAGTATAAATAAAGCATATATAGTATATACAAATAGCACAACTACTATTAAAGGTATATTAAATTCTGGAGAAGTTAATATATATTCAAATGTTTTTAGAAATATTACAACCGATTTTGACGTGGTAATTAAAAGTAATATTATTAGTAAGGTAAATATAGGTAATATAGAAATTGGATCGGTCAATGGTCTGTTTGGAAGTGTTGAGAAAATAAATGGCAGAATAGTTTTTGACAATATTCTGTCTGAATCAATAACGAGTTCAAAAAACAATTTGATGACTACACTAAATGCCAGAAAATATAATAGAGGGGATACGAAATTGACAGGTTTAAATGTAAAGGCAAAATTTCCATTGATTTTATTATATGGCAGTAATGCGTTGGTTGAATTAAGTATAGATTGCGCATCCATAGACTCAAAACTGTATTCTGCCAATAGAGTAGTAGCAGACTATAAAGGCGAAGTTAACATAAAAGAAAATATTTTAAAAGGACAAGTTAATCTTATATGTAATAGCCTGAATAGAAGCAATATAATCGTTAAGTATATAAATTACAATGGGGATGTAAAATATGAGACAAATAGAAATCCTGATATCGTTAGTGGTAATTTAAACATTGGAGAACTTGATATTGACAAATATAAATTCAGAAATATTGGAATATTTATAGACAATAAAAATCAAAATCAGAAAGAAACAAAATTATTCACAAATAATAACTTAATTAACTACATAGTTAATAACAACTGCATTTTTAAATTGAATTTAGATGGTTTAAATAATTTTAATATTACCAATGGAACAGTTTATGGAAGTGTAAGTAATAATACTATAAAGGTTGAAAAAATGAATTTGTTTACAGAATCAGGACCAGTCTTTTCTTATATTGAATATAATCTTACCAATGGTCATATACGAGCTTCTATTAATTCTTTAATTAATCCGTCTGATTATTTTAATTTCATAAGAGAATATATCACTAATTCATTGAAAAACGTTAAGTTAAAAAAGAACCCTGAAATTCAAATTGTCGTTGAAGGCAATATTGAAAATATTAATCACATACTGGAGAATAAGTATAAGCAGCTTTTAGACAGGTTATATATTACAGGCAGTTTTAAAATAACAAATGTAACGGTGGGAAATATAAATGTTGATAAGATATATTCAACCTTTTATAGGTCTAAAAAAGAGATTCATTTTAAAGACATTAATGTAATTTCAGGAGAAAACCTTATAAGTGGAGGGCTGGAAATAAATGAAAAAGATGAAAGATACAATGCAAAAGTATCTGGATATGTTAATCTAAAGGGGATATTTGATATTTATGATGGGAAAAACAACGATATATTAAATTTGATTAAGGTAAACCAACCAATAGAGTTGGATTGTGAAATATCAGGCTCATTAAAAAATGTAAGCGACGCAATAATTAGTTCAAGAATATCTGCGACAAATATTATATTTAGAGGTGTGCCAATTAAGGAATTGAGATGTCGGGTTGAATGGTCAAGCAATGTATTAAGCTTTTCAAGTATAGAGTTAGTACGGACAAATGAGCAAGCAACTGGGGATCTTATTGTTGCCGATTTCAGTAAGAAGCGTGTTTACCTGAAAAATGTCTGGGGCAATATCACACCATCAGACCTGACCGAAGCGATTGGAAGCGATGTTAAGGAGGCGTTAAAGCCAGTCTCTTTTTCAATGGCGCCAAATGTGCGGGCAAATGGCTCAGTGCCAATGTTCGGGTCTATTGGAGATATCAGGTTTGATATTTATGCTCCAGAATTGAGCTGGTGGAAAGTTAAACCAAGAAACGTTTCCTGCACTGTTTACTGGAAGGGCGAAACAATGCTGATTACAAATTATAATTCTGATTTTTACGGCGGCAATCTTAAGCTGACTTTGTATGCGGATTTTAATGAAAATAATAAGAGCAATTTGTTTTTTGATGTTAACCTGACAGATGTTAGTTCTCGGGCGTTGCTAAAGGATATCCTTCAAAAACCCAAAATCATTGAAGGCAGACTATCGGGGAGATTAACGATTAAATCCGAAAGTATTGATGATTATTGGAAATGGACCGGCAGCGGGAATGCCGTATTGGAAGATGGATTAATTTGGGATATACCGATCTTTGGAATCTTTTCTCCGATATTAAATATGATTTCACCGGGACTTGGGAATTCAAGGGCAAACTACGCTTCGGCTTCGTTTATTGTTACAAACGGGGCGGTTTTTTCGGATGATCTTGTGATACGTAGTAGAGCATTAAAGATGCAATATAAAGGCAGTGTAGATTTTAATAAAAAGGTTGACGCAAGGGTTGAGGCAGAGGTCCTGAGCGATATCTGGCTTGTTGGAACGGCAATTAAATTTTTGTTAAAACCATTAACTAAATTGTTTATATATAAGGTTAGCGGGACGATTGATGAGCCAATAACCGATCCAATCTATATACCAAAGATTTTGCTTGCGCCATTTCAGCCATTTAAGACTATCAAGAGTTATATATTTCCAAAGCCGCAACCTGAGGAAAATGATTCTAAAAATCAATCGTCAAGACCGGAGAATAGCCATAATCGGATAACTCCTCTTCCGAATGGCGATAAAAACTGAATGGGAATCGGGTATTTGTTCTGCTCAATTCATACATAAGTTCCTGTCAGAATCGGTTTGCAATTGTATACGGCGGTTGTATGTTAATTAAATGAATAAAGTTCAAAAAGTTTTATGGGCGATAGTTGCGAGCCTTGTTGTTATCGCGGCAATTAGCGGGTGCAAGAAGCAAACAGAGCAGCCTAAACAGGAAAAGCAGCCTGAGGTTACCGCTGGAAAGATTGGCATGGAGGCTCCTCCTTTGAGTATTGCCCATTGGGTTAAAGGTGGTCCTGTTGACATAACGGCAGGAAAAGGGAAGAAGATTTTCGTTGTTGAATTCTGGGCAACGTGGTGTCCGCCTTGCAAGGTGACGATACCACACCTGACCGAGACACAAAAAAAATACGCTGGAAAAGATGTTGTTATTGTGGGGATTACCGATGAGGATGTCAAATTGGTGCGGGAATTTTTGTCTCAAATGGGTTCAAAGATGGAATATGTTGTTGCCGTAGATGACAATGGGAAGACCTCAAAGGCTTATATGGAGGCTTTTGGCATAGAAACTATTCCGCATGCTTTTATCATTGATAAGAGTGGAAAAATTGTGTGGCAGGGCAATCCAATGGAGGGATTTGATGAAGCGCTTGAATCTGTGGTTAATGGTTCATTTTCCATAGAAAAAGAGATTAAGAAGAACATTGCTGATAAAAAGTTCAGAGATTTTATTGATGCGGTTGAGAAGGATGACACAAATAAAATTAACCAGATCGGCGCCGAACTTGAAAAACTTGACAAAGAGGTTGGCGGACTTGTTAAGGACAGACCATTCAAAACAGAAGAAATGTGGAAGTTGGTTAAATTCAGTATGCTTATGAGCGAATACCGCAATGCATTAATGAGCGGAAAACCCGAAGCCGAAGAAATAGCAAAAAAAGCCGCCGAATTTACGCCGAAAGAGATAAACTTTGAAGAGATAAAAAATAATCTCAAATTGCAGAAAAGCGCGATTGATTATTTTCAGGCATTGAGCGCGGACGCAGATGAGGCGACGATAACCAATCTTGCAAAGGTCGTTGGCGAAACCAGATGCACAAACTCGGTGTTGTTAAGTCAGATTTCCTGGGCAATTCTAACCAATGAAAAGTTGAAGAAGCGCGATATCCCACTTGCGCTGAAACTCGCAAAGGCAGCGTATGAGAACTCCGATGCAAAAGACGAGGATATTGTTCAGGTCTATGCTCGGGCGTTGTTTGAGAATGGTCAGAAGGACGAAGCAATAAAATACCAGAAGATTGCTATAGACTTGTGCAAAGAAAAAGATAAGAAACAGGAATTTGAAAAAGTGCTTGAAGATTACCAGAAAAAATAGGTGGCACTTGAATTGATGATTAGTGACAGATAAACCGCGCGTTCAATATGGACGAAGAACGGGCAAAACTTAACCTTCCAAAAGATGAGCGAATTCTCGCCGAAGACCTGTTAAAAGTTTTATTTCAAATTGAGTATGACAACAAAAACCCCGATCTGCCGTCTATTGCAGGCAGGCTGGGCATTCATCAGGACGTTGTAATAAAACTTATAAATCATTTATCTAAAATCGGATATGTAAGGCGAAGTTACGATTTATTTTATCTAACCGAAGCGGGACGCAAGTTTGGGCTTGAGATTGTCAGGGCGCATAGAATTTGTGAGACCTATCTTGCCCGCGAGACCGGTGTTTCGCCAAAAGAATGGCATCAACAGGCTCACGAAATGGAACATCGGCTTTCTTTTGATGAGATCAATAAATTATCAGACAAATTGGGACATCCGCGTTTTGACCCGCACGGCGACCCGATTCCGACCCGAGATGGCAAAATTCCCACAATAACAGGAACTCCTCTGGCGGAATGGGAAACGGGCAAAAGCGCCATAGTTTTGCACATTGAGGATGAGCCGGATTTGATTTATAAGCGGATAATCGCGGCTGGAATAGTGCCTGGTGTGAGGTTAAAGGTTCTTGTCAAGACCGACTCGTATATTGACATTGTGGCGGAAGGCAAGCCGATCAGATTGAATATTGAAGAAGCCTTTCAGGTTCTTGTTTCACAATTACCCAGAGGGATAAAAGAAGAGCCTGACGTGGTGAGGCTGGCTGATTTAAAAAAAGGGGAATCCGGCATTGTGAAAGGTTTGATGCCCTCCTGTACCGGATTGGAACGGTTGCGCTTGTTAGACCTTGGTTTTGTAAATGGCAGCAAAGTAACATACGAGTTTGCGAGCCCCTTCGGGAGTCCGATTACCTATCGGGTGCGTGGGACTTTGATTGCATTAAGACGCGAACAGGCAGAAAATATTTTAGTAGTGAAGGAGCCAAGCGATGTCAACCCAACCACAAAATAATCCGGTAGGGATTCAAGATTTTCAAGCCTGCGAGAAATGTCCGAAGCGGAATTTGAGACTTCAACAGTTGGGAGTTCAGTTAAAGGATTGCGATTTTGTTATTGCGCTCGCCGGCAATCCAAATACAGGGAAGAGCACGGTATTTAACAGGTTGACCGGGCTTCGTCAGCATACAGGGAACTGGCCTGGAAAAACGATTTTGCGCGCTGAAGGCGCATTTGCCTATAACAATTACAGGTATAAGATTATAGACTTGCCAGGCACCTATTCCTTGCTATCGGTGTCGCCTGACGAAGAAGTGGCACGAGATTTTATCTTATTCGGAAAACCTGATGTGACTGTGGTTGTGGTTGACGCGACATCGCTGGAGAGAAATTTGAATCTTGTCCTTCAAATTCTTCAAATCACCGATAGAGTAGTTGTTTGTCTAAATTTAATGGATGAGGCGCAGGCGCACGGGATAAGAATTGATGTGCGCCAGATGACCAGAGAGTTAGGGGTACCGGTTGTGCCCTGTGTTGCAAGAGAGGGCAAAGGGATACCGGAATTGTTAAAAGAAATTGAACTGGTTGCCACTGGAGCGGTAAAGTTTAAGCCGTATAGGTTAAATCTGAAAGTACCTGGATTAGATGAGGCGCTTACTACTCTTTCTAAAGAATTGAGGCGTATTTACCCGGATTTGCCAAATGCCGAATGGATTGTGTTGAGACTCCTTGAAGGTGACCGCCAGATATCGGATGCGGTTATCACAGGCAGAATAGGATTGATATACGACGAATCTGATGCTGGAAAACCCGAGAATGATGAGAGTAAAAAGAATTTATATGAGAAATCCGCAAATACGACAGAAGCAGACGCAAAGAAATTGGTTGAGCTTGCGGAATCGTTCAGGTGGCGCCTGCCATATAACTTTCACGATCAGGTAACTGAGGCTATATATTCTGAATCCGGCAAGATATGTTCGGTGGTGGTCATCAGAGATGATAAGAACCAGCGACTGCGGTGGCAACAGAGGCTTGATAAATTTCTAACAAGTCCTCTGACCGGCTTCCCCATAATGGGTTTGCTGTTTTGTGTTGTCTTGTGGATTACCGTGGTGGGAGCTAACTATCCGTCGGAAGTACTATCAAAATTGCTCGTTGATATAGGTTATAAAGGACTTAAGAATTTTGCTGCCTCAATAGACTTGCCGTTCTGGGCAAGCGGAATGTTTATTGATGGTGCCTATCTTGCAACCGCATGGGTTGTTAGTGTTATGTTGCCGCCGATGGCAATTTTCTTTCCAATTTTTACAATCCTTGAAGATTTTGGCTATCTACCGCGCGTTGCGTTTAATATGGATAGAATATTTCAAAAGGTGGGCGCGCATGGAAAACAGGCGTTAACTATGACTATGGGGCTTGGATGCAATGCCGCCGGGGTGATTGCCACAAGAATAATTGATTCTCCCCGCGAAAGATTGATTGCCATCGTGACCAACAATTTCTCATTGTGCAACGGACGCTGGCCAACGCAGATATTGATTTCATCGGTTTTTATTGGAGCGCTTGTCCCCGGCGCCCTGTCGGGGCTTGTTGCGGCATTGTGCGTTATGGGGGTGGCTTTGCTTGGATTCGGATTTTCTTTTCTTGTCTCGTGGGGATTGAGTAGAACTGTTTTAAAAGGAGAAAGCAGTAGTTTCAGCCTTGAATTGCCGCCATACCGACCGCCGAATATATTACGGACCCTTTATACATCATTGATAGACCGCACAGTATTTGTCCTGTGGCGCGCCGTGGTATTTGCATTTCCGGCGGGCATTGTTATATGGACGATTTCAAATATAGATATAAGCGGACATTCAATCGCGTGGTGGGTAATAAAGTTTTTAGACCCGCTGGCATCTATAATGGGGCTAACCGGGGCTGTTTTACTTGCCTATGTTGTGGCAATTCCCGCAAACGAAATTGTTCTTCCAGCCACATTAATGCTTACATCGTTACTGGGCGATTTTTCTGCGCTCGGCGCGCAGGCAGGCGTGCTTATGGATGCGAACGACTCAGCGGTGAGAACGATTTTAATCGGTAGCGGATGGACTACAATGA
Source organism: Verrucomicrobiota bacterium (assembly GCA_039793825.1). Classification (GTDB taxonomy): domain Bacteria; phylum Verrucomicrobiota; class Verrucomicrobiia; order Limisphaerales; family JAKPVM01; genus JAKPVM01. The sequence goes on along the minus strand of JBAMMJ010000116.1, from coordinate 11,667 downwards.
CAGCCGTTTGTCTGATGTTATTTAGCCTTTGCCATAATCCCTGTTCAACCACACTTTACACAATCTATAAAGAAACAGGCAGCTGGAAATGGGTGATTATTTCTGCAGTGATTCCGCTTGTAATAGGGTTTGTTTTATGTACAACGGTTGCGGGTATATGGCGATTGTTATCCTGATGCGGAATCGGCAAGATTTTGAAAAAATATCTTGAATTTTTTTAATAATATTGTGGCATAAGAAAGGTTTTTATATATACTTTTGTTCGTTTGATTGTGATAGAAAATAGGCTGCAAAATTGAGGAAATATTTTATTTACTCAGATATTTAGAGTTATGATAGCGTCTTACGAGCTCTTCGGTTTTATGCCATCGGAGATGGCTAACGAGATTATTGAATGGGCATACGCCAACGACAAACCGCTTTATAAATCTGTTTTGAAGGCAGTTGCCGATATTAAAAGGGTGCGTCCGGTTTTTCTTGAGCGGCAGCCGCGAGTTGCGCGGCATCAGACAGTGCTCGCGACGTTGATGCGACCGAATATGGAATTGACTGCGGCTAATCTTTTAAGAACCTGGTTGCTCAAGAAACACACTGCTATGCTGGCGCAGTTTCTGGAGTCTCTGGGTATCCCTCATAAAGATGGGGTGGTGGATGACCTGCCTCAATCAGTGGAAGACGAAAAATTAAAGTCCGCGGTTGAGGGGTTGCTTGCAAAATATCCAAAGGAACTTGTAACAGTGTATTTACACGCATTTAATTCAATGAATGACCCTAAATGGCCCTTGCTTGAAGAGATGCTGAAGACTGACCCGAGATTACAATTGTAAGCTTTGCGGTATATTGAAAAATGAAAGGTGTTTACTATTGCGGGTTTTGCAGAGTGTTAAACTGATAATATAAGGCAGATTATATTCTACTCTGAAATTTTGATGTCATAATCAAGCAAGACATCTTCCATCTTTTTCCATAATTCGGATACGTCGTTTACCATAATGATCAAATTGTGTTTTTTACCAATAAGGTCTACGACGAAGCCTTTTAATTCTGCCTCTTTTTTAAATCCGATTCTTTCAAACGCCTTCTGGGCTCCGAGCTGGGTATCCATCATTTGAGCCACAATTTTTTCCACTCCTTTTTGTTGCGCATAAATAACCAGTTCCCTCATAAGGAGTGTGCCAAGCCCCATTTTCTGGTAGTTTCGGGCGACAACACATCTTAATTCTGCCAGGTGTTTTGACCAGCCTACTCTGCTGAAGTGCAGGGTAGCGTCTCCAATTATTTTGTTTTCGGCAATAGCGACCAGAGGGAAGACCCGCGAATAATCCAGTTCCTCCATCCAGCGCGCAATAGTTTCCTCTTTTGTTACATCGTCCTTTAAAAATAATCTGTCTTCTTCTGGTAAGGCGCTGAAGAATGCTAACAATCCTGCGGCGTCGTTTTTTTCAAGCGGTCTAATGACAATTTCAATATTGTTTCTTAACAACGCTTTTTTGGGATAGGTTGACATATTGTTTGGCTCTATTTTTGTTTATGGTTGCAGACATTGAGTTGTATTTGCAGATTTGTTCAGGTTAAGACCGTAATTGTATCCCTTTTCAAAGGCTTGCAGGTTTAGGCTTTCAGTGCCTTTTGGCACCGAATCGGCGACGGCTTTTCTAAATGCTTCAACCGGAACCAGATTTGTGATAGATGCAAAGAATCCAACCATAACAATATTTAAAACCAATCTTCTTCCGAGCTCTTCGGCAAAACGCGTGGCTGGAATACTGAACAGGCTGACGCCTTGTTTCAGGTTGGTTACGTTGACAAGGTCTTCTTCAATGAGAAGCGTGCCGTCTTCGGCGAGTTCGGGTGAGAACTTTGTAAAGGCTTCCTGCGACATCACCATAAGGATGTTAGGACGGGTAACGTAAGGATAAAGGATTTTGGTTGGAGATATGATGAGTTGCGCGCTGCAGGCGCTGCCGCGGGCTTCTGGACCGAAGCTCTGAATCAATGTTGCATATTTATTGTCATAGATGCTTGCGGCTTTTCCAATAATCATTCCTGCAAGAATGACACCCTGTCCGCCAAAACCGCCGATTTTTATTTCAACTGGTTTATTCATAATTTTACACAACTCCGTTATATGGTTGATAATTTGGGATTCTGGCTGCGAGTTTCTGGTTCATATTTTCCAGAAATGTTGGTCTTTCGCGGTCCACAAACTTGCCACAAATGATTGGAGTTTTGAATCCGATTGCCACATCTTTTGTGTTTGCCCCATTGCGGATTTCGCTGTTTTGTTTGTAATATTCCATCATTTCAAGTCCGTCGCCCAATCTATTTCTCCTTCCGTAGAGGGTAGGGCAGGGGCTAATAATCTCAAGGAAACTGAATCCCTTTTTCTGGAGAACCTCCTGCATAGCGCGAGTTAATTGTCGGACGTGGTAAGTTGTCCACCTTGCCACATACACTGCACCGGCGCAATCTGCGAGGTAAGGCAGATTGAATGGTTCTTCAAAGTTTCCATAAGGCGAGGTAGTGGCAACCGCGTCAATTGGTGTGGTAGGACCGACCTGACCTCCGGTCATACCATAGGTAAAATTATTAACGCAAATCACCGCAATATCCATATTGCGTCTTGCCGCGTGGATGAAATGATTGCCGCCGATTGCCACGAGGTCTCCATCTCCGCTATAAACCACTACTTTGAGTTTTGGATTTGCAAGTTTAAGCCCGGTGGCGAAAGGAATTGGACGTCCGTGGGTTGTGTGGAAACTGTCTAACTTTAGATAACCTGCAACACGTCCGGTGCAACCAATCCCGGAGACAATTGCGATATTGTCCAGAGGGAGGTTTAATTGCGCCAGCGCCCGAACAAAACAGTTAACTGTTGTTCCCAGACCGCACCCCGGACACCAGATGTGCGGTATGCGGTCCATCCTCAAATATTGTTCTACTAAATTTTTTTCGCTCATTTTGCTGCCTCCAAAATTTTCTGGTAAATTATCTCAGGGTTATGAACGGTGCCGCCGCCGTGCGGAACAAGATGAACATCAGCCTTTCCACCCACAACACGTTCAAGTTCAAAAAACATCTGGCCATAGTTGATTTCTGGAATTACAAACGCTTTTACTTTTTCCGCAATTTGTTTTATCCGCTTTTCGGGAAAGGGCCAGGCAGTGATTAATCTGAAGTGTCCAACTTTTATTCCTTTTTCTTTAGCCTTGTGAATTGCGCGCAGGGCTACCCGCGATGTTATCCCGTAAGAAACAATCACAATATCTGCCCCGTCAATATCTTCTTCCTCGTATTTTACGATTTTATCAGCGTTTAGTCTGATTTTATCAACAAGTCTGCGCACACATTTTTCCTGACAATCAGCGTTCATAACAGGATAACCGCGCTCATCGTGGGTTAAACCTGTAATATGAATCCGATAGCCGTCGCCTGCCTTTACCATTGGCGGTACAAGATCGGCATCGGGTAAATAAGGAAGATATTCGCCTGGTTTTGCGGTGGTGTAGCGCCTTGGCACGACTTCAATTTCTTCTGCAGGTGGGATTACAACTCGCTCTATCATATGCCCGACGCATTCGTCCATCATAACCATAACAGGCACCCGATATTGCTCGGATAAGTTAAAAGCCTGGATGGTGAGGTCAAAACATTCCTGAGGCGAGTTTGGGCAAAGCGCGATAATTTCATAATCGCCGTGGCTTCCCCAGCGCGCCTGCATCATATCGGCTTGCGCTGGCAATGTTGGCAAGCCTGTGGAAGGACCGCCTCTTTGCACATTGACAAAGACCACCGGCGTTTCCGTCATACAGGCTAAACCGATGTGCTCCATCATTAATGAAAATCCCGGTCCGGATGTAACCGTCATCGCCTTGGCGCCGCCCCATACTGCCCCGAGAATTGCGATTGATGAGGCTATTTCATCTTCCATCTGGATAAAAACTCCTCCGCAGAAGGGAAAACGAGCCGCGATTCTTTCCACAACTTCAGTTGAGGGGGTGATTGGATATCCTGCAACAAAGCGGCAACCAGCCGCTATTGCCCCTTCGCCGCAAGCGTGATCGCCATCAATAAAATGGGCGCCAGTTAAAACCCCTTTTGAATCAGCCTTCATATTACTTCATCTCCCTGAATTAAAGACTCAAGCGGCTTTTTTTAATAAACGAACTCCGTAGATTGCAAAGTCCGGACAATACATACCGCACAGGTCGCAACCTGAACAGGCTTCCGGGGCGACAACCTCCGGAAAATGATATCCCTTGCTGTTGTATTTATCGGAGAACGCAAGAACTTTTGTTGGACAAAAATCAATGCAAAATCCGCATCCTTTGCACCGTTCAGGCGTAATAAATACCTGACCACGCGGTTCCTTTTTTGCGAGCGTTTCAGTCATATTTCAAACTCCATTATTAAAGATTTCAAATTCAGTTTAATTCTATTAAACCTAGCTTATTAGAATCAAGCCTAACGAATAATATTAGGATGTCAAATATAAAACAAATATTATTTGAATTATAAGAATGAATAATTATAAATTATGCTAAATAAAATATTCTAATAATCAAAGTGTATATATGATTAATTATGAGTAGAAATTATTCAGGTTCCTGTTGAGTCAGACAATGCAATGTTCCAAAACCGAGCACAAGGTCAACAGCGTGTATGCCGACCACGATTCTGTCTTTGAATAACTCACTTAATATTCCCAGAGCGATACGGTCATTTGGGTCGTTGAATGTCGGAACAATGACGGCGTGGTTGCAGATGTAGAAATTTGCGTAGCTTGCAGGTAAACGATAGCCATCAAAGTAGAGCGGAGCAGGCATAGGCAGCGGTATGATTTGAGGTTTTGAACCATCTTCAAGGCGAAGGTCTTTAATCCGCTCCCAATTTTCACAAAGCGGTTTATAATTTACATCTTTTGGATTGTCCTCTTTTATCATCACAAGCGTGGTGGGATTCACGAATCGGCACAGGTCGTCAACGTGTCCGTGGGTGTCGTCGCCTTTTATTCCGTTTCCGAGCCAGAATATATTTTTGACGCCTAAATATTTTTTTAAAGTTTCTTCAAATTGTTTTTTGTCAACACCTCTGTTTCTGACCTGAATTTTTGGATGCAGGTAACATTCTTCGGTAGTGATTAATGTGCCTCTGCCATTAACGTCAATGCCGCCGCCTTCAAGGATGAATGGTTTGTCGCCGCATTTTGCGACGAATAGTCGTTTTTTATAAAGTTGTGCGGCGACCTCCGGGTTTTTTCTATCTTTTTGCCAGTCGTCATATTTTGCCCAGCCATTGAAATGGAAATGAACGATTGCGGTTTCGGATTTGTACTTATTGATTCGTTTTATGAAAATCGGTCCTGAATCGCGGGTCCAGCCACGATTTGTTGGATGAATAATAAAATCCACGCGGTTTGGATTTGCTCCGGCGCGTTTGAGATAATTTCTTGCAAGATTTTCCATCGCCGTGTTGTTGACAAACATTCTAATCCGTTCGCCGGGAGAGATTTTTCGGACGATTTCGCAATAAACCCATCTGATAGTATCCAGTTTATCGGGCCAATCGGTCGGATTATGAGGCCAGCCAAGCCATGTAGCCTTATGTTTTTCCCATTCTGCCGGAAAATAAAATCCTTCTTCAATCGGTGTTTTATCAGATATATCCGTTTTCATTTTCTTATTCTTTCAATTCATCGTTTCTCATCAATATTTTTGATAAAAGGCAACAAAAATAAAACCTGTTTATTTCAATTAAACAAGATTTTTTAATGGTTTTTTGCCGATTAATGATTATTATCGCAGAAAGACCATAGACCGATTTTGATTACAATTATTAGGATTATGAAGAAGATTTTAGCGTTTTGTTTGTCCGTCGTTGCTATTATGGTTAACGCCAAAGATGTGCCGTCAATCCCCGATTTTTTAAAGAAAAGCGTGGATAAACTTCAAAAGGAATTAATTCAGACCTACGGCGCTGATAAATCCGAAAGAATTGTTCGCGGGATAAATCAAGCGGCGCTCTTCTGGAGAAAAGAGGATGGTAGCGCGGGTGAATTTGAAGAGTTTGTTAAAAAGAATTTATACGTAGATAAGGACAAGATTGACGCGCTTTTTAAGCGGTTTGAGAGTAAGTTTGAGGCGATTGACGGTTATCTGGCTGAAATAAACTATGAGTTGCGCAAGGAGATGGACCTGGACGTTGGGGAGTTGATGCCGGTTGATGAGATGTTTGGAGGGTATGATTTTTCGGCTCATATTAATGAAGATTTTTTTAAAAACAAACTCGCCTTTGTGGTTTTACTAAACTTTCCGCTTACCACATTTCAAGAACGAATTCAGAATGAATCAAAATGGACGCGCAGAGAGTGGGCGGAGGCGAGGCTTGCCCAGAGGTTTTCAAAGAGGGTGCCGTCTAAAATTACCCAGAATATTTCAAAAGCCCTTGCCGAAGGCGAGATTTACACCTCTGAATATAAAATCTGGATGCATCATCTTATTGGCGATCGGGGCGAACGTTATTTCCCTGAGGGTATGAACCTTGTTTCCCATTGGAACTTGCGCGATGAAATCAAAGCGCAATATGCAAACAGTGATGGATTAATCAAGCAAAGGATCATCCAAAAAGTGATGGA
>JBAMMJ010000116.1:0-5023 GCA_039793825.1 Verrucomicrobiota bacterium | reverse complement strand
CCCAGACAATCCCGCAAGCTGTAATAAACAATCCAACAATTGATTGGAATCCCTTTTCAAATACGGTAACACTATCGCCGGAGTCCAAAAATGAGGGCGGAAAAAAAACGGCTGTAGATTTGCGTAACCTTAAAAAACCTGAACCTGACACGAGGTACTCAAAATTGCTAAATATTTTTCACGCGGTGAAGGCAGCCGACCCGTATTGTCCGTATGCCCGCACTTTTATTGAACGCAAGTTTAATGAAGAACGGCAGATTTCTGAAAACGATGTTGAAAAGATGCTTGATGAACTGCTTTCATCTCCGCTTTTAGAAAAAACGGCAAGGTTGATAGAAAAACGGCTCGGTCGTCCGTTGGAGCCTTTTGATATCTGGTATAACGGATTTTCTCAAGGGGGAAAAGATGAGTCTGAACTGGATAAAATAGTTTCAAAACGATATCCGGACGCGAAGGCTTTTCAAGATGATATGGAGAACATTCTGCAAAGGCTTGGCTTTAGTCGTGAACAGGCTGAATTTTTAAAGAAAAATATTCAAATAGAGCCGTCGCGCGGCACCGGGCATGCAATGGGACATTCAAAGAGAGGATTTCCAGCCAGGTTAAGAACTCGTGTGAGCAAAGAGGGAATGGATTACAAGGGGTATAACATAGCGATGCACGAATTCGGCCATAATGTTGAACAGGTCTTTTCGTTGAATAAAGTTGACCATACCCTTCTTGCCGGTGTGCCGAACAATGCCTGCACAGAGGCTATTGCTTACGTCTTTCAAGAGCGGGATTTGCAGACGCTCGGATTGGCTGATGAAACGCCGCAGACTCATTATTACAAAACAATTCAAACCTATTGGATGACCTGCGAAATTGCGGCTGTTGCGTTGGTTGAAATGAAAATATGGAACTGGTTATACAAAAATCCATCCGCCACGCCGGCGCAGCTTAGAGAGGCGACATTGAGATTCGCTAAAGAGGTATGGAACAAATACTATGCGAAGCCGTTTAACCGAAGCGATGTTATTTTACTGGCGGTTTATTCTCATATGTTTTTTACCCCGCTATATCTTTCGGATTATCCACTCGGTCATCTTGTCTCATTTGGAATTGAAGAGCAAATTCAGAAATCAAAAAATTTAGGTAGTGAAATAGAGAGAATTACCTCTTATGGGAATCTTACTCCGGATATGTGGATGATTAACGCTATCGGTTCGCGGCTATCTGCAAAACCGTTGCTTTCTGCCACTCAGAACGCCCTTGATAGGATAGAAGAAAAATGACTACTTTGAACTGGTTAAATCGGTTTCAGAACGCATCGGAAGCGTGAAGCAGAATGTGGCGCCTTTTCCAAATTGACTTTCCACCCAGACCTTTCCGCCGTGTGCCTGAACGATATGTTTAACTATTGAAAGCCCGAGCCCGGTTCCGCCCTGTTCTCGCGAACGGGCTTTGTCCACGCGGAAAAATCGTTCAAATATTCGTTCGCGCGCTTCGGGCGGGATGCCCGGACCGTCATCTTTTACCATAATTTTGACATTTGCCTCATCGCTTTCAGCAGTTATCCAGATGTTGCCGTCAATACGACCATATTTAATCGCATTGTCAATCAGGTTGTAAAATACCTGTTTAAGCCTTTCAGGAGATGCCATTACAGATAATGATTCCTCAATTTTATTATATATAGCCACGCTTTTCGCCTCTGCCTGATCTTGCAGGTCGTCAATGACCTCCTGTACGATTTTTTTAAGATTTAATTTTTCAAGATTTAATTTTGTTTCGCCAGACTCAAGTTTTGAAATAGTCAGCAGGTCTTCAATTAAAAAATTTAGTCTGTCTGAATGTTTTTTTATAGTTTGCAGAAAACGTGATGAGACCTCCGGGTCGTCTTTGCCGCCTTCAAGCAGGGTTTCTACGCAACCTTTGATCAAAGTAAGCGGGGTTCTTAACTCATGACTGACATTTGCGACAAACTCGCGGCGGGTTTTTTCAAGAGTCGCAAGCCGGGTATGGTCATGAAATACGAAAGCCGTTCCGTAAAGATTTCCGTTCTCATCCTTAATTATTGCCCGTTCAACATAGAGATTGCACAGTCGCGGATGTTTTAACTCTATATTAGCGCTTGATTCTGTAGACTTGTCATTGAGGAGTTTGGTCAAAACATCCGTCACATCTTCTTGGAAAACCTCTGACAATTTTTTGTTATTAATCTGTTCCGGTAGCGAAAACCATTTATTTAACGAGCGATTGTAATGAATAATAATTCCTTGTGGGTTTATTATCAGGATACCGTCATCAAAACTATTAAAAATTATGTCAATGAGTTTGCTGCTGTTAACTCGTTCATTTTCAATTAATTTTTTGGTCTGGTCTAACTGATTTTGTAAGGTTTTAATCTTCTGTTTTAACTTATTAAAATACAAGAAAAGGATAATCAGGGAAATTGAGAGCAGACCGAATGCGACGGCAATAATCTCGTTTGTTAATGATAACAAAGGTTTCATCTGTCGGAAAATTTATATCCAAAACCGCGAATGGTCTCAATGTAATCTGCTGCGGGTCCGAGTTTTTCCCTTAGCCGTCGTACGTGGGTATCAACAGTGCGCGTATCAACGGTAGAATTATATTCCCAGACATCTTCCAACAGTTGATCACGGGTGAAGACCCTGCCGGGCTGGCTTGCAAGTGTGAGCAATAATTTATATTCTGTCGCGGTGAGTTCAATTTCTTTCCCTTTAACAGAAACCTCGTGTCTTTGCGGGTCTATTTTTAAGACGCCTCGCTGGATTATTTGCGGAGGTTCGGCGCCGCCTTTTACTCGTTTTAGCAACGTTTTTATTCTTAACACCAATTCACGCGGACTGAACGGCTTTGTAATATAATCGTCTGCCCCAAGTTCAAGACCAACGATACGGTCAACTTCTTCAGCCTTTGCCGTTAACATTATTATTGGTATGGCTGCGGTTGATTTATCTCGTTTCAAGATTTTGCAAATTTCAAATCCATCTATTCCAGGAAGCATAATATCAAGAACAATCAGATCGGGCGCTTGATCGCGGGCTTTTTTTATCGCATCATTGCCTTCAGAGGCTTTAATTACGATGAATCCGGCTGCGGTTAGATTGTATTCAATCAGCTCCAATACATCCGGCTCATCATCAATAACAAGAACTTTGTATTTGTTCATATTAACTAACAAGTATGTATTATATCTTTTTAATAAAATCTAAAAACCAAAAGTTATATGGATAAAAATATTGTGGAAATTTTGACAAATCGGAAAAGTGAGGCAAATTAAAATATACTAATATAAAATAACAGAAATAATTATGATGCCTATGAATGCAAAAGAAAATAACAGACCCGGAATGACGCGTCGGAATTTTATTGCCGTTTCCGGCGGTGCCACATTGATTCTTGCTGCAGGGGCTGCCCCCTCGGTTTTGAGGGGCGCAGAAGTGCATACGCTTCCGCCACTGCCATATCCTGAAAACGCGCTTGAACCGATAATATCAGCCAGAACATTGAGTTTTCATTATGGAAAACACCATAAAGGTTATGTTGACAACTTAAACAAATTAATTGCAGGCACTCAGTATGCGGATATGCCGCTGGAGAAATTGATTATAGATGTTGCGGGAAATGCTGAAAAGACGGCTATTTTCAACAACGCCGCTCAGATATGGAACCACACTGTTTATTGGAACAGTATTAAACCCAACGGCGGCGGAGAACCGCCGAAAATCCTAAAAGATAAAATTGAATCTGCTTTCGGGAGTGTTGAGGCTTGCAAAAAAGAATTGGTCACAGCTGCAACAACCCAGTTTGGCAGCGGCTGGGCATGGTTGGTTCTGGATGGAAAGAATCTGAAAGTGGTAAAAACCAGTAATGCCGAAGTGCCGTTTACCAAAGGTATGAAGCCTTTGTTGACGATTGATGTCTGGGAGCATGCGTATTATCTGGATTATCAAAATAGAAGACAGGACTTTGTTGTAGCTTCACTTGATAAACTGATAAACTGGGGTTTTGCTGCAAAGAACCTTGAAGCTGCGATGTAGTCTCACAGGCTTTAGTTTAAAGAAATTATCGTAGTAAATAAAAACGTTTATCCTGAATTTATGCAGGATAAACGTTTTTGTTTATACTGGTCGGCACAATTTTCCCTTTGGTAGAGGAAAAAACATCCTCTTTGGTTTTGCGATTGGGGGACAAAATGTTTATTTTTTAAAAATTATATTTATAACATCTTAATTATAAAGGCATTATCACGATTATATAGGCTTTTAATTCGCACTGGCACACCAATTGCTTTACCGAAAATTGAAATTTAAAAGTTATGAATACAGATGCAACAATAGAGCCTCAGAACAAATCAGCCGAGCAAGCTGCGATAATAACTCTGCCGTTAGGGTTATTAGGGTTTGAACAGACCAAGAGGTATATGTTGATAGCGGACCCGGATGAGGCTCCGTTTATGTGGTTGCAGATGGTTGATGAACCGCGCAAGTCCTTCATTGTTATTCAACCAAATACATTTCTTGAGAAATATGAGCCTGAGTTAAGCGATGAAGATGTGAGGTTTTTAGGGTTAACCAACCCGGAGGACGCAGTTGTATTGAACATCGTTACCGTAAGAGGGCAGAACAACGCCACGGTGAATTTAAAAGGTCCGATTGTGATAAATCGCAACACGTTGATTGGTAAACAGGTTGTGCCGCTTAATGCTACGGATTATTCGGTGCAACATCCGTTGTTATGAGTTTAACGATGAAGTTAATAAACCAGGAATTTTAAGCGCCCAAAAAGTTATGTTAATACTGTCAAGAAAGGTTAATGAAAGCATCGTGATAGACGGGCGCATCATTGTAAAGATTGTCCGGGTGGATGGCGAGGTTGTAAAGGTTGGGGTAGAGGCGCCATCAAACGTGCCAGTGCATAGGCAGGAGATATACGAGGAAATTCTCCAGAGCAACCGCGAGGCAATCAGGAACGGCAGGGCTGCCGTACCGCGCCTCCCGAAGACCAAAACCGA
>JBAMMJ010000115.1:5435-6892 GCA_039793825.1 Verrucomicrobiota bacterium | reverse complement strand
ATCCCCTTCTTTCATCATCTGCAACGCTTCCGTCCAGCCCGGAATAACGGCATTTACCGGGAAGATGGCGGGTTCATTCCGCTCTATAGAACTATCAAACACCGTGCCATCAATCAATGTGCCATGATAATGCGTTTTGACAGTGTCGGTTTCTTTCGGGGTCTTGCCTTTGCCGGATTTAATAATCTGATATTGCAAACCGCTTTTAGTTGTCTTTACGCCCTCTTTTTTGGCGTTTTTTGCGAGAAAATCTTCGCCCTCTTTAAGATTTTTTTCGGCTTGTTGTTTTTGTTTTTCCTGGAATTTAGCCATCATCTCGGTTCTGAAATTGTTGATGGTCTCCTTGATTTCAGCGTCGGTTAACGCAGTTTTGCCGGCAATGGAGTCGGCTAATCCAGCCGCCAGAGCCTTTGGATCGACGTCAATATCGTTACGTTTAAAATTGCTGCCAATATCAGCGCCGATACAATAACTAATCCGCTGTTTTTTATCCTGCAGATTAGGCTTGCTATCTTGAGCTAAGAGGACACTTGCCATAACGGCGAGTCCTGCCGAAACAATTAGATATGATTTCATTTATTTTTCTATTCTTTCTAAACCGCGAGTTATAACGCGGTTTTAATACTTTAAACATTAATTGATTATGATGTCAAAATATTTTTATCTAATTCTGAAATTTAAATATCCAAAAATAATGAATGGCAACTTGAAATCTGAACAAAAAGATAAATAATCTTTCCTTGTGCGGTATATAAGAGACATTTTATCAGAAGCAAGGGCGCAAGGGCGCGTTGTTATCTCGTTTGAATTTTTTACTCCTAAAACCCCTGAAGGCGAGGTTTCGCTGAATGAGAGGACTATTCCATTATTAAAGAGCCTGAAACCTGATTTCTGCTCCGTAACTTATGGCGCCGGCGGCAGCACGCGAGGCAAGACTCTGGACCTGGTTGATGTTATCCAGCGCAGACACGGCATCGTTTCTATGGCTCATCTTACCTGTGTTAACGCTACGCGCCAGGAGACCATAGACATAATCAACGAGGCAAAAAATCGCGGAATAAAAAATATCCTTGCCCTTCGCGGAGACCCGCCCGGCGGCGTCGGCGAATTCAAAAAGATTGACGGCGGTTTTGAATTTGCCTATCAGCTGGTGGAACTGATTAAACAAATCGGCGGATTTTCTATCGGAGTCGCAGGTTTCCCGGAAGGGCACATAGCCTGCAAAGAGGGCAAATATGTGGATTGGGACAGGTTAAAAGCGAAAATAGAAAAAGGAGCCGATTTCGTCATAACCCAGTTTTTCTTTGACAATGTTTATTATTTTGAGATGCGCGATTACCTTTTGAAGAAAGGGGTAAACATACCAATTATTCCGGGCATTATTCCAATAACAAGCGCGGCGCAGATAAAAAAATTCACGGCGCTCTGTGGAGCAACAATTCCAAAAACAATGGAGG
>JBAMMJ010000115.1:0-5425 GCA_039793825.1 Verrucomicrobiota bacterium | reverse complement strand
GAATACGGCATTGACTTTGCAACAAAACAGTGTGAAGAATTACTGAAAAATGGGGTCCCGGCACTTCATTTTTACACCCTTAATAAATCAATACCGACGATGAGGATAATTAAAAACCTCGGATTGAGATAAGATGGTTGTACTATTAACATTATAAAAACAGAGGTTACTCAATCTTTTTTGATTGTAACAAAATATCTGCTGATGGGTCTATGATTATAAAAGAGATATATCGGAAATGAAGTGTAAGGATTTGCTTAAACTGCTTAACGAGTACATTGACGGGACGATAGACCCAAAAATATGCGAGGAGTTTGAAAGGCATATGTCCGGGTGCAACCCCTGCCAGGTTGTCGTGGATACCTTAAAAAAGACAATCACCGTCTATAAAGAAGGAAAACCTTACGAGATTCCTGTGGAATTCAAAGAAAAATTGCATCAGGCAATCCGCGAAAAATGGAAGCAAGAATTCAACGCTAAAAGATAATAATCTGGATTTTCTTAATTTTTCCTCGTCAAAAGATTTAATTCGTCTTAATAATGTCTATAAATCCTGAAAATGGCTACTCTTGTATTTGACATAGAAAGCGTTGCGTTGCCGATTGAGCAATTTGACGATGCGCAACAGGAATATTTATTCAGAGAGCTTGAAAAGATAGTTGACGATACCCAGAAGGAAATCAGGCGGCAGGAAATTAACCGTCAGCTTGCGCTCTGGCCACTCACCGCGCGAGTGGTTTGTATGGCAATGCTTAACGCCGACACAAAGCGCGGTCAGGTGCTATATCTATGTCCGGACGAAACGACAGACGAAGAGGAAGAACAGGCAGGACCTGTTGAATTTGTGCCATTCCCGGATGAAGTGGAGATGTTAACCGCGTTCTGGGATGTTGCAAAACATTATGAACAGATAGTAACATTCAACGGTAGGTCATTTGATGTGCCGTTCATATATCTGCGCTCGGCTATTCTCAATGTGCCGATCAGCCGCAAAGATTGGCTCGGTTATCGCTACGCCACTGAACCCCATTGCGACCTTGCCGAACAATTCACTTTCTACGGCATCAGCGGCAGAGAAGGCGCCGCCAGAAGATTCAACCTGGATTTCTATTGCAAGACATTCCAGATTGATTCTCCAAAATCTCACGGCGTCACAGGAAACGACGTCAACCAGCTCTTCTACGAGGGAAAATATCGCGAAATAGCGGAATATTGCCTGCGCGACGTGCGCGCCACAGTTGAACTTTATCATATCTGGAAAGAACGGCTTTCAGGGATAAAATAGGTTTAAAAATCGTATCTTTTTGACTATTTAAAGACGAAACTTAATGACTGAACCTGCCAAAAATATCCCACTAGTCTTTGCTTTAAAACAGGAGGCAAAGTATTTTAATCCACCTCCGTATGTTCAGATTTTCTTTTGCGGGATGGGAGGCAAAAACGCCGCAAATTTCACCAACGAATTTATTAAAACTTTTAATCCACAAATTCTATTCACGTGCGGCTTTGCCGGCGCCTTAAATCCTGAGCTTAAACTAAACTCAATCGTCTTTTCGGCTCCGGAGCAAACCGCCGGGGTGCTTAAGCGACTTGGCGCAATTGAATCGCGGTTTTACTGCTCAACCAGAGTGATTTGCAGCTCAAAAGAAAAACTGAATCTTTATCAACAGACCGGCGCCGACGCGGTTGAAATGGAATCAGGTATAATAAAAAACGTATGCGAAAAACACAATGTCGCTTGTGTAGTCATTCGTGTTATTTCCGACACGGCGTATGAAGACCTGCCGCTTGATTTTAACGAATTAATAAACGCAAATGGCAAAATAAAAATGTTTAAACTCATCGCCAGAGTATCCGCAAGACCGCTCCTTGCGCGGAGATTGTTAAATTTTCAAAAACAAACCGACGCCGCCGCGCGGGCGCTGGGAGAATTTTTGAACAGGTTTTTCAAAGAAATAATTTAATTTGGAAAATAGCCCAAAGCGCGCAAAGAGACATATTCCTCGCGGGAATCAGTTTTTGAGCCGATGATAATGTGGTCAACGACTTCTATTTTCAATATCTGCCCGGCGCGAATCAGTTCGCGTGTGGTGCGCAGGTCGCCTTCGCTCGGTGTTGGGTCTCCGCTGGGATGATTATGAACCAGAATTAAAGAGGCAGCCCTTGCTATGATTGCCTTGCAAAACACCTCGCGCGGGTGAATTATGATTGTGTCAAGAATCCCATCAACAACCTTTTCAAACTTTATCAATCGCTTGCGCGTATTTAGCAAAACCACCCATAACGTCTCAACCGGGCAGTTAACAAATTCATCTTTGATTACCTCAACCACCTTTTGAGGCGTGTTTAATAATGGCTGTTCGCTGCGGGACTCCTCGCTCATTCTTCTGGCAAGGGTAAAGGCTGCCTTCAGAGTTACGGCTTTATCGCGTCCAATCCCGTTTATCTGCGTCAATTCTTCAATCCTCGCCTCCACAAGACTCCTCAAAGAACCGTTGAATTTTGACAACAGTTGTTGAGCAACATTAATAACCGACGCCCCTTTCGTCCCGGTTCTTAATAGTATAGCCAGAAGCTGGGCGTTTGATAAATTTTCAGCCCCGCGTTGAACAAGCAGCTCGCGCGGTCTTTCTTCTATGGGAAGGTCGTGTATTCGCATTGTTAAACATCAGGGATTATAGGTTTTCATTCTGTCAGATTCAAACAATTTATTCAGCCAATCCTTTATCATCATTTTGAGATAATGTTGCTGTGATAATTATTATTTAAATAATGAAAGGAACACTTATGAAAAATATCGTAAAATATCTGGTTCTGGCGGCTATGCCCGCTCTTGCCGCAATGTTGTTCTCAACAAATATCGCTGCGGCAAATAAAGAGAATAAAGAAGTAAAGATTAAACCTGAAGATTGCCCAACGGCGGTATTAAACGCCGTTAAGGAAATCGCTAAAAACGGCTCAATTATTGAGATTGAAAAAGAGGTGAAAAACGACGGAACCGTTGTCTATGAAGTTGAGGTAAAAACATCGGATGGCAAGAAAATTGAAATAAAAGTGGCTGCCGACGGAAAGGTAATCAAGACCGAAAACGATGATGATGAAAACGAATCGGCTGATGATGACGATGATTCCGATAATGAAGAGGAAAGCAAATAATCCCCGAACGATTTAACAACCACCGTTTCTAAATTGCTATTGCTTGATAATGCGGGAACAAAGAGGTAATCTGTATCTATGCGCGTTCTGGTGATTGAAGATTCACCGCGCCTATGCAAAACAATATCCGCTTATCTGCGACGAAACGGTTTTGCTGTAGACTCCGCTTTAGACGGCGAAGAAGGTCTTTTTTTAGCCGAAACAAATCAATATGATGTGATTGTTCTTGACCTGATGCTGCCAAAGGTTGACGGATTAACGATCTTAAGAAAAATTAGACGATCGGAAAATCCGACAGCAGTCCTGATATTGACGGCTAAAGATTCGGTAAACGACCGAGTTGCCGGGCTGGAGAGTGGTGCGGATGATTATCTGGTAAAACCATTTGCGCTTGAAGAATTGCTTGCCCGTATTCGCGCATTATGCAGGCGCGCGTATGCGGATAAAAAAACAAAAATCGTGATTGGCGATCTTGAGATTGATACAGCCGCCAGAAAAGTTATGCGCTCAGGCAAATTAATCCAGCTCCAGCCACGTGAATATGCTTTGCTGGAATACCTCGCCCGCAGACGCGGGCATATCGTTACAAGAGCGGAAATTGAAGAACACATATACTCGGGTGAGGTTGATATAATGAGCAATACGGTTGATTCGGCTATATGCGCAATCAGACGCAAATTATCTGAGGCTAATCCAAAACCTCTTATACATACCAGGCGCGGCTTTGGCTATGAATTGTCTCCTGAATGAAAACAATCCGTCAACGTCTTTCAACGAATATCCTGATTACCTTCTTTGCGCTCATTGCAATTACAGGTCTGGCAATCTTCCTGTTCACAAAAGCATATTTAGAAAATCAATTTAACTCCTCTCTCCTGGCTAAAGCCGAGGCAATTATGAGCCTGACTGAATCAAGCGCCTCGCGAATAGAACTGGAATTTTCCGACGAGATAATGGTGGCTTACGACAGGGGTGGAAGCGATTTTTTTGAAATTTACCGTTCAGACGGCAAGAGCCTGGAACGTTCCCGGTCTCTGGGCGAGCTTCATCTGCCGCTAATACCCGATAAACATATTGGCGCAGACCCGATTTATCGGAATATGAAATTGCCTGATGGCAGGCTCATAAAAACCGCGACGCTCCGATTTCATCCCCAATCAGGGGCTATGAACCGCGACCACAAAAAAAGGGTTGAAGCCATCTTGATAATCGGGTCGGAGCGAAAACAATTGGATAAGACAATAACCACAATTCAATTGCTGTTGATTGGGTGCGGTATTACATTGCTGGTCGCGGTCGGCATTGTCTCAAATTATGTAATCAAAATGGAGTTGAAACCGCTGCAAAAACTCGCCGAAGAAGCCTCCAGAATTGACGCCGAAACCCTTAATGCCCGGTTTTCCACCCAGAACCTGCCGGGAGAACTTCTTCCAATCGCAGCTCAATTAAATATAAGTTTAGCCCGGTTAGAACAATCATTTGACCGCGAACGTAGATTCAGTTCCTATATTGCCCACGAGTTAAGAACCCCGGTTGCAGAACTCCGCGCCCTCGCCGAGTACATAACAACCTATCCCGACGCCAGAACGTCTGAAACAGACAGGGAAATCCTCTCAATCGCGCTCAGCCTTGAATCGCTCATTCAAAAATTAACAATCCTGGCAAAAGCCGAGCGAGCAGACCTCCAGATACAGAAACAAAATATCATCCTCGCCGCGCTCTTATCAGATGTCTGCTCTCCGTTCAAAAACATAATCAACAAAAAGAATCTGAATCTCCTCTTGAATATTCCTTCAAACAAAATTATTTACTCCGACGAAATCCTGATAAAAACAATACTGTCAAACCTTGTGGAAAACGCCGTTGAATACGCCCCACAGGAAGACACAATCATAATTGAATCTTCAGAAAAAGACGGATTTATAAATCTCAGCATCACAAATAAAGCCCCCGACCTTACAACCGAAGATGTCAAACATTTCTTTGAAAGATTCTGGCGCAAAGACAGAGCGCGTTCGCCCTCGTCGCACATAGGGCTTGGTTTAAATCTTTCAAACGCGATTGGAAAACTGTTGGGCTACAACATCTCCGCGTCGCTAAACGAAAATCACGAATTAACGGTTAAAATTTCAAACATTCCTATGGCTAACACGCAATAAAATGGAAAACTCTAAAAAACAGATAAATAAAGTCCGATTATATAGAGTGCTGTTTTATGGAGTGCGGTGTTAAGCCTGCGCAAGCAGGCGCAACACCGCTTTGTGAGGTT
>JBAMMJ010000114.1:0-6939 GCA_039793825.1 Verrucomicrobiota bacterium | reverse complement strand
CGATGATGTTGAAAATAGACTTCCGCGCCATCAAAAATGTAACTAAAAAGCCTAAAGGTTTACTGATAACCCTATTTGTTAACTGGCTTGTAAAACCATTCAGTATGGCGTTCTTTGCCTGGCTCTTTGTCCAGAACATTTTCTCAAATTTGATAGACCCCGAAACCGCAAAGAATTTCACAGCCGGGTTAATAATCCTTGCCGCGGCGCCCTGCACCGCGATGGTTTTTGTCTGGAGTTATCTTACCGATGGCGACCCTGCTTATACACTTGTTCAGGTTGCCGTGAACGATTTGATTATGCTTTTTGCATTTGCCCCGATAGTGATGTATCTGTGCGGGGTTGCCAATGTTATTGTTCCCTCAAAAGTGCTTATAACGTCGGTGGTTGTGTTCATCGTGATACCGCTGGCTGCTGGCTGGTTTACCCGCTCTTCTCTTCTAAAATTAAAAGGCGAAGAATGGTTCAATAAAAAGTTCCTGCCATTCTTTCATCCAATAACCATTATCGCCTTATTACTGACCCTAGTCCTGATATTCGCATTTCAGTCGCAAAATATTTTAACCAAGTGGTTTTCGGTGCTCTTGCTTGCCGTGCCAATCCTTATTCAGGTTTATTTCAATTCGGGTCTCACTTACAGTTTAATGTGGTTGTTTAAAGTTCCTCACAATGTAGCTGCCCCCGGCGCTCTGATCGGGGCAAGCAATTTCTTTGAACTCGCCGTTGCGGTTGCAATAACCCTCTTTGGCGCCTCTTCCCCGGCGGCTCTCGCCTGCGTGGTTGGGGTTCTTGTTGAAGTGCCGGTTATGCTATCTGTCTGCACCGTTTGTAATAGAACCCGACACTGGTTTGTCTTTGACCGTGCCGCTTAACCCTTAGCTTTAACTCAATAAAAGGTTGGCAAAATATGCCCTTTATCTTTTTATAAATTAGAACAAATCCAGCTGGGCTGGGGGCTCAAGTTGTTTTAGTTTTTCCCGCTCAACATTTTTTCGTTTTGATCTGACTTCTCCTTCCGGAGTTAACTCCGATTCTTCCAGGTTTCGGAGTATTTGAATAGCCCGTTCAATGACCGGCTTTGGAATGCCGGAGAGTCGGGCGACTTGAATCCCGTAGCTCTTGTCGCAGCCGCCTTCAACAATCTTCCTTAAAAACACCACCTGGTCTTTCCATTCGCGAACGGCGACATTGTAATTCCGAATCCGTTTATATTTATCGGCAAGCTCGGTCAGCTCGTGGTAATGAGTGGCAAAGAGCGTTTTTGCCCCCACAACATTGTGAATGTATTCAATGATACTCCACGCAAGGCTTAAACCGTCAAAAGTGCTGGTTCCCCTTCCAATTTCATCCAGAACAATCAGGCTTTTGGACGTCGCGTTGTTGAGGATATTCGCCGTCTCGCTCATCTCAACCATAAATGTGGATTGACCGCGGGCTATGTCGTCGCTGGCTCCGATTCGCGTGAATATTCTATCCACCAGATCGACCCGCGCCTGCTTTGCCGGTATAAATGAACCTGTGTGCGCAAGCAGCGTCAACAGCGCGACCTGGCGGATATATGTGCTTTTGCCAGCCATATTCGGACCGGTAATAACCGCTATCTGCACATCGTTGCCCAATCTAACATCGTTCGGAACAAACCGCTCCCCTGTCAATGTTTGCTCAAGAACAGGATGTCGTCCTTCAATTATCTCAATCACACCTTCCTCTTTTATTTGCGGACGGCAGTAATCATAAAGCCGGGCAACCTCGGCAAATGAACAGAGCAGGTCAATTTGCGCAAGCGCATTCGCGGTTTCCTGAATTTGCTGAATCTCTTGAAGGACGTTCTGTCGGATATCAAGATAAATTTCGTATTCAAGTTTTTTAGACCGTTCCTCGGCGCCGAGAATCTTTGATTCAATCTCTTTTAATTCGGGCGTTATATAACGCTCGCCGTTTGCTATGGTTTGTTTTCTGATATATTCAGGCGGAACTTTGTCAAGGTTTGCCTTTGTAACCTCTATGTAATAACCAAAAACAGAGTTAAACCTTATTTTCAATGAAGGAATTCCCGTTCGTTCTATTTCCTGTTGCTGGAGTTTTGCAATCCATTCTTTTCCTTCGCGCATCGCAAGCCGCAACTCATCTAATGCGCTGTTAAAACCTTCCCGAATAATCCCGCCATCCTTCAATGAGACTGGAGGGTCGTCAACTATTGAACGTTCTATTAATTCTACAATAGAGGGCTGCTCAACAATTCTCTCATTCAATTCATTAAGCAACGAAATTGATCGTTCGCTCTCTTTTGCAAGATATGCTGAATCCAGACTCAATTCCCGCATTCTGCCGCGGTCTCCGCTAATAACATTTGTTATTAATTTATTAAGCGTAGCCTTTATTCGCGGCAGTTCCGATAGCGCCTGACCGAGCGCTGAAAGGTCGCGCGCGTTTCCCGAACCGCTCGCAAGCCTGCCAATTGTTCGCTCAATGTCGCGAACATCTTCAAGCGCGGCGCGAAGTTCGCCCCGCAATTCCTCCTGGTCTAATAGGGCTTGAATAGCCTCCTGCCTCTTAACAATTGCCTCAACCCGCGCCAGCGGTTGCGAAAGCCAATCCCGCAACATCCGCGCCCCCATCGGCGTCACGGTTTTGTTCATAACGCCGTAAAGGGAAGAGTTTTGAGGGGCGTCCCGTTGCAGCGGCTCAAGCACTTCAAGATGACGCAACGTGGTGGCGTCAAGAACAAGAAAATCGGTTTTAGCGTAAAACGACGGCATATTCAGGTGCGGCGCATCTCTTCGCAAATGTTGAGTTATGTAATGCAATGCCGCCCCGGCGGCTGAAGTTGCCGCGGTTTTATCTTTGAGTCCAAAACCGTCCAGCGCGGCAACCTTGTAAAAATCCAGCAAGGTGTGCACGGCTGTTTCCGGCAGAAAGAGCCAGCTCTCATAGCCGCTTAAAACCCAGCCGAACTGCGTCGCCGCGCTCGTAAACTGGTCGTCGTTTTTCTCAAAAGAATCGTCTAACCTTCCAAATTGAAGCAAAGAACGCAATCGCGGTTCGTCCTCCGGAATAATCACCTCCGCCGGTTTTAACCGCTGCAATTCTGTGAAAAGGGATTCAAAATCCTCAAACTCCGTGCATTTAAAAGAGCCGGTTGTAAGGTCAACTGCGGCGAGCCCGATTTTTTTTCCCGATACAACCGCTGCGGCAAGGTAATTATTTTTTTCAGCCGCAAGCATCCGCTCGTCAAAATGAGTGCCCGGACTAATGATCTGCGTAATTTCTCGCTTTACAAGTTTTCCGGGTTTTGGCTCTTCAACCTGCTCGCAGATTGCCACCTTAAACCCGGCTTTTAAAAGCCGACCAATGTATCCCCCAGCGGCATGATAAGGCAGCCCGCACATCGGAACGCCGTTGCGTTTGGTAAGCGCAAGATTCAAAACCCGCGACCCGGTCAGCGCATCCTCAAAAAACATCTCATAAAAATCCCCCAGTCGGAACAGTAACAATGCATCGCGCGGCAGGTCTCCCTTTATCCGCCGATACTGCGACATCATCGGAGTTAGTTGATTATCCGACATCGCCCTGCGGTTGTTTATTAACTAAAACTGGATGCTATTCGTTTTGACATCCAAAAACAATTATTTCTGCTTGCGCACCTTTTCTTTTTCCCGCTCCATTTCCTCATTCAATTTTTTCCGCTCTTCCACCAGTTCCTGTTCAAGCGCCTGAACCTGCTCATAATCGCCGGCTTCAAGCGCCTTTGCCTTTTTAGATTGAATTACAATCTCTTTCTCGGCGATCTTCGCCTTATAAATCTTCTCAATCTCGGCAATCTGTTTTTTCTGTTCCTCGGTCAACTTTACCGTTTCGCCTTTGCCGAACTTTTCCAACGCTATTTCGTATGCGGTCTTCATATATATTAATTTCAATCTTTATTCATCTTTGCGCAATATCAGAATTTGACCGAACTTTGCCGCGACCCCAAATCCAACAAATCCAACTCCATAGCGGAAATGCGGCTTGATATTGCTTCCAGATATGTGTTAACTGAACTTATAGAGTTAATATCATAATCTTTTAAAAATAGAAACAGATATGGGCTACAAAGCGTGGTTTCAGTGCATAAACGAACAGTGTCGGGCGACTTATCCGCTGGATAAAATCATCTATAAATGCGAACAATGCGGCTCGCTGCTTGAGGTTGCCCACGACCTCAAGGCGTTGAGCCACCGCAGCGCTGCCGCCTGGATAAAACTTTTTGACGAACGTTACAAATCAAACCAATGGCCATTCGGCTCCGGCGTCTGGGGCAAAAAAGAATGGGTGCTGCCTAACATTGACGACCACAACATCATCTCCCTTTACGAGGGCGGCACCAACCTCTTCTGGGCAGAACGATTCGGCAAAATGATCGGGCTTGAAGACCTCTGGATTAAACTTTGCGGCAACACCCACAGCGGCTCGTTCAAAGACCTCGGTATGACAGTGCTCGTCTCCCAGGTAAATCAAATGATTAAAAACGGCGCGCCGATTAAAGCCGTAGCCTGCGCCTCAACCGGCGACACCTCAGCCGCGCTCGCCGTCTATTGCGCCGCAGCCGGCATTCAGGCGATCGTCCTTCTGCCAAAAGGCAAAATCTCAACCGCTCAACTCATCCAGCCAATCTCCAACGGGGCTCTGGTCCTCTCTCTTGACACTGACTTTGACGGTTGTATGCGCGTCGTTCAGGAAATTACCAAAGACGAAACAATCTACCTCGCAAACTCAATGAATTCACTTCGGATAGAGGGACAGAAAACCGTCGGCATAGAAATCGTCCAGCAATTTGATTGGGAGGTTCCCGATGTAATCATTATCCCCGGCGGCAACCTCGGAAACGTTTCCGCGCTCGGCAACGGACTGTTGATGATGAAAAATCTGGGTTTGATTTCAAAACTCCCCAGAATCGTTGTCGCTCAGGCTCAACGCGCTAATCCGCTCTACCTTTCTTACCTGAAAAACTTTGAGACATTTGAACCTGTTCAGGCGCAAAAAACACTCGCAAGCGCCATCCAGATCGGCAACCCGGTCAGCGTCCAGAAAGCCATAAAAACCCTTAAAACATTCAACGGAATCGTTGAACAGGCAAGCGAAGAAGAGCTCGCCGACGCTGCGGCTCTTGGCGACAAAACAGGTATGTTCAACTGCCCGCATACAGGCGTTGCCCTTGCCGTCCTTATAAAACTACTCAAACAAGGAAAGATAGATAAATCCGAACGCGTCGTCGTCATCTCTACCGCTCACGGACTTAAATTTACGGAATTTAAAGTCAACTACCACGAAAAGAAACTTGATTTCCCTTGTAAATACGCAAACACTCCCGTTGAATTGCCGCCAAAAGTTGATGCGGTCAAAGAGGCGCTTGCAACCGCACTGAAACAGCGCGACTCTAACCCATATCAATTCTAAAAATAACCCCGATATAAATACTAAAGCCCGACATCGGAACTCCTGCAGGTCACAATGTCGGGCTTGATAAACCAGCCAGTAAACAGGTTTTAATATTCTCTATCTTTCTTAATTCCAGGCATTGGAACAGGATACCTTCCGTCTTTATCAGCCTGAATCGGAGCCGGAGAATCCGGAGTCAATTTATCCACATCCGGCGCAAATTCATGCGGACAATTCAACATCTGCTCATAGGTAATAATCTGCCCGGTGTGCGCCGCCATCCTCCCCATTGACGTTACAAGGCTCGCCTCAACCCCGCGCCGAAGCTCGTTATACGGCTTATCATTTCGGATTGCGTCAATCAAATCGTCCCATTCCAGCTGATATGGATTTGGCTCCGGCTGCGGAAACGCCCACACAAGATTTTCAGAATTCATTATGTGGCTTTTGAATATCCGCACCCGTCCGGGCGTGTGCGCGGAAGTGGAGATTATCGCCGAGCCCTTTGTGCCGTGCGCATAACTTGCAAACTCGTTATGACACCCTGCCATATGGCGACCATCGTAAAACAAACGTGTTCCATCTGGAAAAACATATTCCACAGCGTAAACATCAAAATTCTGGTCAACGCTGTTCCCCTTATAATGCCGCGCGCCGAGCGCCTGCGCCTGCACAGGCCAGGCGCCTTTCATCCAGCAACACTCATCAATCTGATGAATATAATTGTCGCTATAAATTCCGCCGCTCGCCCACAAAAACGAGTGAAACCTTCGCACCTGAAACATAACCTCGCTCATATCAGCTGGCTTCGGACCGGTTGCGCCACCGCCGCTCTGCATACGGTATGCCCGCATACAGATTATATCCCCAATCTGCCCGTCCTGAATCCGCTTAAGCAACTCCTGTCGCCCGCGGCAGTGCCTCACCATCAATCCTACCCCCACCTTGAGGTTCTTCTTTGTCGCCTCATCAGCCATCTGCAACATCCGCTTGCTCGTCGGTCCATCAACCGTTATTGGCTTCTCCATAAACACATTTATCCCTTTTTGCAGCGCGTAAGCAAAATGCACCCACCGAAACGCCGGCGGCGTCGCAAAAATCGCCACATCCCCCGGCTTCAAACAATCCATCGCCTTCTTATATGCGTCAAACCCCAGAAACTTCCTATCCTGCGGCACCTCCATCTGGTCTTTATGCCGCTGAATGAGACTGTCATAACTCTTTGTAAGCTTATCCTCAAAAACGTCAGCCATCGCCACCAACTTTATCGGACCGCCCTTCGTGGATAAGGCTTGAGAAGCCGCCCCCGTTCCGCGACCACCGCACCCAATCAACGCCACCTGAATCAAGTCCGACCCGGCAGCGTGTACGTATGGCAAACTCACGCCAGCAAGCGCGCTCGCAGCCGCAATCTTCCCGGTCGTTTTAACAAATTCACGCCGAGACAAAGACCTTCCCGTTAAGTTGTTGTTTTCTGTGCTCATTTAAATTTAATTGACGATTTATCAGGATTATAAATTC
>JBAMMJ010000113.1:764-7023 GCA_039793825.1 Verrucomicrobiota bacterium | reverse complement strand
CGCCGTTGAAGCCTGCGTTTGAGCCTGAGCGAGCTGGCTTTGAGCGGAGAGTTGAACCCGCTGTGCATCAAGAACAGTCAGGTAATCTGTAATCCCGTGTTCATACCTTTGTTGGGCGAGTTTTAACGCCTCCTCGGCAGCCTTTGCCGATTGCTCTAAATAACGAAGCCGGGCTATCGTCTTACCATATTGAACAAGGGCGTTTTCTGTCTCTTCAAGCGCGGTCAGAACCGTTTTTTCATAATTTGCGAGCGACGCCTCGGCGCGCGCGTCTGCGGCTTTTATCCTTGCTTTAACCCGACCAATATCAAGCGCAGCCCAGCTGATCCTTGGACCAAACGAGTAGGTATCGGCGCCGGCCTCGCCCCAGCCGGAAAGGGTTTTAGCCTCCAAACCTATACTGCCAATAAACGTTACCCGCGGGAACAGATCAGCCGTCGCAACCCCAATCCGCGCAGTCGCCGCCGCAAGCGCGCGTTCGGCGGCGCGAATGTCAGGACGCCTCCGCAACAATTCATCGGGTTTGCCGATATAAATCTTTTCCGGCGCCGCTGGCAATTTGCGTTGAGCGAGCAACTGCGATTCAAGCGCGGTAGGCTGCTGACCGGTCAAAACACCGAGTCTGTGTATGGCGAGCTTTATTCTTGTTTCATACGCAGGTATAAGGGCTTCTGTTGAAGTCCATTGCGATTCTGCCCGCCGCACATCAAGTTCTGTTCCGCGACCGGCTTTGAACCTGGCTGCGATAATTTCATAAGACTCGCGCTGCGATTTCGCATTTTGCCGCGCAACCTCCAGCTCGTTCTGAGCGCCGCGCAGTTCAAAGTAATTTCGCGCCACCTCCGCAGCCACACTGATATAAACATACCTGCGATATTCTTCTGTCCTCATCAGTTCGGCATTGCTCGCTTCTACCGAACGACGAACCCTGCCAAAGAAATCCAGCTCCCACGCAGCATCAAAACCGCCGTCAAACAACTCATACTCGCGCAGGTCTCTGGGCTGTCCGCCAGCGGCATCTTTGCTACGAGTCCCCTTTATATAACCGCCGCTTGCCTGCACTGTGGGATATTTGTCAAAAGAGGCAAGATTCCTCAGTGCCCGCGCCTCTTTGACATTGGCAACCGCAATCCTCAAATCGTGATTGTTCTTCAACGCCTGTTCAACGAGCAAAACAAGTTCATCATCGTTAAACTGTTTCCACCATTCAATTGAAATAGATTCAGAAACAAAGTTTGATTCAATATTGGAAAAACTGGAGTTCACTTTAACTGTCGGTTGTTTATAGTTTGGACCGACGGCGCAGCCTGATCCAAGCAAAATCGCCCCTGCTATAGTGCCAATTAAAAGAACACTGGTTATTGACGAAGTGGTGCCACTTCCTGCCGGAGTGTGATTATTCGGTTTAGTTTTTTCTCCAGTCACTCTTCGTATAACAACGTAGAACACAGGCGCCAAAAAGATGCCGAACATTGTGACACCGATCATCCCCCAGAACGCCGCTGTTCCAATTGCCCTGCGTAGTTCAGAACCGGCCCCGGTGGCAATCATTAGCGGCAAGACACCAAACGTGAACGCAAACGAGGTCATCAAAATCGGACGCAACCGCAACCGGCAGGCTTCCAATGCGGCTTCAAACCGCGTCATCCCTTTTTCCTGCAATTGACGCGCAAACTCAACGATCAGAATTGAGTTTTTACAGGCAAGTCCAATTAAAGTAACCATACCAATTTGAACAAAAAGGTTATTTTCCATACCGCGAACCCAGATAGCGAGAATCGCAAACAATAACGCCATAGGCGTGATTAGAATAATGGCGAACGGAAGCGACCAGCTCTCATATTGCGCTGCCAAAACAAGGAATACCATCAATACGCAGATCGGAAAGATTAATATGCCTGATTTTCCAGCCATAACTTCAAGCAGACTCAGCTCAGTCCACTCAAAAGCCATACCCGGAGGCAAGATTTTGTGCGCGAGGTCTTCCATAATTTTGATTGCGTCGCCCGAACTGACGCCCGGTTTTGTAACGCCGCTTAAATCGGCGCTCGGATATAGGTTATAATGATAGACGAGTGTAGGACCGACGGTATCTTTAATGGTAACAACAGTCCCCAGCGGCACCATCTCGCCGGAGAGGTTGCGGGTTTTAATGTTTAAAACATCTTCCGGACGCGCCCTGAATTGGGCATCTGCTTGAGCCCATACCTGATACGGTCTTCCAAATAGCGTAAAATCATTCACATAAACGCCGCCCATATAAATTCCAAGCGCATCCCATATGTTTGCAAGCGGCACCTGCATTGTCTTTGCCTTTTCTCGGTCAACATCAAGAAGCACCTGCGGTTCATTGGCGCGAAATGTCGTCAAAACGCCTGAAAGCCGCGGGTCCTGATTCGCAGCAGCCATCATCTGAAAAGCCGCTGCTTGCAATGCCTGAACGCCTAAATTCGCCCTGTCCTGAATTTGCATCTTAAATCCACCTACCGAACCAAGCCCATCAACGGCAGGGAAATTAAACGCCAGCGCTACACCTTCTGTAATGCTCGCGATACGGGGACGCACCTGCGCGAGGATTTTTTCAGAAGTTATTCCTTTCTTTTTCCTTTCTTCAAATGACTTAAGCCGCAGGATGAACGTTGTTGCATTTGGCTTGTTGCCAAATGAAAGCATTGAGAATCCATCTAATTTGACTACCGAGAAAATCCCGTCTATATCTTTAATCATATTGTAAATGCGGGTGCTGACTTCGCGGGTTCGTTCAAGCGAAGCCCCGTCTGGAAGTTGCAGATAAACAATGAGTCCACCTTTATCCTGTTGCGGTATGAATCCTGTTGGAACCTCCCTGAACCCAAAATATGTAAGCCCAAGCAACCCGCCATAGAGTATTAAAACAATAACACCGTGACGAATTACGTGTTTCAATAATTTCAAGTAACCCGAACGAGAGGAATCAAAGATTTTGTTAAATCCCGTGAAAATCCAGCCCACCGAACCTTGAATTATCTTAGTTAACAGATCATTTTTTTCGTGATGCGGTTGAAGCAATAGCGCGCAAAGCGCCGGACTTAGCGTCAGCGCGTTAAATGCGGATATAATTGTTGAAACTGCAATTGTTAAAGCAAATTGTTGATAAAACTTCCCCTGAATTCCCGGTAAAAACGCGGTTGGAATGAATACGGCGCTTAATACAAGCGCTATGGCAACAATCGCGCCGCTGATTTCTTCCATCGCAATCTTCGTTGCTTCAACGGGGTCTTTGCCTTCGGCAATATGGCGCTCCACGTTTTCCACGACAACGATTGCGTCGTCTACCACGATACCAATTGCAAGAACAAGCCCGAACAATGTGAGGTTATTGATAGAGAAACCAAGAGCAGCCATAACCGCAAACGTTCCTATGATTGACACAGGCACGGCAACAATCGGAATTAACGATGCCCTCCAGGTTTGCAGGAATAATATAACAACAATTATAACAAGTACCATTGCCTCAATGAGGGTTTTGACAACTTCATTGATTGAGGCGCGGATGTATTCCGAGTCGTCGCGCATTATTTTATACGTGAGACCTTTAGGAAAACGTTTGCTCAATTCCTCAATTGTTCGGCGAACCGCGTCGGCAGTCTCAATGGTATTTGAACCGGGCAACTGGAAGACGGCAAGAGCCACCATCGGAACACCGTCAACATAAGCTTCCATACTGTAATCGCGCGCGCCGAGCTCAATTCGGGCAACATCGCGCAAACGGGTTATTTTTCCCCCAGCCTCCGTTTTAACAATAATATCTCCAAATTCTTTTTCGGAGGCGAGACGCCCCTTAACCAGAGCGACCAATTGCATAGGAACCCCCGGAGGGGCTGGCTGCTGACCAAACACGCCGCCAGCAACTTCAATGTTCTGTTCGCGAATCGCGGCGACGATCTCCGACGCTGTCAGGTTGCGCGAAGCTGCCTTTTCCGGGTCAATCCAGATACGCATACTATAATCGCGCGCGCCATAGACAAACACATCGCCAACACCAGGCAGCCGCGCAAAAACATCCTTTATCTGCAAGTAAGCATAATTGCTTATAAAAACCTCATCCAGACTTTTATCTGGAGAATAAATTGCAACGGCAATCGTCATACTCGGCGAACGCTTCCTCACGTCCACACCCAGACGCCGCACCTCTTCAGGTAAACGCGGCAAAGCAATTTGAACCCGATTCTGCACCTGAACCTGCGCCATATCTATGTCAGTGCCGACTTTAAATGTTACCTGAATTGCAACAGAACCGTCTGAGCTGCAGGCAGATGACATATAGAGCATATTTTCAACGCCGTTAATTTCCTGCATAAGCGGCACAGCCACAGTGTCGGCAACAGTCTGCGCGCTCGCGCCCGGATATTGCGCCCGCACAAATATCGTCGGCGGCGCAACATCAGGAAAAGAAGCAATCGGCAAGTTATAAAGCGAAATAACACCTACAATGACGATAAATATAGATAATACGCTTGCAAATATCGGTCGTTTTATAAAGAAATGCGAGAATTTCATAGTCCAACCCTCCGGGTTAACATCACTTTATTGTTTTGGATTAGCGCCCGGAGCCTGCGGTTTTTGTTGCGGGGCTCCGCCGGATGGTCCCTGTCCCGGCCGCGGTTGCATACCGGGCATCGGCATAGGTTTGTTCGGGTCAATAACCTGCACCTTCATACCGGGACGCAACTTCAAAAGCCCGCTTACCACAATATTATCCTCCGGAGAAATGCCGCTTAACACAATCCTTTGCATTTTTTCTTGCGGCGAACCCACAACAACAGGACGGGGTTCAACCACGCCTTCTTTTGATAGCACATAGACATATTTCCGCGTCTGTTCGGCAAGTATGGCGGCTTCAGGGATTAAAATTGCCGAATCTATCTTTTCCACCGGCAGCCGTATCCTTGCGAAAGCTCCAGCAACAAGCGCCCGGTCTTTGTTCTGAAAAATGCCGCGCAGTTTGATTGTGCCAGTCGTCGGGTTGATTTTATTGTCCGTAAAATCAATCGCGCCTTTATGTGGAAAACCAACCTCGCCATCAAGGGCAACTTCACACGGCAGCAAAAGCTTGCCGTCTTTTGAAAAAGCAAGTTTGCGGTATTTTAAAAAGGCGCGCTCATCAACATCAAAATAGCAGTAAATCGGGTCAACAGAAACTATTGTGGCAAGAACCGTTCCCGGGCTGGCTCCGCCGCTCTGGACAAGATTGCCAACCGTTACCAGACGCCGACCTATTCTGCCGTTAATCGGCGCTGTGACCCTTGTATAACCAAGATTCAATTCAGCAATCCTCACTGCCGCCTGAGCGGATTGAATCGCAGACTCTGCAACAACAACTCCAGCCGTTGCCGCTTCAAGAGCAGCCTGAGCCTCCCGATAGGTCTTTGAGCGAAGGTCATATTCTTCCTCAGAAATTGCCTTTGCTGCTCTCAACCCTTCGGCTCGGGTTAAATCGTTTTTTGCAAGCTCAAGCCTCGTTTCTGCCTGCTGTTTGGTTGCTTTAGCCTGCTCAAGCGCAGCCCTTGCGCGGGCAAGCTCACCAGTTGTGCGGGCAAGCTCGGCTTCGTAAGGTCTCGGGTCAATTATAAAGAGCAAATCTCCTGCCTTCACCTCCGCGCCGTCCTCAAAATGAATTGACTCTATATACCCCGAAACTCTGGGTCTGACTTCTACATATTCTATTGAATCAAGGTGTCCCGGATACTCATCCCAATTAGTTACCGAGCCGATAACCGGTTTTGCAACAGAAACCATCGGCATCATCTGTGGAGCCTGACCCTGTCTTTGCGAACAGGCTGTTAAACCCCAAATCGCTATGACAACTATCCCCGCAACCTGTATTATGTTTATTTTCTTCATATTTAATAAATTATCCCTGATTTGTGTTTGATTTTTCTTTATAATCCTCCGCTGAGCTCGGGGCACGAAGACCGGCAGAAAAAAACCTCACCATCTGGTTCAAAACTGTCTTTGTGTCCAGAGGATTGCAGATACCCCCGCTCATAAGTTCAACCTTCTGCGGATTGCACAGTATAAAAAACAAAGAACCCCAGATAAATTCAAATCGCCATTGCAGGTCTATTTCTGATAAATAGGGAACTTTTGATTTTATCAGGTTTATAAAACCTTCGCGTAAATCTTTATGATGTCGCTTGTTGATTTCATTATTTAATCGGTGCGGTTCGGTGACCATCCTGCCGATAAGACGTCTTATAATCTGAATTCTGGATGGTTC
>JBAMMJ010000113.1:0-754 GCA_039793825.1 Verrucomicrobiota bacterium | reverse complement strand
ATACCGCAATGCTTAACGGCGTTTTTAACATTGCTTCTAAAATATCTTCCAGACTGTATTTATCAGGATTTTCCTGAAATTTTTTAAGGGTTTCTTTTTGCTTTTTATAGAAAGGGTCAAACCTCCGGTCAAGCACCGCCAATAAAAGTCCCTCTTTTGAACCAAAATAATAATAGACAGTGGCGAGATTAACCTTTGCCGCCTTTACAATATCGCGCATTGAAGCGCCTTCAAAACCGCAGTCGGCAAAAGCCTTCTCCGCAACGTCAAGAATCCGTTCTTTCGGATTGTATTTTTTGCCTTGTTTAGCCATTTAATTAAACGTTCGTTTAAAACGAACGTTTGAAATTTACTATTAATATTTAAGTTGTCAAGAGAAGTATTATAAATTTTTTTAGAATATAATGAAAAACATAACAGTTCTCTGCCTGGTCTCTATGCAACACCTGTCCAGCATAATAATTGAAAAAAGTCCATTTCAAACAAGATTTGATTCAAATACAAACATAACTGAGGCTTCCTGTGAGTAAGTATAGCAATATTTTTGAACAAATTCTTCAGATATTTTCAAAGTATGAGTCTTATTAAACCCCTACGTGGTTGAACGTTAATATCTTTGATTATTTGACATCTGTTACTGATAAAAAATACAGAACCTGTAATTACACTACTTCTTTAGTTTTGGTATTTATTCCGTTGATTATCTGACATCTAAAGTCACAAAGCTGTGGTGCGGCTATCCCGTAGCCTTACC
>JBAMMJ010000112.1:0-7055 GCA_039793825.1 Verrucomicrobiota bacterium | reverse complement strand
ACGATGGCGCGGTTATTTACCTTAACGGGAACAGGATTTATAGCGTGCGGATGCCGGGCGGAACTATAACCTATTCAACGTTTGCTTCAAGCGCTGTGGGGGACGCGACACTGGAAGGGCCGATTGACCTGCCGTCCACATATCTTCAGCGTGGCGTGAATGTTATTGCGGTAGAGGTTCATCAAGTCTCCAGCGGCAGCAGCGATATTGTCTTTGGAATGTCTCTTGAAACAAAGCCCGGAAGTGTAGCGCTTGCGACGCCGGGAGCGGCAAATTCAATACGGGCAGCTCTGCCGCAGTTTCCTCCAATCTGGTTAAATGAAATTCAGCCGCTTAATTTGAACGGTATAGTTGACAATTTCAATGAGCGCGAACCGTGGGTTGAACTATACAATTGCGGCACAAACACAATTTCTTTAAACGGGTTTTATCTTAGCGACAACCTGACAAATCTTACAAAATGGGCGTTTCCTTCTGCTGCTGCGATTCAGCCTGGTGGCTTTTTAATTGTATTCCTTGACGGCGAGAGCGCCGAATCAACGGCGACAAATCTTCATACAAGCTTCAGGATAAACGAAACCAACGGCATTTTATTATTAAGCGGTGTTTATGCAGGAGCGACAAATCTGATTGATTATCTGGACTGGAATCTGCCTGGACCGGACAGAACATACGGTTCGCTTCCAGAAGGCACGGCGGCGGGACGGAGGATGTTTTATATCCCGACGCCCGGCGCAAGCAACAGTCCGCTCGTTCCGCCGATAACAGTTTTTATTAACGAATGGATGGCTGATAACACCCTGACGCTTGCAGACCCGGTGGATAACGACTACGAAGACTGGTTTGAAATCTATAACCCGTCACCGACGCCTATTAACCTTGCCGGCTACTATTTAAGCGATTCATTAACTCAATCCAACCAATTTCTGATACCGAACGGCTATGTAATCCCGCCGAATGGGTTTCTGCTTGTATGGGCTGATGGCGAGCCAAACCAGAATAGCCCGACAAACCCGGCGCTACACACAAGTTTCAAACTCGCGTCAAGCGGTGAAGCCATCGGGCTGTTTGCGCCTGATGGAACGCTCGTGGACGGGGTTGTCTTCGGTCAGCAAACGCCGGATGTAAGCCAGGGTCGGTTCCCCGATGGTGCTTCACAAATTACCGCCTTCACCAATCCCACGCCGGCGAGCCCAAATTTAATAATTGAGCCGAATCTGCCGCCGGTAATTGAGCCAATCGGAAATAAGACAATAGTTGAAGGCGAAACTCTTGTTGTGCAGGTTCGGGTATCAGACCCGAATAAGACGAGACAGAACCTGTTTTTCAGTTTAGCCCCGGGCGCGCCAGAAGGCGCAACCATTGATCCAACAACCGGGATATTCGTCTGGACGCCAACCGAAATCTTCGGCGGCGCAAGTTATCAGGTCACCGTTAGAGTTACCGACGATGGAGAACCTCCGCTAAGCGCAACCGATACGTTCTCAATTTCTGTGGAAAAAACAAACAGCCAGCCGCTGCTTGGAATACCCGGAAATCGGGTCGTTAATGAAGGCGAAACACTCTCGTTTGTCGCCACTGCCACCGACCTTGATCTGCCACCGCAAAGACTCACGTTCAGTCTTGATAACGACGCCCCGCAAGGGGCTTCAATTGACCCCCGAACCGGTCTGTTTTTATGGACGCCAGCCGAGAGCCAGGGACCGGGTATCTATTCATTCTATATTTATCTGACAGATGATGGAGAGCCGCCAATGTCAGACGTCCGCAGAATCACCGTCACAGTTAACGAAGTGAATTCTGCCCCCTATTTCACAACCAATATGAACATCGTCACGCACTCCGGTTGCGTATTTGATTTCCCTTTGTCGGCGACTGACCCTGATTATCCGCCAAATAAACTCACATACTCGCTTATTGAAGGAGCTTCTGCTGGGGCTTCGGTTGATCAAAATGGAAAATTCAAATGGCAGCCGGGCGCGGAATTTAAAAATACAACCAATACATTTGTTGTGGCGGTGACAGATGATGGCTCGCCGCAACTTGGCGCCACAAACTCTTTTACGATTATAATTCTTGATGAACTACGGATAAAACTTGATTTGGAATCAAATTCAATCTGGGTTAACACAGTCCCGGGTCGTTACTATTTGCTACAATTCAAAGACAAATTCAGCCAGATTCACTGGAACAACGCTTCGGATGAGGTGTTAGCCACAGGAACAAATCTCCTGTTCAGGATTGAGGATTTATCGTCAATGGGAAGGTTTTACAGGGTGATTTCGCCGCGCTAAAACGCTGTTGTAAAGTTTTCCATCTGAAATATATTTCTAATTAGTTATGAAAAAGGTGCTGTTATGCGGCGCGGTGATTTACGCTTTTTTGGTCGCGGCGATTTCGCAGGAGAATCCTGAAAAGATTATTTTTGAAGAGACATTTTCGGGTAAACTCAGCGATGGATGGCGATGGATTAGAGAAGAATCGGGGGATTGGCGGATCAAAGATGATGCGCTTGAAATATGCATTAGACCGGGCGATGCGCAGAGCGTGAAAAACGCCCTCATCCGACCTGCGCCGGATAGAGCAAGCGGAAAATACGCGGTTGAAGTAACTATTAAAAATCTGCAACCGCCGAAAAATCAATTTGAGCAGGCTGGCATCACCTGGTATTGCAACGGAAAGCCGGTGTTTAAACTGGTCAAGGAACTTGTTGACGGAAAACTCATAATCATTCCCGGCAGAAAACCGATGACCAACGAGACCGTGCAGCTCAGGTTGATTGTGGATAGGAATAGTTACATCGCTCAATACCGAGCCAATGCGGAAGGTGATTTTTTGACGGCGACCAGTGGCAGCCTGCCGCCGCCGGAAAATGACGAAGTAAGCATCCAGTGTTATCACGGCTCAAACGATGATGATAGATGGTTCTGGTTTGATGATTTTCGGATAATCAGGTTAAGCGACTGATGGCGGATGTGAACGCAGTTTCGCCTTGAAACATTAGCGTCTGGCGCGGTTTGTCCACTTGCGGTTTTTGAGGAATGGATTAAATTTTTATTGCAAATATTTGTTGCTGATATATTTTTCAAATGCGGCTGTCCGATGGTGTAATGGTAGCACACGGGCCTTTGGAGCCTTTAGTCCTGGTTCGAATCCAGGTCGGACAGCCAATTTGTCAGGTTCGCGTTTAGCGGCTTGTCCAATTTAAAAATTTCAAAGCCCGGCGCTTTCAATTGCAGGTAAAGGTTCAAAATCAATTCCACATACACCTCCACTTTGATTCTGGTTTGAGGGGTTAATTTTTAAAATCTACGCTTATAGTTTGTCCAGTCAACCAGACGCAGATAGTTGCATGGGATGGTGATGGAATAAAAAAATGCGCGCGGCTGGTTTGTAAAATGGGCGCTTATGTTATAGATTAGAGAATTGTGAGTGAAGGCAAGTTAGATAATAGAAAGATTAAAGTTGGGCTGATTTCGCTGGGTTGCGCCAAGAATCTGGTGGACAGCGAAATTATTCTTGGAAATCTGGCGAGCGGCGGTATGGAAATAACCGCAGTTGCTGAAGAGGCGGATGTTTTGATAATCAATACCTGTTCGTTTATTGATTCTGCGAAAGAGGAGAGTGTTGACACCATACTTGAGATGGCGCAGCGGAGCAGGGCGAGACGTCCTGATCAGTGTCTTGTGGTTGCTGGTTGCTTGCCGCAGTTGTATCAGCAGGAATTGCCAAAGCTATTGCCGGAGGTTGACGCGTTTATTGGAATAGACCAGCTCAATGAGGCGCGAAGAATTGTTCTTGAGGCGTATGAGAGGAAAACAGGGGCTGTTTGTTCCGGGGAAAGGATAAAGGTGTGCGGCTCAGGTGGAGGGGCGCGGGCAATAAAAAGGGAGATAGAGGCGCCGCAGATGGTTGTTATAAGTCGCAGTCCGCAATTTATCCCTGATTATCAGACTCCGCGTTATAGATTGACGCCGAGACATTTTGCGTATTTAAAGATTGCCGAAGGGTGTGACCATCCGTGCAGTTTTTGCATTATTCCCAGGATTCGGGGGCGGTATCGTAGTCGGCGATTGGAGGACATAATCCAGGAGGCTCGGTTATTGATTGAAGATGGAGTAAAGGAGATAAATTTAATATCACAGGATTCAACTTATTACGGGAGGGATTTTTTGCCGGCTGGGCGCAGACGGTTATTGTATCCATCAGCAAAACTTGATGTAAGCGCCGATCGTGAAGGCGCGGACGATGATGTTCCGAGTCTTGCATTGCTTTTAAGGGAACTTAACAAGATTAAAGGAGATTTCTGGATTCGGCTTCTATACACGCATCCGGCTCACTGGACACAGGAGCTTATAGAGACGATTGCGGAGTGCGAGAAGGTGGCGCGATATGTGGACATACCGCTTCAGCATATTCACGATGTTATGCTGGAGAGGATGCGGCGCGAGACCACACGCGATTATATTGTTGAATTGTTAAATAGAATCCGCTCACGCATTCCTTCTATTGCCTTGCGCACAACATTTATAGTGGGATTTCCCGGCGAAACCGAGGCGCGGTTTGAATCGCTTGTTGAATTTATCAAGGAGGTAAAGTTTGAGCGGCTTGGGGTTTTTACCTATTCAAAAGAGGAAGGCACGCGCGCGGCGTTGATGGGGCATCAGGTGCCGGACGAAATCAAAAAACGGCGCAGAGATATTCTGATGTCTGAACAGCGGAAGGTCTCGCGAGAACTGTGCGCAGCGCAGGTTGGAAAAACCTTAAGGGTGCTTGTTGACGCGGTTGCAGAGCCGCAAGAGCTTATAAACGCGGGGACAACATTTTCATCAGAGCACGGATTTACAAGGCAGATAAATGGTCTACCCGAATTTTTCGCTGGCAAGAAAAAGTTGTATGTGGCAAGGAGTCAATACGATGCCCCGGACATTGACGGCAGGGTCTATATTGTCGGGCGGGTTCGCCCGGGCGAATTTGTGAAGGTAAAGGTTATCGGGTATTCGGATTACGATCTTCTTGCCAGACCGATGTAATAGTTTTGGAGCCTCGTGGCTGATTTAGATTAAACTTCTGACAATTGTCCGACAGTTATATACGCTGTGGGGCTGGTTATTGCGAGTGGTTTGCAGTATTTTTGAAGAACAATTTTAATTTGACACCAGGCTGATAAATCTGTCTTATCATAAAGAGCGTTTGGGCTATTTTGTTTAGGACCTGATGAGCGCTTTTTTTATATGGGCTGCAAATCTATTTCCTGTCTGGGTGCTGATAGGCGGGATTGTTGCGCTGTTTCACCCGCCGCTGTTCATCTGGTTTAAGGGGCAATTAATTGTGTGGGGACTTGCCGTGATTATGCTCGGTATGGGCGTAACGCTTGATATTTCAGATTTTAAAAAAGTCCTTAAAATGCCAAAGGCGATTCTTTCCGGATTTGTTGCCCAGTACTCCATAATGCCGTTTCTTGGCTGGTCTATAGCGCATTTGCTCAAACTTGAGCCGGATTTTGCTGTTGGTCTGATACTTGTTGCCTGTTGCCCTGGCGGCACTGCTTCCAATGTGGTGACTTATATTGCCCGGGCTAATGTTGCCCTTTCGGTTTTAATGACGACGTGCTCAACATTCGGCGCGATAGTGATGACACCGTTGCTTACCAAATGGCTTGCGGGGGCGTATGTTCCGGTTGACGCGATGGCTTTGTTTCTTGATACCGTTAAGGTAGTGCTTGCGCCGGTTTGCCTGGGTTTAATTCTTCATCATACAATTCCGAAAACAGTCAAATTCTTTTTGCCTGTTGCTCCATTAATCTCGGTAATCACAATAACGCTTATCTGCGCAAGCATTATCGGGCAACAATCAGAAAGAATTCTTCATTCTGGCGGCAAATTGTTGCTGGCTGTATTTCTGTTGCACGCAGGAGGATTTGGTCTTGGTTATTTATTTGGCGTGGCGCTTGGATACGATAAAATAATATGTCGGACGATTTCTATTGAAGTAGGGATGCAAAATTCGGGGCTTGGGACGGTCCTGGCGATACGAAATTTTCCTCAAATGCCCTCGGCTCCGACACCTTGCGCAATCTCCGCGACGTTTCATTCTGTTATTGGAAGTTTTCTTGCGGGCATCTGGCGCTGGCAAACTGAAATCCAAAATAGAGATACCATTAAACAAAACGGTCGTAGTGAAAAATAAAATTACATCCACAAGAATTTAACTTCCCCTGTCCTGATATTGAATCTTAAAAAATATCTTATTCTGTCCAATAATTTCATTTAATATTTCTTGAGGTCAGAAAGATGCGATGTTTAAACAATAATGCAGGACAAAGGAATTTATGGAAAGTATTACATACAAGCCCATTGGGGTAATTCATTCTCCATATAATGATGCCGATGGAGTTCCAATACAGCCGACTGCGGCTAATGGATGCGAAGGCACGGTGGATATTTTCCCTGAATATGTAGAAGGGTTAAAAGACCTTGATGGGTTCTCACACATCATTCTGATTTATCATTTTCATTTGAGCAAAAGGTACACGTTAACAGTAAAACCATTTCTGGATAATCAGGAAAGGGGTGTTTTTGCAACCAGAGCGCCTGCGCGCCCGAATGCGATTGGGATATCAGTCGTTGAGCTTTTAAAAATTCAAGGGAACAGGTTGTTAGTCAGAGGTCTTGATGTTTTGAATGGAACGCCATTGCTTGATATTAAGCCTTATGTTCCTGAGTTTGATTCGTTTAAGGTTGAAAAAATAGGGTGGTTGCAAGGCAATCTCAAAAAATTGTCATCGGTTCGGGCTGACACCAGGTTCTTAAACTCTCAGCAGGAAAACGGTCTCAAACAGGGATAGATAAAGGCTAATACCCCGTGATTTAAGTTTATTGAGGTGAATTAAGTGGTGAATGGAAGGATTGGATATTTTTTTACCAAAGGGGATGGAGAAGAAATGGTGGGTTTGACGCCGCTTTGGAGTGCTGTGGTAAGGCTACGTGGTAGCCGCACCACTTTGGAGTGCGGTGGCAACGCCACCGCTTTGTGATTCCAGATGTCAAATAATC
>JBAMMJ010000111.1:0-7092 GCA_039793825.1 Verrucomicrobiota bacterium | reverse complement strand
CGCCCCTTGTAGGGAAAAATTATCATCCTTCAAGGCTTATTATTATGCCCAAAAAAGGAGTAAACCTGAATCAATTAAATTCCTTTCACAAAATCAACGGAGTAAAAATTAAACGGGAATATTCACGTTTTGAAAATTTGCAGGTATTGGCGCTCCCGTCAGACAGGACTCCGATTGAATTGGCTCAATCATATTTACAAAGTGGTTTAGTGGAATATGCGGAGCCGGATTATGTTTTAAAGTTGCATCAATTAACTCCTAATGATCCGTTATATACGAACGGTTCGCAATGGAATTTGAATAACATTGGACAATTTGGCGGCACACCTGACGCCGATATTGACGCGCCAGAAGGGTGGGGAATATTAAATTCGGCAAGCAACGTTATTGTCGCTGTTATAGATAGCGGAATCAGATACACTCACGAAGATTTAGCGCCAAATATGTGGATAAATCCCGGAGAAATTCCAGGCAATGGAATTGACGACGATAAAAATGGTTATATTGACGATGTTTACGGAATAAATGCGATTGACGGCGCGCAAAATCCGGGCAATCCGTATGATGATTATGGGCACGGCACGCACGTGGCAGGTATAATAGGCGCTGTGGGAAATAACGGCAAAGGAGTTTCTGGCGTAGCCTGGCGTATAAAAATTATGGCTTTAAAATTCATTGACGCATCAGACAGCGGTTATGTCTCAGACGCTATTGAATGTGTAAATTATGCGATTAATAAAGGCGCGAGAATAATCAATGCCAGCTTTGGCTCGCCAACTTATTCTTCTTCCTTACAAACGGCGCTTAACAACGCCCGCAGCGCAGGTATTATCGTGGTAGCATCTGCTGGAAATGAATCTCAAAATAATGATTCTACGCCATCTTACCCGGCGTCGTATAATCTGGATAACATCATAAGCGTGCTCGCGACCGACATTAATGACAACCTTGCAAACTATTCTAATTATGGAGCAACTTCCGTTGATGTTGGCGCGCCGGGGAGTTCAATCTATTCCACATTTTTTGCTTCCGACACCTCCTACATATATTTAAGCGGCACTTCAATGGCTGCGCCTCATATTTCCGGGGCGTGCGCGCTTGCAATGGAACGGTATCCCCTTAGCAGTTATAACCAGATTATAAAACGGGTTTTGGAGTCTGTTGATAAACTGCCTTCGCTTGCGGGCAAATGCGTTTCAGGAGGTCGGATTAATCTGTATAAATTACTCTCAAATTACCAGATTGTTTACACAAATTATTTGTGGATATCAACAAACGGGATGACCCAGATTAGCCTTGCCGACAATGGGGTGAGCGGGACAATTTTGCTCCCATTTCCATTTAATTTTTACGGTTCAACCAAACAATTTATCTATATTGGGGCAAACGGACTGCTTGGATTCAATCCAAACGGTTTGGACAAAGCTTCTAACACATCGCTTGGAAACACAAATACGCCAAACGACGCAATTTATGTATATTGGGACGATTTGAATCCTGCTTCAAAAGGGACTATACATTACGGTGTTGTGGGTTCTGCGCCGTATAGGCAGTTTGTTGTCACCTGGACAGGTGTTCCGAGAAAAACCGCATCAAGCGTTACCTTAACATTCCAGGCGATTCTTCAGGAAACATCACAACGAATTATTCTGCAGTATCAGCAAACACAGCCGGGCAAGCTCCTTTCAGGGGGTGGTGGGACGTCTGCGACGGTTGGAATTGAAAACGCAACCGGGGAAATGGCTGCGGAATTCATAGCAAACGGAAGTCCGATTACTCTAACCAATAATATGGCTGTGGCTTTTATTCCTTATCTTTCTGATGGAATATCAATAGGTCCGGCAGGAGATTTAATTGCCTCCGGACCTGTTGGCGGACCGTTTACGCCGCAGAGTCAGCTGTATTACATCACCAATACAGGTGGTCTGGAGGTAAGCTGGTCGGCATCAACATCGGCAGATTGGGTAAGTATATCGCCAAAAACTGGCATACTTTCAGTTGGCCAGACGACAAACGTGACTGTTTCAATAAATACAAACGCTTATAGGTTAGGCATTGGAACGTATAACACAGATTTAACATTCAGCAATTTAACAGGCGGCTCTGGTTCAACAAGACGTTCTATAATGTTAATTGTAAATGGCACCAATGCTGTGCTTGAGATCTCTCCGCTTACAGATATTAACTCAACTGGATACACAGGTGGACCGTTCTCGCCACAGAACGCGCTTTATACCTTATTAAACTCTGGCGATGCGCCGCTTGAATGGCGCGCCAGTTGCGGGGTAAACTGGATTTCACTTTCTGAGACTAATGGAAGATTGTCGCCGATGGCAAGTTCAATACTTGTTGTAAGCATAAACACAAACGCAAATCTGCTTGCCAGCGGCGTTTATACTGGCGTTATTTCAATTCAAAACATTACAACGGGTTCCGGGAGCGTTCAATTAACGGCGACGTTGACTGTGCAGGATAGACCCGGAATTCTTGCAATCCTGCCAGATAGCGGATTTGAAAGCAGCGGCATTGTTGGTGTCGGATTCAATCCAGCACAAGGTTACTACACATTCACAAATGCCGGGGCAGGAAGGCTATTATGGACGGCTTATAACACGGAAAATTGGCTTTCAATTTATCCAACCAACGGTTTGCTTGAGCCAGGAGAAACCAATCTTTTTGAGATAAAAATCACCACAAACGCCCTTAACCTTTCGGCAGGAAATTACTCGGACATTATTAATATATTTACAACAAATGGTACGAGCGAGAGATATACGATTTTTGCCTCGTTGAATGTTTATCCCAAACCAGCGAATCTTGTCATTATGGATGAATCCACACATTATTTTGAAACCTTTGTCGGCACTGGTATCAATAGTAATCTGGTTCTCAAACTGATAAATAATGGCGGTTCAAATCTCTTCTGGAACGCTACGGCTTCGTCGGAATGGATTATTCTCAATGCAGAGAGTGGAATATTACCGCCGTCGGCTACAAACGAGATTGAACTTACGTTTAATTCTGAAATTATCGGCAGCCTACAATTCGGAGTTTACACAAACACGGTTACTTTCTCAAACCTGTTTAATCCCCAGAATGTGGTTCAGTTAAACTATGTATTGCGAATCAGACGGCTTCCTGAACTCGTCGCATTGATTTCGCAGGATGAAGCAAAATTTAAAATAATTATCTACGGAGAACCGGACCAGACTTATGTGATTGAATCCAGCACCAATCTTTATCGCTGGACGCCGATATACACAAACACAACCTCTTCAGAAGGCGTAATGGAATATTTTGAAAATTTGGTTCGGAGTGAATCAAGGTATTTTTATAGGGCGCGCCTGCCTTAAATTAGTTTTAATTTGGATTCTGTCTATAATAAACTTCATTTGTGTATGACCGCATTTTCTTATTAAAGATTAAATAGGGTATTGCGACAATGAAGCTGCATATAAGCCAGCCAATAACCCCTCCATTTAGATAACGCCAGAGCGCAACGCTCAATAAGGTAACAAAGGATGCAGGAATAAGGAATTTCCACGAAAAGTTCATCAGTTGGTCAATCCTTAAACGAGGCAATGTTGCTCTTAACCAGATGAAGAGGAAAATCATTAAAAATAATTTTGAAAAAAACCAGAACCAGGATGGGAGGAATTCAAGAAATGGCAAAGGAGCGTTCCATCCACCTAAAAACAGGGTTATCGTCACGCCTGAAATGGCGAACATTGCAAAGTATTCGCCAAGGAAAAATAAAGCGAATTTGAAGCCGGAATATTCTATGTAATAGCCTGCGACGATTTCTGATTCTCCTTCTGGCAGGTCAAAGGGAGAACGATTCAATTCTGCGGTGGCGGCAATCATAAAAATTATAAACGATGCAACCCCCCACGGAGTTAATATGTTCCAGTTAGGGATAAAACCAGCTGAGTAACCAGATTGGGCTTCTGCAATTTTTGAAAACGACAAAGTTCCGGTGAACATAATTACCGCAGATGCTGATACAATTAGAGGGATTTCGTAAGATAGCATTTGCGCAATAGCGCGCATTGCACCAAGAAGCGAATATTTGTTTCGGCTTGACCATCCAGCCATAAATACGGCAAGTTCAGTCGCCGCGCCAATTGCAAAGAAAAATAACAGTCCATTGCTCATATCAAAAGCGACCATATTTTTGCCAAACGGAATCACCGCGAAATTTAAAAGTGCAGGAACAACGATTATAATCGGCGCCAGAAAGTGAACGATTTTATCCGCCCGAGCAGGAACAATATCTTCTTTTGTCAGCGCTTTTATGCCGTCGGCAACAAATTGCAGAAAACCGTATGGTCCAACCCTGTTTGGACCGAATCTGTTTTGCATTCTACCCAATAATTTTCGTTCTATGACGGTGACAATTCCAAACAACAATGAAAAAAGCAGTATAATTGAAGCAATGGTAATAATATTGGAAAGAAGGGCAATCAACCACTGAGGCGCTGAACCTGAAAGCCCTTCCAGCAGTTTCGCCTTTGTCGTTATAAATATATTTTCCCAAAACCCCATTTTAAGTCCGCTGTGCGCATTTAAAACAGTCTGATAGATATTATAATTTAAGAATTATTTGCGCAACATAACATTTGTAGAATGTCGCATAACAGGAGCGTTGATAAGAGAGCACGTCGGAATATAAGCGAAAAATTTGGATTAAATGTTGAGATTTTGCAGCGACTATTATAAAAATACTCAGGCGAATATTACCGAAAAAACACAAAAATGAAATTGACGATTGATACAGATAAACAGCAATTGACGATTGAGAATGGCGATTCTTCGCGCATATTGCCGCTTTATTCAAAAGAGGCATTTGAAGAAATCTCGCGTCAATGGCTAAAGGTCGGATGGAACCAGAAATATCCCTATACATTTAGCTGGCTGGGCAGACCTATTATTCAGATCCCCGAAGACATAATACGAATCCAGGAGGTTATATACACCGTTAAGCCGGATGTTATTATTGAGACGGGGATTGCGCATGGCGGCTCGCTTGTGTTTTCTGCTTCTTTGTGCAAAGTGATGGGAAAGGGAAGGGTGATTGGGATTGACATTGAAATTCGTCCACATAACCGAAAGGCAATTGAAAGCCATTTCTTATACCCCTACATTACTATGATTGAGGGTAGTTCAACCGATCCGCAGGTATTAGAAAAAGTAAAGGCTCTGGTAAAACCAGATGAACAGGCGCTTGTAATACTTGATTCCTGCCACACAAAGGCGCACGTGCTCGCTGAACTTGAAGCCTATCACATATT
Source organism: Verrucomicrobiota bacterium (assembly GCA_039793825.1). Lineage (GTDB taxonomy): Bacteria > Verrucomicrobiota > Verrucomicrobiia > Limisphaerales > JAKPVM01 > JAKPVM01. The sequence continues at coordinate 1,801 of JBAMMJ010000111.1, read as the reverse complement.
TGTTAAGCCCGGCTCATATATAATTGCGACCGACGGCAGTATGCAAGACCTATATGACGTGCCCCGCGGAAAACCTGAATGGAAATTGGACAATCCGGCAGAGGCAGCCAGAGAATTTGCAAAACGTCATCCTGAATTTATAATAGAACAGCCAAAGTGGTTGTTTAATGAAAGCGAGTTATCCAAAAACATTACTCACTGGCAGGACGCTTTTTTAAAAAGAATTAAATGACGCCATTGCTTACCACCGTTATTCCTGTTTACAACGGGGAAAAATATCTTAAAACAACCCTTGACTCGCTTGCTTCGCAGAAACGCAGACCTGACCGGGTGGTTGTCCTTGATAATTGTTCAACCGACGGCACGCGCGAGATAGCGCAAAACTATAAAGACCTCCCGATAACGGTTATCAAAAACGAAAAGAATATTGGCCTTTTTGGTAACCTTAACAGGGCTCTTGAATTTGCCAAACAGACCGATTATTTACACATTCTTACCGCCGATGATCTGGTGCTTGCTGATTTTTTTGAAAAGTTGTTGTCGGTATTGGAGAACGCGGAACCGATATCAATGGCTTACAGCCGATTTGAATTGATTGATTGCAATGGACAAAAACTTCCGCCCTGGTGGTTTATTGACTATAAAGATAACGGCGCTCCTCCGAGAGAAGTTTCTCGTCCTGAATTGCTTGATAAACAGTCGCGAATGCAAACCGTTTTAGTCCCTGCAGCAATAATAAAAACTTGTGGAAAGGCGATACCTTGCTCGTTCAAGACCGATATGCCGCAGGTCGCGGATGTTGTCTTTTACGCCGAGCTGGCTGGACATTGCAACAAAATCCTGGAGGTCAGAGAGGTATTATGCCAATACAGAATTCATCCACAAAACACGACCTCTCAAAATGTCGGCAAACTTGCCGAGTTATCCGCAGAGGAATGGAAGGCGATGCAGATTATCGCTTCCTTATACCGGGAAAACAGAATATCAAATTTCTTAAGATTGTGCAAATTAAAGGCATTACACGGGGCGCGGACTGAGGTGTGTCTGAATAAAACCGATTTAAATAACAAAATCAAAACCGAAATCCGCACTACGTTAATACAACGAGTGGGACTGTTTTTTTGGCTTTTAGGTTTTAGCGCGGTGAGAATAAGAGATGTTTATTGGAGATTAAGCGGGAAAAAACACACCGGTCCATTAGGCAGGTAAAATATAAAATATTTGTATAAAAGGTTCTCCTGATTTAGCAGACCCGATACTTCTCTGATGGGTTAAATGCCAGTAGATTATTTGCGCGCGTATTTGAGTTTTTTAATGGGCACCGGAGCCCCGACGTATCTTGTTGTGTATTTTTTCATCAGAGAATCGCTTTCAAAAGAGGGTCTTTTTTGTTTACCGTAATTTTGATAATCCATATTATGCCATGGAAGCGGTTCCACCGTTGTGCCGCATTCAATATGGAAATCGGTGTCCTTATCCCAACCGACTGAATAAATAAAGAAATCGCGCTCATAGCCTTCAGGAATTTCTGGCAACGCATTTTCAGGGAAATACAATGTCAATTCGTCTCCGCCATTGATAATTGCTAACGCGTTATCCTGCGTCTCAACCAGTTCAACCACTTCGCCATATTTTGTGCACCAGCCCGCTGGAACAATCTTCCAGGGCGCTTCGTTTGCTATATCGTAATAATCCGGTGTAAGTGGCAGATGAGATGGCAGATTCTTGAAATTGCTATAACCGCGCCAGTGCAGATTTGCGCTTTTTGGTGGGATTGATATGATTTTTGCTTGCGAGAGGT